>NZ_JADEVZ010000002.1 GCF_015207875.1 Dolichospermum sp. LEGE 00240
CATGATACCCATTGGGGAATTGAAAGTTTTCACAGAGCCATTAAACAAGTATGTGGAATTTGTCGATTTATGGTGAGAGATAGCCAAGCAATCAAAACACACATATTTTGTTCACTTCAAGCATTTGCTCGTTTAGAAAAAATGCGCTCTGAAAACATAATTTCTAATTGGTATGAAGTGCAAAGAAACTTATTCACTTTAGTTGTGCGCGACTACATTGTGGACAATCTTACCAATGCTTGTGCTGCTTCATCAACATAGATTCATTTTTTTGTCAATGCGTAAGTCCTAATATTAATGAATGTTTCGCGCAAAGAGGCAAAGAAGCAAAGGCGCAAAGAAATTAATTAGTCTGCTTTCTAAATAATAATTTCCATCAAATCATGTTTTTAGTTTCCATCCCCGTTAGGGGAAGTGGTAATGGAAAGTTTGAACCAAGCTACGCTCAATCTTTTTCAGGCAAAAGAAATGTTTCCATCCCCGTTAGGGGAAGTGGTAATGGAAAGTTTATCTTATGCGATGGGCGCCCAGATGATGAAAAGTTTCCATCCCCGTTAGGGGAAATGGTAATGGAAAGCACCCTAACAAAGTCGGCTAATCCGCAGACAAGTGTTTCCATCCCCGTTAGGGGAAGTGGTAATGGAAAGTCTGGGTGTCATTAACGCCCCCACGGGCGGTACCGGGCTTGTTTCCATCCCCGTTAGGGGAAGTGGTAATGGAAAGGAAATATCGGAAAATTTGCCAATAACAGAGAGACAGAAGAAACAGTTTCCATCCCCGTTAGGGGAAGTGGTAATGGAAAGTCTCCAAAAACTACCCAGTGAGATCAGAAACAAGTGTTTCCATCCCCGTTAGGGGAAGTGGTAATGGAAAGGGGCGAACCTTAGCCTTTCTAACGTGTTCGACCCAAGTTTCCATCCCCGTTAGGGGAAGTGGTAATGGAAAGTCCACGTTCCCCTCAAGGAGGTGACGTGGATTTAAAATGTTTCCATCCCCGTTAGGGGAAGTGGTAATGGAAAGAGTTCACTTCTGGAAACCTTACTGAGCAAGGGTTTCAGATACCCCAATCGACACACCTCTAAAAAATTGAAAAAATTTCCTAGCCGGCGGCAGATTTTGGAGGCTGAAGTCTTTGCTGTGTAAGCAGGCGACACACCTCAACGAAATTATAGGGTTTTCAAGGTTCGGGCGAGGTGTGTCGAAAAATTTCAACACATTGTATTAATTGTATATAACACTGCGGCAATTGTCAAGAATTTATCCACAAGCCAGCCATCTATTTGTAACAAAGATTTTCGGCATGGGTGTTAAATCTTCAGTTTTGCTAAACCCAAATAACGAATACCTTCAGGAGAAATATCAAACCGACATGGGAGAACTTCTAAACCCAGTTTAATCGCTTCTCGCAACAACTGACCATATACGGGATCTGTTGTATCTCCAGGTGCAAACTCTACACAATCACCTCGATTAATAAAATACAGCATTACCGACCGACTTGCGGGTAAAACTTCCATTAATTCCCGTAAATGCTTTTGTCCTCTGGTGGTTTCTGTATCGGGAAATAAGGCTAAAGTTCCCTGACACCAAGTTGTATTTTTTACCTCTAAATAAATTGGGCGTTGTTCAGCACTACCCATCAAATAAAAATCTATCCGACTTTTGCGATCTTTTCCATAAACAACTTCACCCTTCACCTGTTCATATTCACCCAACTCTGGAAATAAACGTTTTTCTAAAGCTAATTTAATCACCCGATTCGGTAAAGCCGTATTTACACCCACCCAAGCTTTTTGATTATCATTAACTTGAATTAACTCTAATGTATAACCTAACTTACGGTTAGGATTATCGCTTTTAGAAACTTGTACAGCACTACCAATAGTAGAAACTCCCGTCATTGGTCCCGTATTCGGACAATGTGCTGTTACTACCTCTCCAGAGTCCAGTTGAACGTCAGCAAAAAACCGCTTGTAGCGTTTCAGTAAAATGCCAGGATAGAGTGTGGGGTAGTTATAGAGCCAATCAATCATTAGTCATAAATAAGTAGAGCATTGATTTAGAACAGATCCCCGACTTCTGAGATCAATTTATGGTTTGTGGACATAATAAACAAAAGAAGTCGGGGATTTTATTATACCATGAACAGATCCCCGACTTCTGAAATCAATTTATGGTTTGTGGACATAATAAACAAAAGAAGTCGGGGATCTTACCGAAAAAGTTTAATTTGCATCATAAATAAGTAACTTTTGTAGTCAAATTTACGATATTTTTTAGAGAAATTAAATATAATAGATATCACAGCTTACCATTTAGATAAATAGGGCTTGCTGATAGCGTAGCGTGGCGTAAGCCATATAAAGCTACAACTTATATATATCAAGAGTTTGAATGTGAAAAAGGTGAATTAGGTGCAAGGAATAAGGGTTGAAATTAGCAAAAATCTATCACTTGTATTCAAGACTATTCTTCTAATTCTTCCTCCTGACTCCTGACTCCTGACTCCTAGCCCATGACTTACGTCACGCTGCGCTATCACAGATAACTTTTTCAGCAAACCCTAAATATGGTAGCATTTACCAATGCAAGGAAAAATATCCTATGCAAAAAGTCTCACTCTATACAGAATTAGAATATGCTTTTCTGTTCACTCTGAGAAAAGTAAACTCGATTAATACAGCAGGTTTTCGACCATTTTTTGAGAATTTACCAATTGACCCCTACGTTAATGGTGAATATCGTTCCCGCAGATTATCCAGATTTAAAGTTTCTGGAGATAAATTGGTTAAATTGCCTCATGGATATCTATTACAAAGTGGAAAATATAATCCCTTATTAGGAAATATTAAAAGAGAGTTTGCAGAATTAGATGATGCACTCATAGAACTAGAGATTTTTAAGAATCTGATTTTCGCATTCTGTGATGCTTGTAAATTATATCCAGAGGCAGATATTGGTGTTCATCAAATTAGAATTAGCTGTTTACCAAATCATCTAGGACATCCTGCACCTGAAGGTATTCACCGGGATGGTAGTGATTTTATTGGCATCTTTTCTGTAGATAGAGATAATATTCAAGGTGGAGAAACTCATGTATACACTGCTAAAAAAGAAAAGCCGGTTTTTAACAAAATTCTCCAACCTGGGGAACTGTTTTTAGTCAATGATCGTGAATTTTTCCATTTTGCAACTCCCATAAAAACCCAAAATCCCGGCATGGGAAATATGGATGTCTTTGTAATTACTTCTCCTAGTTTAATTACTGATTAACTTGCGATCAATATTCAGATCCCCGACTTCTCAGAGAAGTCGGGGATCTTGTTAAATTGTTATATACTTAAAGTGACAAGTAATTGATTTTTGCCAATTACCAATTAGGAATATGAATGAAGAATTTTATAACCGGGGATTAGAAAAGGCTAAACAACAAGATTATGCTGGCGCGATAGGAGAATTTACCGCTGCTATTCAACAAAATCCTGGGTTTAGTCAAGCATATATTCAACGGGGTCTAGCATATTATGATTCAGGGGCAATTCTCCAAGCTGTTTATGATTATACTGAAGCTATAAAACTAGATGAATATAGTCGAGAAGCCTGTTATTTTCGGGCTTTAGCCAGATTAGCATTAAAAAATCTTCCTGGTGCCTTGGAGGATGTAGAAAGGGCAATTCGGCTGGATTCTGATGATGCTGCTGCTTATGATTTACGGGGGATTGTCCGCCGCAAACAAGGACATATTCAAGATGCTATTGTTAATTTTAAGAAAGCAGCCGAATTATATCTAGAACAAAAAGATAAGGAAAAATGTCAAAGTTGTTTGCAAAAAATCAAACAATTACAACCACCTCAAAAACCAGAACAACAAATAAATAAGTCTGTAGCTGTATCTATTACTTCCACTAATCAATATTTTCAGCAATTATTAACTAAGGCAGAACAGGGAGAAACTAGAGAAGCGATCGCTGATTTAAACTGGGTATTAAAAGCTGATCCTAATGATGCTCAAGCCTATTGCTGTCGCGGTGTAATTCAGTGTAAACTGGGTAATTATCGAGAAGCAATTACTGACTTTAATCAAGCGCTGAAACTAGATTTTCAAGATGCCATTGTTTATCGTAACCGAGGGAAAGCCCGTTGCCAAATTGGTGATTATCAGGGTGCATTATCGGATTTAAACCAAGCTTTAAAAATGCAGCCTGAAGATCCTTTAGTTTATGTTGCTAGAGGTAATATTTATCGAGAAATGGGTAATTGTTTGAATGCAATTCAAGATTATAATCAAGCATTGCAGATAAATCATGATTATGCTCCAGCTTACTATAATCGTGGTCTTGCCTATACATTGTTAGAAGAAATCCAAAAGGCTGTAGCCGATTATCAAAAAGCAGCGAGTATTTATTGTGAACAAGAAGACTGGGAAAATTATCAACAGGTATTAAATAAGTTACAAAAAATTCAAACATCCCAGCCTGTAATTAATCATCAGAAATATGAAGTTTTACGTCAGCGATTGTTGCGGTTAGTGGGGGGACAATGGGAAATTGCCAAACGCTTGATTCAACAACAAGAATATCATTGTCCGGGAATGTCCGATGATTGGTATTTACAAAGAGTCATTGATCAATTAGAGAGCGATCGCAATTAGAAGATATACTATTCAAATACCCAGCACTTTTAGCGATGTCTTTCCCCCAAGTATTGAGCGACAGATTTCCATTATCCACTACAAACCGCATACATTAGGCATCTGATGAAAAAGAATGTAGAGACGTTCCATGGAACGTCTCTACAAGAGTTCTGGAAAACGCATATTTAATTTCTGAAGATGTCTAAGTGGATTAACAACCGCACACTCCTGAAAATGTCATCCAAATAAGATAAGATTCTTATATAGAATAGAAAACAGACTTGATATACATTACTAACTAAGCGTAATTTCCCATGACCACTAACCGCCATTACCACATTATCACCTTCGGTTGCCAAATGAATAAGGCAGACTCTGAACGCATGGCTGGTATCTTAGAAGACATGGGCTTTGAATGGTCAGATGACCCAAACCAAGCAGATGTAATTCTTTACAATACCTGCACCATTCGGGATAATGCGGAACAAAAAGTATATTCTTATTTAGGTAGACAAGCCAAACGCAAGCAGGAACAACCTGATTTAACTTTGATTGTTGCTGGTTGTGTTGCCCAACAGGAAGGTGAAGCTTTGCTGCGGCGTGTGCCAGAATTGGATTTGGTAATGGGACCCCAACACGCTAACCGTCTCAAAGATTTGCTAGAGTCGGTTTTTGCTGGTAATCAAGTTGTCGCTACTGAAGAAGTGCATATTTTTGAAGATATCACCCAGCCGCGTCGGGATAGTCAGGTAACTGCTTGGGTAAATATTATTTATGGTTGTAACGAACGTTGTACTTATTGCGTTGTTCCCAATGTGCGCGGTGTGGAACAGTCTCGGACACCGGAAGCAGTGCGTGGGGAAATCGAACAGTTAGCAAAACAAGGATATAAGGAAATTACTCTCCTGGGTCAAAATATTGATGCTTACGGACGGGATTTACCTGGTTCTACCGCCGAAGGTCGTCACCTGCACACATTGACAGATTTACTTTATTATGTCCATGATGTACCGGGTATTGAACGTATAAGATTTGCTACCAGTCATCCGCGTTATTTTACGGAAAGATTAATTAAAGCTTGTGCAGAGTTGCCCAAAGTCTGCGAACATTTTCACATTCCTTTTCAGTCTGGGGATAATGAGCTTTTAAAAGCTATGTCACGGGGCTATACTCAGGAAAAATATCGCCGGATTATTAATACTATTAGAGGGTATATGCCGGATGCGTCAATTAGTGCTGATGCGATTGTGGGTTTTCCTGGTGAGACAGAAACACAGTTTGAAAATACTTTGCAATTGGTGGCAGATATCGGGTTTGATTTAGTGAATACTGCGGCTTATTCACCTCGTCCTGGCACACCTGCGGCTTTGTGGGATCATCAACTGAGTGAGGAAGTTAAAAGCGATCGCTTGCAAAGATTGAACCATTTAGTTAATATCAAAGCAGCAGAGCGATCGCAACGTTATTTTGGTCGAATTGAAGAAGTGTTAGTAGAAGCTCAAAATAACAAAGACACAAATCAAGTCATGGGAAGAACTGGGGGAAATCGGCTGACATTCTTTACTGGTGATATTAATCGCCTCAAAGGGCAAATAGTCAAGGTGAAAATTACCGAAGTTCGCGCTTTTAGTTTAACAGGAGAAGCAGTAGAAGTTCGTCAACCCGTTACAGTTTAACGTAAATTGATGTCCCTTCAAGCCAGGGAATAAATTCCCTGTCTCAAAGCTAAAGTCGGTTAAAACCGACTACTTTAGCATAAATAGGGCTTGCTGATAGCGTAGCGTGGCGCGTTAGCCATATAAACCGAAAACCTAGATATATTAAGAGTCTCTGGGTTAAAAAAGTGAATTAGGTGCAAGGAATAAGCATTGAAACCATTAAAAAGCTATCATTTTCTGGAATTTGATACTATTCTTATCTCCTTCTAATTCTTCCTCCTGACTCCTGACTCCTAGTCCTCACAGATAACTTTTTCAGCAAACCCTAAATAGGATAATTTGTGATTTTGAATTAACCAGAGTGCATTTCAACGCACTTTAGCTTTGAGACCGGAACTCAAGTTCCGGGCGGGAATGTTGCAGCCAAATAAATAACCTACTTGTACTGAGCTTGTTAAAGTATTTCTAGCCTCATTTGACACCAGTGAGTAGTGTTAAACTAGCTAAAAAGCTTTTACTCCTGACTCCTCTTGTGCTTGTAATGTGAGCTTTTCTTGATTGCGTCTGCGAATTTTGGCGTAAAGTTGAATACTCACAGCCATGAAAATCACCAAACCAAAAATTAACCAAGCGGTGAGGTCTGTGGGTAAGTTATTCTTGAATGTAGCCAACATCACAATTACCACTAATAACAGCGTCGGGGCTTCATTGAAAGCGCGTAATTGTTGACCAGTCCACTTACATTCACCTGCTGCTAACTGCTTCATTAATCTACCGCAGTAATAATGATAGCCAATTAAAATCCCTACAAAACCTAATTTGAAATGTAACCAAGGTTCTTGCAACAGTTCCATGTTTGTAGATAGGATTCCCATAGCCATTGCTACCGTTACACACATTCCTGGAGTGGTAATAATATCGTAAAGACGCTTTTCCATGATTTGATACTGATTCTTCAGTATCGTTCTTGCTGGTTCTGGTTCAAGGTTGGCTTCAACGTGGTAAATAAACAACCGCACTAGATAGAATAACCCCGCAAACCAAACCACAAAGCCAACAATGTGAAATGCTTTAAACCACGAATACGCCATGAATTGTAACCTACCTTTATCAATTTACAAATGATTGCATCTACTCTCATTATCAGGTTAAGGTGATTCAATTCTTAATTTATCAACTCAAAACTTTAATTAACTGGGGAACTAAAGCTTTTAAAGCATTACCACGATGACTAATTGATTTTTTTAAATCCGTCCTCATTTGGGCAAAAGTTAATTGTTTCTCTGGTACATAAAAAACCGGATCATAACCAAAACCACCATCTCCAGAAGGTGAAAACAAAATTTCACCGTGACAAATACCCTGAGATTGAATTACTATTTCTCCTTGAGGATTTGCAACTGCGATCGCACACACAAATTGAGCTTGACGATTTTCCTGATCACCTAATTCTCTTAATAACCTCTCAATCCGTTCTGTATCGCTGTTTCCATAACGAGCAGAATACACCCCTGGCGCACCATTGAGGATATCTACCTTTAAACCAGAGTCATCAGCGATCGCCCAATTACCCGTAACTTTAGCAATTTCTGAGGCTTTCAGACAAGCATTTTCCGCAAAGGTTTCTCCCGTTTCTTCCACATCTAAATCTTCCGGTTTTAAAGCTAATTCCCAACCAGAATCAGCTAAATAAGCTTGCATTTCCTGCAATTTTCCGGGGTTTCCTGTCGCTACTACGAGTAATTTATTCATTGGTTATTAGGCGGGGTTTCCCCGCCCTAATTTATATTAGTTTTACTACTGACGGGGTTTCTTCTTAGAAGCCTTTAATACAGGCAAAGGGTCAGCGGAAGACTGAGGAGGTAAATAATATTGTGCAACAGGTTCTTCTGGTAAAGTTGGACGTTGCTGCATTCGCCATAATTTAAAGACGAGGGCTATTCCGGCTGTTCCTAAACCAAAGGTGAAAAGTGACCAACTATCATCCAAACCACCAATTAGAGCATCTATTGTTCCCACTGTTATCAACGCACTAATGATAGGTTCTTTGCGGTAGGCTGACTTTAAAAAACGGGGTAATACGGCATTCATCACAGCTTACTTAGTTCCAATTAGAGTTTTTGTATAAATTTACTCAGGATATCCCAACTACAGTTTGTTTGTTTCATCAAAGGCAAATAATAGCATAAATGATTGTAATTTCCTTTGGCAAAAAAGAGAGTAGGGTAATTAACACCCACAGAAGTGATTGCTTCGAGGATCATCACAGTTATTTCTATTGTACTAGGACTGAGCCAGTCAGTTAATTTGGGGAGACGGACTGGGAGGACAAAAATCCACTAAAAACTAATGTAGAGACATTACATGGAACGTCTCTACACCCAATTCATACTTTATTAGACTATTGGTCTGTCAAGCTATCAGTAACCCCAAATTAGAAGTCTACTTTAAACCAAGCCATGCAAGTACACCTTGATTGGTAACGTATTCAATTACTATCATGAAAATAAAGCCAATCATTGCCGCTCTACCATTTAAACGTTCAGCATATTCATTGAAGCCAAACTTGGGGTCTTCTAATTTGGGGGTAATGGTTGGTTGTTGTTGTGTCATAATCAGTGATTCCTTTGTTGATAATTGGCAAACAAAAATTTACAGAGATTTTTCAAGTAAATTGCTGAAGATGGTCGTCGGTACTTAACAATTTTTAATTATTCTTTATCTATTGTAAGAAGACTGGTGAATTAGTCAAGGTGTGGCGTGAGGAGGAATAAAAATTTGGCATTTTGAATTACTGAATACGGAAATAATCAGCTAGGTACTGGCACGCTAAAGTGAAACAATCAAATAATAAGAGGCTATCAATGGAAATTGGTGTTCCCAAGGAAACTAAAGATCAAGAATTTCGAGTGGGTTTAAGTCCTTCCAGTGTTCGGGTATTACGGGAAAATGGTAATAATATTTTTGTAGAAAGTGACGCTGGTACTGGTGCGGGATTTACTGATGAAGATTACCGCGACGCTGGTGCAGAAATTGTCAATACTGCTGATGCTGCTTGGAATCGGGAGTTAGTTGTTAAGGTAAAAGAACCTTTGGTAAGTGAGTATCAATTTTTGCAAAAAGAGCAATTGTTATTTACTTATTTACATTTAGCGGCGAATCGCCAGTTAACAGAATATTTAATTGATTGTGGCACTTGTGCGATCGCTTATGAAACCGTAGAACAACCAGGAGCAAATAAACTCCCCTTACTCACCCCCATGAGTATTGTTGCTGGTCGGTTAGCCGTACAATTTGGCGCAAGATTCCTAGAACGTCAACAAGGAGGCAGAGGCGTACTTTTAGGCGGTATCCCCGGAGTCAAGGCTGGTAAAGTCGTAATTTTAGGTGGTGGAGTCGTCGGTACAGAAGCCGCTAAAATCGCCGTCGGTATGGGTGCAATGGTGCAAATCTTAGATGTCAACGTAGAACGTCTATCCTACCTAGAAACCCTCTTTGGCTCGAGAGTAGAACTACTTTACAGCAACTCCGCCCATATTGAAGCCGCCGTCAAAGATGCCGATTTACTCATTGGTGCAGTCTTAATTCCTGGTAAAAAAGCCCCCATTCTCGTATCTCGTGAACTAGTTAGACAAATGCGACCCGGTTCAGTGATTGTAGATGTCGCCGTTGATCAAGGTGGATGCGTTGAAACATTACATCCTACATCTCATACTAAACCAGTATACATTGATGAGGAAGTCGTGCATTATGGCGTTCCTAATATGCCAGGAGCAGTTCCTTGGACATCCACACAAGCCCTCAACAACTGCACCTTACCCTATACCGTCCAATTAGCAAATCTGGGACTAAAAGCTTTAGACATTAACCCAGCCCTAGGAAAAGGTTTAAACGTCCAAAATCATCGTCTTGTACATCCTGCTGTCCAAGAAATGTTTCCCGATTTAGTTGGGTAATTGGGAATTTTTATTCCTTCTTCCTTGTGATTCCTGACTGGGCGCAGACCCTGCGCCCCTACGGACTACTTCTGTACTAAGCTGTTACGCAGCTAAATTTGATAACCATAACTTACTTGAACTTTGTGGTGCGGGCATCTTGCCCGCTAGAATTATACAAACTAAATGCACAACAGCTTAGTAGTCTGTCAAATAAATTTTGACGGATAAAGAAGAAATTAGGATTTACGCATTGACAAGATTCCCCAAATATGTGAGGTAAATTTTATCCCTTGTAGGGTGCGTCAGACACGATATTTTGACAAAAAAACAGATTCCCTCTATCTGACGCACCCTACTCAATAAGTTATTCCCAAAGCCGAAAACGACGCAATTTCGTTCATTCATATCATGGTAAATTAGTGAGCGTGCGTAAGTCCTAGAAATGAACCACGAAGGACGCAAAGACCCCGAAAGGAAGAGGAAAAATTTATTTACCCGTCAATTAGTTCTTCTCTGCAAAACTTGCTGCTTAGATTGAGGCTGGAAAAAATAAGCAGCTAAAAACATTATATAAACAATACATCAATTTTTTTTGATTAATTTTTACATCTGATGGTAAATTAAATATTGACATATCAACTTTTTTTGAAATAATGAGTACATAGGACAAATAGTCTACTCACTAATTATACAGGTGAAATCAGTGAATAAAACAGCAAGCGAATTAGTCTTAACCTTCGGAATACTAGCATTGACAAGCAGTTTTACAAATATGCTTGGTCTTGCCCAAAATATTCAAAAACCAAATGCAGCGACAAAAGTTACTAACTCTGCCACTGACGCACTTATCAAAGTAGATGGTTCTAGTACCGTATATCCCATTACCCAGGCCATAGCCAAAGCATACCAAGCCAACCTGAAAAATAATAGTCAAATACAAGTAAATATTTCCGGTACTAGCGGTGGGTTTGAAAAATTTTGTACTCGTAAAATAGACATCAATAATGCTTCTCGGCCAATTAACCAGTCAGAAATGGCAGCTTGTAAGAAAAATGGCGTAAGTTACATGGAATTACCCGTAGCTTTTGATGCCCTAACCATTGCTGTTAACCCCCAAAACACTTGGGCAAAAGACATTACAGTAGCCGAATTGAAAAAAATCTGGGAACCTGCGGCTGAAGGAAAAATTACAAAATGGAATCAAGTCCGAGCTTCTTGGCCAGACCGCCCAATTAAATTATATGGTCCTGGTGGTAAGTCTGGAACTTATGATTATTTTACCGAAGCAATTGTCGGTAAAGCCAAAGCCAGTCGCAAAGATTACACAGCCAGTGAAAATGATGAAGTTTTAGTTACTGGTGTTAATAAAGACCCTAATGCTTTAGGGTACTTTGGTTATGCCTACTACCAAGAAAACAAAGATAAGTTAATAGTTTTAGCAGTTAATAGTGGTAAAGGTGCTGTTTTACCATCACCAGAAACAGTAGAAAAAGCCAAATATCAACCACTTTCTCGACCTCTATTCATATATGTCAATCTTCGGTCTAGTAAAAACAAGACTTTGGTGTATAACCTTACGGATTTCTACATTAAAAATGCGGCAAAAATAGTCAGTTCTGTTGGCTATGTTCCCTTATCAGAGGAAGCTTACAAACTTAATTCTATCCACTTGTATAAAGGCAAAGCCGGAACAGTATTTGGTGGTAAATCGGAGTTTAACCTAACTCTTGGGCAATTGTTACGCAAACAAAAGCAATTTTAGTAATTAATAAACAGGAAAGGAAATTAGGATTCTTAAGTTTTCTCCATTGATTCTTTGTATTTGGGTTTTTGAACGCTGATGATATTGATCATCTACATCTACAGCAGCATAAAGTAGTCCAGCGTCAGCAATTATAGCTCTCAAGGTGTATTAGGTGGCAATGATTGTGAATATATTTGTTCAGCGAGAATTTGATCATGATTTACTGAAGTATTCAAAAATCCACTTCCCTGAGTTGCGAGAGTAAAGTTGATTTTATTTGTCTGAATCAAGATATCCAGGATTTGAGGATGTACAGGATGTGGTTGGATGATTGTTTTTTGGAAGTTGGTTTTTTTAGGATGTTTTTGAATGGTTGTTTTTGAATAATTTAAACCATCTATAAATTACCATCCTGTCAATCCTTCAATCCCGGTTATCCTGATTTGTGACCATATTAATGGTGCGTTACGTCGCGTAGTTAATTTATGTGTACATTTTATAATCTTTTAGTTATCCTAACGCACCCTACAAGCTATTCATAAACTTGACTTCTATGGGCAATAAAAACAACTGTTACCAATTTTAAATCATCATTAACTTCATAAATAACTCTATAGTCACCTACTCGATAACGATAATAACCTGATAACTCACCTTTGAGAGTTTTATATTAGGATGATTACGAGGATTAACTTTTTAAACGATCAAAACATCTATCTAATTTCCGTTGTAAAATAGCAGAAGCAGATTCAAAAAACTCCCCTGCATCAATACTAATAACAACAGTATAATTAATATGGTTGCCAGATTATCATACCCTTGTAGATATGGTGAAGATTAATTTAATTATATCATACGCCTTATGTGAGTTAAGAGATTGGATGTTGTTCAAAAGTAAGAACATCAATACCAAAACGCTGACGCAGCAAAATCCGCAGAGTATGACTGGTCATTTTAGCGGCAACATGGACGCAGAGACCGTCAACCTTCTTTCTCAACAGACGTTCCAAATTACGTCCAGTATTTTGTACCTCATGAAATACACCTTCAATACGCTCTCGGAGGCTGTTTAATAAACCTTCAAAGGCTTTTGGTTGTTGTTGAAGTTGGTTAGCTCGTTTAGGAGTAAAAATTTGATTACCTGTAGTTTTGAAAATATCACTCTGCCATTGACCACCAATAAATCCTTTATCAGCCAAGATGCGACAGCCACGAACGCAGTCTAAAACAGATTCTGCCGCCAGACGTTCATCCGTACTAGCTGGCACTAAGGAGTAAACTAAAGGGATTCCAGTTAGGGTACTGATGAGTACCAGTTTATAGCCAAAGTAATTCATACTTCGACTGGCACACCGCCCATAATCAGCACTACCTGTGAAATCACTTCGATCTTGATCACGCTTGTAGCCTACAACTGGTAATGGTTTTGTATCTAACAATAAGGTGCGCTCAAAAATTGCTCCCAATTCCACAACCCAAAAACGTCTAAGTTCTTCGAGCATCCCCTCCAATCGTCTAGCTCGGCGGTTGAACTGACTCTGTACTAGCAGTTTCGGGAATAAACTCAAGTAGTTTGCTCGCACGAAACCCAAAAATTGTTGTTCTCCTGGGTAGGGGAAAAAATCCATTGCTACTAATAATGTTAGCATTTCACTATCCGTGAATCTTGGTAGTGGACCTGACAGTAACGGTACATAACGATAGCCTTGTTGCTGATACCAATCATCTACTAATACAAAAATCGTTGTCAACAGGCTCGAACCGTCTATCATATTCATGGGGATACCTCAAGCTTTGGTGTAGTTACCTTTATTTTGCGGTTTCCCCTTCTTTTTTACTACTCCAACTCACATAAGGCGTATCATGGTAATAATATCATGGCGTTGGTTATATTCCCGACTTCTTAAGAAATAGAAATTAAGCTACCCCATAACCAGTATAAGGACGTTTGTATGGTGGTTGTAAACCAAAAACAATATCCTCTTTTGGTACTCCCATATTGACTAATTCTTGAGCTAAATCTGTTTCTGTTGTATTTTGTTGAATCCAGATTTTGTTATTCTTAATGTCAAAATGAATGATGCTGTAATAAATTCTTTGGAATCCATTCCATCCTACATACATTAATTGATAATGATCATTATTTGTATCAAAAATTAATTCATTATCTATTTCATCATATTTTGGTTTGTATTTGCCATGTTCTTTGAGAATGGTTTGAATACATTGACGATAATGTTCTAAATTTGCCATTTGACAATTACCTCCGCTATTGGATCATATACTATAATTTTAATGTTATATTTTTCTACTGCTATTTTAGCAAGTCGAGTTTGAAAGAAGGAGATATAAGTATCATTGGGAACAGCTAAATATAATTCTCGTTCTGATTGAGTTTCTTCTAAAATAATTTGATAATTGAGAAATTGTCCTAATGCTGTATGAAAATCACTTACGGGAGAATTGCTTGCAAAACTCTTGATTTCTATAGCAATTTTTTCCTCTCCTTTGTCTGCTGCTATTAGTCTTTCTGCACCTAAATCAATTTTAAGTTTTGTTTCCTCAAGCTGAATTTCTAAAGGATCATGAGTAATTAACCATTGTTCTTTTAATAATGCGTTGACAACTGCTTGATGAAATAAATCTCTTGCTGACATAGTTATTTAGGATTTAATTTATTTGTATGATAGCGAAGTGTGGCGTTAGCCATATCAGGATGTCGAAGATTTGAGGATGTACAGGATGTTGTTGGATGATTTTTGTGGGGAGTTGGGGATTTTTTTGTCTGAATCAGGATGTCCAGGATTTGAGGATTTTCAGGATGTTGTTGGATGATTTTTGGTGGGAACTTGGGGATTTTTCAGGATGTTTTTGAATGATTGTTTTTGAATAATTTAAACCATCTATAAACTAATATCCTGAAAATCCTGTTAATCCTTTAATCCTGGATATCCTGATTCAGACAAATACAACTTTCATCACCAAACAAACCATCTATAAATTACCATCCTGTACATCCTTTAATCCTGGATATCCTGATTCAGACAAATACAACTTTCATCACCAAACAAACCATCTATAAATTACCATCCTGTACATCCTTTAATCCTGGATATTATCTCGACTTCGCTCGATAACCACCTGATTTGTGACAATTAACGCATTCCTAACACATTCTACGCACTCAAACTTACAACATCTATAAAACGTGCAACTGCAAGATTTTTGCGGTTGAGTTTAATTTGTTCAATTTTATGTAATGTTTCTGCTGTCATGTAACTTTCACCGCAATGAGGACAACTAATAATAGGTAGATTTTCAATTATTAGTAATTCTTCTCCTTTCCCATAAGTTCTGGTAATGTTGCGGATATGTACACCTTCGCTATTACAAATGTCGCATTTCATATTTCTGTTACCTGATTTTAAACTGTATATACTGTAATGATAACTAATTTTCCGCTCAGACTGAGTTTAGTGATAATTTCAATTTCTACACCATCGGTGGTTACTCCTCTAATGCGATATTTTGATTCTGCGGTAATTCTGTCTTTTTGACGTTCTATAATTTCACCATTCAGGATACTTTGTTCGATGTCATATATTGTTAAGTTATCATTGTTCATTTCTTCTTCTGCATGAAGTGTCATTACATATTGAAGTGATGTAATTTTTTC
Organism: Dolichospermum sp. LEGE 00240; assembly: GCF_015207875.1. Classification (GTDB taxonomy): domain Bacteria; phylum Cyanobacteriota; class Cyanobacteriia; order Cyanobacteriales; family Nostocaceae; genus Dolichospermum; species Dolichospermum gracile. The sequence continues at coordinate 15,650 of NZ_JADEVZ010000002.1, forward strand.
TCTTATTCTTTGTAATATTTCATCAAACATGACATGATTTATGTTGGTTTTCAGGATAGGTAATGTATAGTATCACAATCCTGTACATCCTAAAATCCTGGACATCCTGATTCTGACTTAATAATTTTCTGTAACCCTTAAATGTTACAGTTTACAAGTCTGGACGCGAGAGAAGAACCACCACCACCTTACCCAACCTGACCTACTACCAGGGAGGTGGCCTTCTGGTGCTTTCTTGTCAAAAGTAATATCTTTGTGGTACAACCAGTCGCCTCCTTTTCTCCATCCTACCTTGTCCCCGAACTTCTCCCATATTTCCCTATTATATTCTCTCGTTCCACCAAAACCTTGATAAATTCGTTTCTGCACAGAAAAACCAAACTTACCGCCACTGTATTTTACCCACAATTGGTCAATTGTGCGAAGGTCTTCACAGGGAAAATTATCAATACTTTTATCACCTAACCAACCTTCCTTTTCCCGCTTCGCAACTGCTAACATTACCCGTGCTGTTTCTTCGTCTGCTTCCTTCCATTTTTCTTGTGCGAGGTAGTCACGCAGTTTCCTGTAGTCCATATTAGATGTTTGTAGAGACGTTCCATGGAACGTCTCTACATTAATGGGTTGTTGAATATCAAAATTAATGGGTTGTTGAACTACCAAACCCAAATTTTCCCGAAACTTCAACACCGTCGGAGTCCGGTTTTCCGGTTCTATTTCCATCCCTGCTAAAATAGCATCATTCACCCTCTGACTAATGCGAGAATTATAATGTTTTGGCGCTGGTAAAGGTTCATCATCATATTTCCGGTTCGTTGCGGGTACTGGACTAAATTCACCCTTTTTGTTGAGTCTATCAGCCGTGAGCAGATAATATAAAGTAGCAGCTAAAGCATAAACATCGGTATGGGGTCCAAAACTCCCTTGGCGACGATATTCCAGATTTAGCTTTGGAAATTGATATTACTTCCCGTACCCATTTGAATATATATCAAGGTTTGAAAGTTCCTGAAGTATGGCGGTTTGAAAACGGAATTTTGCAAATTAATCTTTTACAAGATGGTGTTTATGTGGAATCGAAATCTAGTTTAAATTTTCCTGATTTACCTTTAATTGAAGTCATTCCTCAATATTTAGAAAAAAGTCGAACTACAGGAAGAAATGCAACATTAAAGGCTTTCAGAAGTTGGGTGAATAGTTGATGATATATCTAGGAATTTTATTTGTCTGAATCAGGATATCCAGGATTTGAGGATTTACAGGATGTGGATTTTCTTGAGAGATTCAAAATCCCCGACTTCTTGAAGAAGTCGGGGATATGAAAGGTTAAACTACAACTTCTGCTGATTTTGCTTCTGGTAACAACCGCCTTATACCTTGCTGTTCAAAATATGCACTAAACTTAATCCGGCTACTCTGGTTAAGTAAGTAGCTTGGATTAGCTGATTAATTGTTACTTCGGTTTGGGCGATCGCTCTTTACACAACCGTTCTATCTGCAACTAGGAAAAAGCTTTTACTTCACTTTAGTCCAAAACCCGTTACTCGGATTGAGGTTGGTGAACAAACGTCTGCTAATGCTGGCAACTAGCAAGCGGCTAAAAACATTTTTTCTGCTGTGCATAAACAATACATCAATTTTCCTTGATTAATGTTTACATCTGATGCTAGAGTCAATATTAACATATCAACTTTTTTTGAAATGACAATTAAAGTAGGAATTAATGGATTTGGGCGCATGGGTAGATTGTCCGTTCGTGCTGCTTGGGATTACCCAGAAATACAATTTGTCCACATTAACGAAACCAAAGGTGGAACAGAAGCCGCAGCACATTTACTCAAATTTGATTCTGTACATGGGCGTTGGACACCAGAAGTAGAAGCGGTCAAAAACCAAGTTGTTATTGATGGTAAATCCCTGAGTTTTACTGAATATTCCCAACCAGGTGAAGTTCCTTGGGAAGATTTTGGGGTTGATATAGTTTTGGAATGTTCTGGTAAGTTTAGAACCCCCGCTACCCTTGACCCCTATTTTAAAAGAGGTGTGCAGAAGGTAATTGTTGCTGCACCTGTTAAACAAGAGGCTTTAAATATTGTCATGGGGGTAAATGATCACCTCTATGAAGTTGATAAACATCATTTATTAACAGCAGCTTCTTGTACTACTAATTGTTTAGCCCCAGTCGTAAAAGTAATTCATGAAGGTTTAGGAATTAAACACGGAGTAATTACCACAATTCACGACAATACTAATACTCAAACTATTGTAGATGCACCTCATAAAGATTTGCGTCGGGCTAGGGCTACAAGTATGTCGTTAATTCCCACTAGCACAGGTTCAGCCACAGCTATTGGGTTAATTTATCCAGAATTGAATGGTAAATTAAATGGTTTAGCCGTGCGTGTACCTTTGTTAAATGCTTCTCTCACTGATTGTGTATTTGAAGTTGTGCGGCCGACCACAATAGCCGAAGTTAATGATCTATTGAAAACTGCATCTGCACAAGAACCATTAATAGGAATTTTGGGTTATGAAGAACGTCCTTTAGTTTCTATTGATTATAAAGATGATCCTCATTCTGCAATTATTGATGCCCTTTCGACAATGGTTATCAATGAAACTCAAGTGAAAATCTTGGCTTGGTATGACAATGAATGGGGTTATGTTAACCGCATGACTGAATTAGCGCGAAAGGTGGCTTTAAGTTTGCAGAAATAATGGTTTTCTAGGGGTGGGTTTTCGGTCCTCCCCCATTAAAGATTTTTGCACGCAGAGGCGCAGAGGCGCAGAGACGGAGAGAGAATTTTAGTTTGTATTTACGATTTTGAATTTTTAATCATGGCTTCTACTACTGCTTCTAATTCTAATTTCAAGAATTATATTCTGGTGACACTGGCATACTGGGGCTTCACTTTGACTGATGGGGCTTTGCGAATGTTGGTTTTGCTCTATTTTAATAAAATTGGTTATACACCTATCCAAATTGCCTTTCTGTTCCTGTTTTACGAGGTATTTGGAATTGTTACAAACTTTCTCGGCGGTTGGATTGGTTCTCAGTTTGGGTTAAAAGTAACTCTTTATACTGGGATTGGATTACAGGTGTTTTCTTTAATTATGCTGTCTTTTCTGAATCCAGGGTGGGCGCAGTGGCTTTCAGTCGTTTATGTGATGGTTGCACAGGCATTTTCGGGAATTGCTAAGGACTTAACGAAGATGAGTTCTAAAAGCGCCATTCGCTTGGTTGTGCCTCAAGATGCTCAATCTTCTTTGTTTAAGTGGGTGGCTGTACTCACAGGTTCTAAGAATGCTTTAAAGGGTGTTGGTTTCTTTCTTGGTAGCGCCCTTCTTAGTTCTGTGGGTTTTATTAATTCCCTGTGGATTATGGCTGGGGGACTGGCTTTAATTATGTTTTCTGGGTTAATGCTGCCCAAAGCCATGGGTAAAATCAAGAAAAAGGTTAAATTTAGCCAACTTTTCTCTAAAAGCGCAGAAATCAATATTCTCTCGGCGGCGCGATTCTTTTTATTTGGATCTAGAGATGTATGGTTTGTTGTGGCTTTACCAGTGTTTTTACGGGGTACATTAGGCTGGTCTTTTTATCAAGTGGGGGGATTTTTAGCTTGTTGGGTGATTGGTTATGGGATTATTCAATTTTTAGCACCAACACTCATGCAGCGATTTGGTTCTGGTCGTCCACCTCAATCTCAAACTATTCGATTCTGGACATTTACATTAACGGCTGTTCCCGGTGCGATCGCCCTGGCATTACAATTAGGTTTACCTGCTAATATCGTAATTATTGCTGGACTTCTCGTTTTTGGTGTCGTATTTGCTTTCAATTCCGCTGTCCATTCCTATCTGGTTTTAGCATTTACTGATGATGATAAAGTTGCCTTAAATGTGGGTTTTTACTATATGGCAAACTCCGGTGGTCGTCTTGTGGGGACAGTGTTATCTGGTTTGGTTTATCAAATATTTGGCTTAGTTGGTTGTCTGTGGACATCAATGTTCTTCGTATTCGCAGCAGGTTTAGTTTCTCTGAAGTTACCTAATCCTCAACCTAGTAAAGCTATAGCTTGGAAAGCTGGAGACGGAGACTAATATTTCTCAGTTTAAAGATATGCCATATAAACAGGTATATCATCCCGTAGTTGGATGACTCCAAAATCTATTTGAGTTTAAGTTTGATAGGGGGCAATTGGTGAAATTTTTTGCCGCTTGCCTAAATAATAATTTGTAATAAATACACATTTTATAATGACAACAACATCCCCGACTTCTTGGAGAAGTCGGGGATCTGAAACTAAATTTATAGAGGTCAATTAAGTGGAATATATAACTAAAAAACCAATTATCAAACGCCTTTCTTTTCTGGATCGCTTTTTGACATTGTGGATATTTCTAGCAATGGCAACTGGAGTGGGTTTAGGGTATTTTTTCCCCACAGTAGAAGTTTTTATCAATCATTTCCAAGTAGGAACAACTAACATCCCAATTGCTATTGGTTTAATTTTGATGATGTACCCGCCATTGGCAAAGGTAAAATATGAAGAATTACCAGACGTATTTCGGAATAAAAAAATTCTTGGACTATCGTTATCACTAACTTGGATAATTGCCCCAATAGTCATGTTTACGCTGGCTATGCTTTTCTTACGTGATAAACCTGAGTATATGACTGGGTTAATTATGGTGGGAATAGCCCCTTGTATTGCTATGGTAATTGTCTGGAGTGAATTAGCTAAGGGAGACACTGAATATACAGCCGGACTGGTTGCTTTTAATAGTATTTTTCAAGTTTTATTTTACAGCGTTTATGCTTGGTTCTTTTTGGCGATTTTACCGCCTTTATTTGGCGTACAAGGAACTATTGTAAATATCAGTATTAGGGAAATTGCTAACAGCGTTTTTATCTATTTAGGTATTCCTTTTCTGGCTGGATTTATGACTCGCTTTATTTTAATGAAAGCTAAAGGTAAGCAGTGGTATCATCAAGAATTTATTCCCAAAATTAGTCCCATTACTCTAATTGCTCTCTTATTTACTATCGTGGTCATGTTTAGTTTAAAGGGTAATTTGATTGTGCAGATTCCTCTGGATGTTGTCCGCATTGCCATTCCCCTAATTATCTACTTTCTATTCATGTTCCTGAGTGCTTTTTACCTAGCATGGAAAATTAAAGCCGACTATGCAAAAGCTGCTAGTGTGGCATTTACTGCTGCTGGTAATAATTTTGAATTAGCAATAGCCGTCGCTATTTCTGTATTTGGAATTAAATCTGGTGTGGCTTTTGCTGCTGTCATTGGACCATTGGTAGAAGTGCCAGTCTTAATTAGTTTAGTCAATGTATCTTTTTGGATTAAGAAACATTTTTTTAGGTTATCTCCACCAGTAGGATTATAATTAAATACGTTTAATCTATTGATTTATTTGAATTTAATGAAAGTTACTGATTTAATTACTTGGTTTGAAGAATGGGCCAATCCGGCTTGGTGCGAAAGCTGGGATAATTGCGGTTGGCAAGTAGAACCAGGTATTTTGTCTACAGAAGCACGGGTTTTGGTGTGTTTAACTCCGACTTTAGCCGTTATGCAGGAAGCGATCGCTCTCCATGCTAATCTTATATTTGCCCATCACCCCCTCATTTTTCATCCCCCCAAATCTTTCCGCACTGGGGACGCTTTAACAGAAATGGTGCGGTTAGCTTTTGCCCATAACATCGGAATTTACACCGCCCATACTAATTTTGACCAAGTAGCAGATGGAACTGCTGACGTTTTAGCCCAAATTCTTGAACTTAAACAGGTATCACCCATTGTCCCTACTCAATCAGGTTTAGGTTATGGGCGTGTAGGAAATATAAAACCTACTTTGACATTACAAGAATTAATTAACAATATTCAATCTCAATTAAACCCGCCCCATTTAATTTTTTCGCCAATGGCTGATTTACAACAGCAAATTTCCCGGGTAGCTGTTTTAGGTGGTTCAGGTGCAGGTTACATTTCAGCAGTAGTCAAAACTAATGCTCAGGTTTACCTAACCTCTGACTGCAAATTTCATCAATTCCAAGAAAGTCGTGATCGTAATCTTGTATTAATTGATGCTGGACATTATGCCACAGAACGCCCCGCGTGCGATCGCCTAGTCCAGAAATTTCAAGCCTTTAACTTAGATTGGGTCAAATTGAGCCAGCAAGATGAAGATTTCCGCCAGTTTTTACCCTAGTTAGATCACCGTAAACTATTCAGACCAAGTAATACTTACATCTTGCTTCCGTAACGCCCTGGGGATCTTATTCAAAAATTTATACAAGAAAAATTATTCACGGTTAAGAAATCAGAAACAATGTTATCATTTTCATATAATACAGATTATAACCCTGGCGAAAATCTTTTAGAGATCAGCCACTGGTTTGTCTGTACTTGGCTAGATAGTCTAGTTAAAAGGTAAAAAGCTATGTTATGTTCAGACGATTTTATTGCTAAAGCAGTCCTGCCAGGGATAAGTAACTTTCCCTGTGGAAACGCCAAATCAAAGAAAAATGTCTGTAGATGTTAACAGTTGCTATAGCTGTTCAACTAATGCGGTAAACTAAAGCTTAAGACCCAAAATTTCATCTAACACTAATGACTAAAAATAAGTGGTAAAATTGAGTCACTGAACTTACTGGGTTCTCACCGCGAAATTCACCTCTTAGAGGCTGATATTATGGGGATAAAACCCGAATTTGACAGGTTTAACTACGTTGTATAAAAAGGCAGAAGCACTACATGCTACACCGCAAAATTTATCAACTGTGTTGCGACGGGCGGGAGGTATGTGTTTTTTTGCGGGATCAGCAACGCTGGATAGAGCGGGCCCGCATCATTGATATCGAGGGCGATTTAGTGACTTTACGCTATGAGACAGACGAAGAAGATGAAGTTTGTTCTTGGGAGGAGATGGTTCGTCTTGAAAGCATCGGATCTGTTACTCAAAAATTAGCTTCAGTGCAACGCGGTAACATAGATCCGCTAACAACTGAAGAATGTCCAGAAGCAGAGCGTATTCCTAACCCTTATACTGACCTAAATCCAGATTAAAAGAGCCGTCAGCGTGTTGTTAACAAGAGGATTTAAACCCCACCTCAGCAACATTCCACCTGTAGAGGTGACGGAATTAAACCCAAAATTAACTCAATGCTGATTGCTAATAGCTGATTAAACGCTCCTAAACTAAATTCACGTCAAGCGTTCAAAAGCAGGACAGTATCCGTCAAGGGTAACTTTGAAATTATATAAGGGGGCAGCGGGATTCCAACACCGTTGCCCCCTTTGGTGTCGGCAGCTACCACAGCACGCAACATCACTCGAATTAGGGCGAAGATGATTGGGGTTTACAAGTTCTCGTGGGGATAACCCCCGCAATACCAACTCTTCACCCTGCCAACGCGCTTCTATTAAACCCGTATCAGCGAATTGTCTCCAGCGGGGGTCTGCTGTTACTGTACCAGGGAGAGTGATGGTAATAACAGTACCTAATTCCGTCAACTCTCCCTCATAATTAGTTTCTGGGGCAGCAGGTTGTAAAAATGTTTCCCCAATTGGTAATTCTACTAGAGTTCCAGCTGCTGGTGAGTGGACATGATAGCGGTTTTGTAGCTCTTCTAAGCAAGTTAAATCTGCTAGATAGCTGGGAGAACCATGCACAAAAATAACGTGCTGGGGTCGTAAATTATGAATTAGCTGGGTTGTTCCTGGTCCATCACTATGTTGCGCTAAAAGATAACTTTCAAATTGCGTTGGCGCTAAATATTCTGAGTTAACGGGAAGATCAATTTTTTCCGGTAAAAGAATCAACCAATTGCCTGTGTTAGGTTGGCAGTATTTACGTAGATCTGCGGAAGATTCCGTGAGGACAATACAAGGAGATGTCCCTAAAGTGGCTAGATTTTCCGGCTTTAATCTTCTGACACGAGGCTTTACCCGTTCATCCCAAAATAAAGGTTGGTGTCGGGCAAAATTTTGGACGGCGGCGGGGAGATGGGGTAAAAGTTCTAAGTAGGCATCGCAACCAGCAGCTACAGCACCATCAACCCAAATATCTAAATCTCGACCTGTAAAGTGGTGATGGGAACGTAAAAGCATGAGTAATTCTTGACCTAACCCTAATGCTGGGGTTAGTAAAATTACTGAATTGTTTTTCTCTGTGCCACTAGAACTAATGGCGCGATGAATCCTTTCTGCTAGTTGATTTTCTTGGTGACGACGATGGGTATGACGAGATGTACCATAACTACCTTCAATTAATAGCACGTCTAAATTTAAACCCCGGAGTTCATCTAGTCGCAACCCTTCGACTAAACGGGAATTGGATAGGAAAAAATCACCGGTGTAAAGTAATTTATAATCACGGTTGGGGGTGTGGTAAGTGAGGAGAATCGCCACAGCACCGGGTAAATGACCTGCGGGAAATAATTCTACTATTAAATTTTCTCTGATTTCCACAGGCGATCGCAATGGTAAAGCCTGACAAAATGATACAATTCCTGGTAGTTCTTCATCTAGCCAATTTAGCGGTAATAACTTCGTCGTCACCTCACTAGCATATATAGGTAATTGGGGAAAAGCTTGATGTAGTGTTAATAAACCTCTAGCATGATCTGAATGAGCATGACTAATTAGAACTAAATCCGCTGGCATTCCATGATGTGCCGATTGAGTCAGTTCCTGTGCTACAGGGGAAATATTTGTCAAGCCGAAATCTAACATAATCCGGTGTGGTCCCATCCTGACCAGTAGACACACACCTTCGTCTTGATGCTGAACACTATAGGGAAAGCATTCCAACTCACTAGCTGTTGTTCCAGCATCAATTGATATATTATTCATCATTTGCTCCTCCCTTCAATCAAACTATTGGCTGAGAAAGTTGACTTTTAGGCAATATTCCTCTGCAAAGTTCAAAAAAGTTGGAAACCTAAGTTGTCACCCCTGTTAATGTGCAGAACCGTTACCATGATAGTTATCGGAATCATAGAAGCCATTTTTCGTACCAAAGAATAAGCACGAAACTGTAAATATAACAGTTAAACCCACTAAAATTAGTTTGATATCCATTGATTTTTTGATCCCCTTAACTTCAGACTTTCTGATCTTAATATCCTGTTTTTGCATTTGGACAGAATCAACAGAAAATCTTTACTATGCTTGGGATCTATGTAAATATAGCATTAGCGGTTCATCAGATAAAACCCCTGAATCCTCAAACAATGTATTTCTGTAAACACATAAAATATCAAATTTTAGAATGAAACAGCCCTGGGGTGCAGTACAAATAAACAAGTCGCTGTGCGCCATTGCTTGCAGTGTGGGGATTGGGATGACCTCTTGGGGGTGTAATGTTAATGACCCCCAGATTCAAGATCAAAGATGGAATATATATAGAAATAAGCGTTATGGTTTTGAGTTTCCTTATCCGCATACTTGGCAGGTGTTAGGAAACCCAGACAATAGTGATGGTGTTGTTTTAGTGCCACCAAACCAAAAAAACGTAGAAATTCGTGCCTATGCAAGTAAAACTGTATTAAAATCCTTAACTAAAAGTTCTCAGCCAGTCCCTAATTTTCAGACTCATCAGGGTTTTTCTGGGGTATTGGCTGTAGAGGCTGGGGAAAAGGTGACTGTAATCAAATTGACTATTAGCCAAGAGAACTTAGAGTATCACTGGCAAGGACAAAGCGGAGTCCAAAACTTTCAAAATTACTATCGCTTGTTTTACCACATGGCTCAGGAGTATAAAATTAGTCAGTAGTCCCTTTCAGCCAGGGAATAAATTCCCTGTCTAAAAGCTAAAGTCGGTTTTAACCGACTGTTGGAGCAATACCTTGTCCATTTTTTGTAGGTCAGGTTAAGCGACAGCACCTGAGTTCGACATAAGATAATTTGTGGAAACCTCGCCATGAGTCTCAAACCCTTATGATCTCCTTGAAAAAATCATAACTCCGTTAGCGTAGCGTCTCCGAAGGAGAAACTCCTAACACCGAACTCAGATGACAGCGCAACCCGACGCTCATGTTGGGTTATGGCTATGGCTCCTACGTCGCCACACTATGGCTAACGCCACGCTCCGCGAACGTGAACGTACCTCAACCCAACCTACAAATCAAGACTTTTTTCGATTTGGACAAGGTATTGTTGGAGCATAATAAATAGGATAATTTTTGAAAATTGAGTTAACCAGAGTGCGTTTTAATGCACTTTAGCTTTGAGACCGGAACTTAAGTTCCGGGCAGGTTTGTTAAGCCTGACTCCTGACTCCTGCTGTAATTATTTACTGCCTGAGCGAGAATTTAATGATAAACAGGGGACACAAACCTGATAGATTTAGCTATCAGCGAGTAAAAACTGGTAAAGATGAAAGTCCTGGTTATTGGTGGTGATGGGTATTGCGGTTGGGCAACCGCGCTTTACCTTTCTAATCGAGGTTATGAAGTTGGAATTTTAGATAGTTTGGTGCGGCGACATTGGGATAATGAACTGGGCGTAGAAACCCTTACCCCAATCGCACCAATTCAGAAACGTCTCCAGCGATGGCAGGATTTGACTACTAAGTCTATTGATCTGTTTATCGGCGATATTACTAATTACGAGTTTCTGCACAAAGCTTTACACGAATTTCAACCAACTGCGATCGTGCATTTTGGTGAACAGCGTTCAGCACCATTTTCCATGATTGACCGTGAACACGCTGTTCTCACTCAGGTCAATAATGTGGTGGGTACGTTGAACTTGCTGTACATTATGCGGGAAGATTTCCCCGATTGCCATTTGGTGAAATTGGGAACAATGGGTGAGTATGGAACGCCCAACATTGATATTGAAGAAGGATACATTACGATTGAACATAACGGACGTAAGGATACTTTGCCCTATCCGAAACAGCCCGGTTCTATGTATCACTTGAGTAAAGTCCACGATAGCCATAATATCCACTTTGCTTGCCGGATCTGGGGTTTAAGGGCTACAGACTTAAACCAGGGGATTGTTTACGGTGTCTTAACCGAAGAAACGGGGATGGACGAACTGTTAATTAATCGGTTGGATTATGATGGTGTATTTGGTACAGCACTGAACCGCTTCTGTATTCAAGCTACCGTGGGCCATCCTCTCACCGTCTACGGTAAAGGTGGACAAACTCGTGGCTTCTTGGATATTCGGGATACGGTGCGATGTATTGAGTTAGCGATCGCTAATCCTGCCGAACCAGGAGAATTCCGTGTGTTTAATCAATTTACTGAACTATTCAGTGTCGGTGACTTGGCATTGATGGTGAAAAAAGCCGGCAACGCTATGGGATTAAATGTGGATATTAACCACATAGACAACCCCAGAGTGGAGAAGGAAGAACACTATTTCAATGCCAAAAACACCAAACTCCTGGATTTAGGCTTACAACCCCATCTGCTGTCGGATTCTCTACTTGATTCACTATTAAACTTTTCCGTCAAGTATCAGAACCGAGTTGATCACCAACAAATTCTTCCCAAGGTCTCTTGGCATAGAAAATAGGTGACAGTAAAGGAGGCAAGAGGCAAGAGGCAAGAGGCAAAAGGCAAAAGGCGGATTCATTCTCCCCTGATTCCTGACTCCGAACTCCTGACTCTTAACTCCGAACTCCGAACTCCTGACTCCGAACTCCGAACTCCTTCTTTTTATGAGAATTGCCCTATTTACAGAAACCTTTTTACCTAAAGTTGATGGCATTGTTACCCGTCTTCGCCATACTGTTGACCACTTACAACGTCTTGGCAATCAAGTTTTGGTATTTGCCCCTGAAGGTGGTATCACTGAACACAAAGGCGCGAAAGTTTACGGAGTTAGTGGTTTTCCCTTACCTCTCTATCCAGAGTTGAAAATGGCACTACCTCGCCCTGCCATTGGTCATGCTTTAGAAGAGTTTCAACCAGATATTATTCATGTTGTTAATCCCGCAGTTCTCGGACTATCAGGGATTTTTTATAGTAAAGTTCTCAAAATTCCTTTGGTGGCTTCTTACCATACCCACTTGCCCCAATATCTGCAACATTACGGTTTGGGGATGTTAGAAGGGTTACTGTGGGAGTTGTTAAAATTGGGTCATAATCAGGCTGAGTTAAATTTGTGTACCTCTACGGCAATGGTAAAGGAACTTTCCGCCCATGGGATTGAAAGGTGTGATTTATGGCAACGGGGAGTAGATACAGAATTATTTCATCCTGATTTAGTCAGTGCAGAAATGCGATCGCATCTTTCCCAAAATCATCCAGATAGCCCTTTGTTACTCTACGTTGGTCGTCTTTCTGCTGAAAAGGAAATCGAGGGCATTAAACCAATTTTAGCAGCCATTCCCAATGCCAGATTAGCATTAGTCGGCGATGGTCCTCACCGTCAAGCTTTGGAAAAACACTTTGCTGGGACAAATACTTATTTTGTCGGTTATCTTATGGGTAAAGAATTAGGCTCTGCCTTTGCCAGTGCTGATGCTTTTATTTTTCCTTCCCGCACAGAAACACTCGGATTAGTTCTACTAGAGGCTATGGCTGCCGGATGTCCAGTGGTAGCAGCCCGTTCTGGAGGCATCCCTGATATTGTCACAGATGGTGTCAATGGATATCTTTTTGATCCACAAGCTGATATTCAAGAGGCAATTAATGCTACTATACGTTTGTTACAACAAGGGCAGGAAATAGCTATTATCCGTAAAAATGCCCGTGCAGAAGCAGAAAAATGGGGATGGACATCGGCTACACAACAACTGGAAGACTATTATCAAAAAATAATCGTAAACAGTAGTAGGAGTCAGGAGTGAGTGACATACTCCCTTTCAGGTGAGTGTGGGCTTCTTAGGCACCTGTCACCGTTCGGAGTTCACCTGAGTTCGACATAAGATAATTTTTGGAAAACTGCCCCAAATATGAGTCTCAAACCCTGATGATCTCGTTGAAAAAATCATAACTCTGTTCGCGTAGCGTCTCCGAAGGAGAAACTCCTAACACCGAACTCAGGTGAGTTCGGAGTATGGCCAACGCGACGCTGCGCTATCAGGAGTTCAGGAGAAAGAAAGAAGAAAGAAGAAAATTCCTTCCCTGTCACCTGTCCCCGTGGCGTAGCACCTGTTACCTCCCCTCACAGACAACTTATTCAGCAAACCCTATATATTCAGAGATTTTACCCAGGCGATCGCTTGCTTCAAATTAGCTCAAGTTATCGAACCAACGGATCAATCTGTGCGAATTCAGAACGCGCCTATAAATACCAGCAGACACCGCCGCCAAAGTCCTGGAATGGTGTTTGGACAATGATCACAAAATAGTCAGTTGTCAGTTGTTTGTTCCTATAAACCAATGACCAGTGACCAATGACCAATTACCTAAGCTTCTTCAGAGCCGTTACTTTGAAAAGGTTGTTCACCGATTTTCAGTTCTTTTTTTGATTGTTTTAACTGTTTCCAAAGTAACTTAATCTGGTCATAAGCCTCATCTGGTGAGATCTTGCCGCCAGTTTCTAAATTGCAAATATAACTAACCTTTTGGGCAAATTCCTGCAAATTCGCGTTAAATACTAAGTTTTCTGGTTTGACATGACCATAATAGCGACCACGGGGATAGAGAAAATCTTCTTTGCTCATCATTTTTTTTCTCCATTTACTCAACTGCTCTATAAAACTTATATAATACTGACAGCGCAGCGTGCCTTAAGCCATACATTGCTGTTTGTTTCCCCTGTTGGTGATCAAGATAGATGAATAGTTCTGTTTTCATAGCTCCTCTACCTGTTCAGGATAGGATAGATCAAACTATGACATACTACTGATAGTTTAGAGTGGCGTAAGTCATGGGTGTAGCTTTAGGGCAGTTATTCACGTTTACTTATTCTCTAATTTATTAACAACAGATTCTATTAAATTCAATATGTCCTTAATATATCTCTTAAGATAGATTAATACATTCCTTTTTGCAATACTTGGAAAAACTTTCCTTGCAAACCATGATTATACATTTAAATTGGGATAATTGAATATACAAGTTTTACTTAAAATAAGTAGGGCTTGCTGAATAAACTCCTCTAACAGTAACGGCTCGTTGTAATTGAGCTAACGCACGGTTATAGTCTAAGATAGCTTGTACTCGCTTTCCTTCTGCTTTGATTAAATCATTTTGTGCATTAATAACATCGGTTTGAGTCCCAACACCTGCTTGAAAACGTAAACGTCCTAGACGAAGAGCTTCCTTGGCTTGTTCTAGAGCAACATTGGTAGTTTGAACATTCTCCAAGTTAGACTGCAACTGCAAATAAGCTTGTTCAACCTCAAACCGAATATTATGCAGTTGTTTAGCAAATTGAGAACCTCTATTAAGGCAGCACGGCTGCGTTCTACCTCCTATGATGCTAATTTTAACTCAGAGTTATTTTGTCGTGCTAGTTCCAAGGCTTGCTGTATAGTAATTGGCTGAGTTTTTTGAATCGTTACTTCTATCGGGAAGGAATGTAACTGTAAGGGATTGGGACTAGGATTGAGGTCATCAGATACTTGTGCAACGCTAGATCCAATACTCCTCAACAGGATGATAAAATTAATACTCACAACTATCATGTAGCGATGAGGTAATGTGTTGAACATTTATACTAATTGCCATAAAAAATACATGAGTAAATTATATTATGAAATGGCATAATGGCTAATTTGTGGCTGATTGCCTTTTTTTAGGCTATTTTGGGCTGATATCGTGAACCACAAAATTCCCGACCTCTCAAAGAAATCGGGAATATAAAAGTATCAATTATAACTTACAACTTAAACAGATGTACGAGTTGCTTCTAGTAACCTGGAAAAGTAAAACTTTGTTCGCGTCATAGCTTGTCTTTGGACTGAAAAGCCATTTTTTTCCAGAATTTTGATCACATCAGCTTTAGGATGTAAATAAGCGCGAGTGGTTTTACTTGGACCAGGGAAGAAAGTACCGATTTTTTTGAGGATAGTCAGGAAGCAAGTTTTAGGCGCAAAACTGAGAATAACTCGTGACTGCGCTAAAGAACATAGATGAGAAATCATCTCGTCAACTTTTTCTTGAGGGTAATGAATCAGAACATCCAAACAGATAACAGTGTGATAATTACCACCCAAAGATTCCAAATCCTGTACCGTAAAAGAGGGGTTTACAGTATTTGACAAAGCCATTACAGCCCTATCCTGAGCTTCTGATACCATTTTGGCGGAAATGTCGCTGGCATAGACCTTAGCACCACTCATAGCTAGAGGAATACTCAGACTACCAACACCACACCCAGCATCACAAATTGATAATGATGGTAAATTGTTGTCAGCTTCTAACCAGCCGATGACATTATCTACAGTTTGTTGATGTCCAGTGCGAATATCTAGCTGAACCTTGTTGACTTCACCATCACCATAGATGCGCCGCCACCGATCAAAACCCGTGGAGTTGAAGTATTCGCGGACTATTGTTTTATCCTCGGCTGCTTTCATAAACTCAATTGTTAATTGTTCACAATTCTTAAAATTATCATTTGTCATCCCAATTATATGTAAGGCTGCACAGAATCGTGAAATCCAATGAATTCATCCGTCATTATCTGTGTTTATCTGCGGTCAATTATTTTTGAAGTCTTAATTCTATGCAGCTTCATCTGAATTTGGTATCAGCAGATTCTCAGCGACAAAAATTCCAGTCAGTTTAAATTCTTAAAAACTTACTAGCTAATTTAATCGCGTCCGCAATGTCTACATCACCATCACCGTCAGCATCTAGAAATTTATTGAGTAATGGACTACCACCAGATTGCAAGAAACTGAAAACTAAAGGAATTAACGTGGGTAATAACTGTTGAATTTTGTTCACATCTAGGTTAGTACCTTGGGTGGCCTCTTCCGCCAATTGTGCTTGGCTATCTGGAGAAAATAAGCTGCTTACAGCTTCAAAATTGGCTGAAGTGCCGGCAAATTGATTGACTAGTTCTTGTACGGCTTCACTACCCTCAGTAGCTTGTTTTGCCTGTAAAGATGATTGTATTTGTTTACCAACAACTGATAAAACTGATTCCATGGTGGAAGAGTCTGCACCAACACCATTACCTAATTGTTTAACTGTGGTGGCAATATTTACTAAATTATCCAAACCACCGGGTTGAGTGGAATTGCTAACTGCACCAAGAATTTGATCAAATAGCCCCATTAATTTTTTCCTGTTGTTTTTAATATCTCTAATTATCAATGATACAGCAAAATCAAGTCATCAACAGTTAGAAATCAGGGATAAAGTCAAAATTATTATATTGATCAATGAGCAATTGGTATCACTATTTGTCAAAGTTTTGTTTGTAAGTTACCGAGTAAGAGACCTTCTTTATGAAGTAATATTGCTTTTTCTGAGGCTGTTTGACAATAGCTACTGCCTACTAATAACCCTCCAGATGTACCTAAAAGTCATATTCCCAGGAAGAGACTATACCCCGGAACAACTTTTTTTCTGATACTCACGCGGGGGAATAATTTTTGAAAAGAGTTAAAATGTTTAAACTCATAGATAAAGTTTATATTATGACTGTCAATCAGGCAAGACTACACATACACTGAAATATTAAGTAGGTGAACACAATAAAACCAAACTGTGTAAAGAAACGCAAAATCCCGGAAAACTTCTTTACTCTTGCCTTGGTATAACGACAATTTTTAACGCCAACCTACTTAGTTGATCAAAAATTGTTGCTTTTTAGAAAAAGGCAGGAGGCAGAAGGTTGTGAGTATCAATTGAAACTTTAGCTCTGAGTTTTAATCCCAGTTTAAAGAAAGAATTATACCAAGATGCCCAGGGCGTTAGCGTAGCGGCACGAAGTGCAGTATAAAGCGTCCTTGCTTCAATCCTACCATGGGTAAGGGTGGGTTTCTCCTGCCTCCTGAATTTGCTCTCTGAGAAAAACATTATACAGGTAATAACTTCTATCCTTCATGCCGTTGTCTCGTATTGTTACACTAATTGTTGGCCTGATCGTCATTTTGGCGTTAACCTTATGGCTAATTGATTCTCTTTCCCGATTGTACTGGCAGTTGTCCTATTCGCCGTTGTTAGGTAATTTACTATTATTACTGCTAGTTTTACTGATTAGTGGTTTGATTGCTGCTTTTGTTTATTATGTATTGGTACTGCGGCAGGGGGAAGAAAAATCCCGTCGTCAACGTCAAAGGGTGACTTTTGCCCAAATTCCGGCGGCTAAATCGGATGCGGCTTCTTCTACCTTGCAAGCAGTCCGTCAACAAGTAGCCCAAATTCAAGATGAGGTGACACGCCAAGCTTTACTGAGTCGGACTAAGGAAATTGAGGCGAATTTAGCGAGAGGGGAAATTCAGGTTGTTGTTTTTGGTACTGGTAGTGCTGGTAAAACTTCCCTGGTGAATGGGATTATGGGGCGGATAGTTGGTGAAGTGAATGCACCAATGGGCACGACTCAGGTAGGAGAAACCTATTGTTTACGGTTGAAGGGTTTGGAACGGAAGATATTAATTACTGATACTCCAGGGATTTTAGAACCGGGGGTGGCGGGTACGGAACGGGAACAATTGGCTAGGGCTTTGGCGACGGAGGCGGATTTGTTGTTATTTGTGGTGGATAATGATTTACGCCGTTCTGAATATGAACCATTGCGGGGGTTGGCGGAAATTGGTAAGCGATCGCTTTTAGTTCTAAATAAAACAGATTTGTACACTGAAACTGACATAGAATCAATCTTGGCGAGATTACGGGAGCGGGTACGGGGTTTTATTGCTACTAATGATGTGGTAGCGATCGCTGCCAATCCCCAAATAGCCCAATTAGAAACTGGCGAAACCTTTCAACCTGAAGCGGATATTATCCCTTTGTTACGACGTATGGCTTCCATTTTACGCGCTGAAGGTGAAGATTTAGTGGCAGACAATATCCTCTTACAGTCTTTACGCTTAGGAGAAGAAGCCCGTAAACTGATAGATTCCCAGCGTCGTCGCCAAGCTGATAAAATTGTTGAGCGGTATCAATGGATTGGCGCAGGTGTGGTTTCTGTTACCCCATTGCCAATGGTAGACTTACTCGCCACCGCGGCGGTTAATGCTCAAATGGTCGTAGAAATTGGTAGGATTTATGGTTGTGATTTAAACATGGAACGGGGTAAGGAATTAGCCCTATCTTTAGGAAAAACTATTGCTGGTTTAGGGATTGTCAAAGGGGCTATTGAATTATTATCAACGGCTTTGCAACTGAATGTGGCTACTTTTATTGTGGGAAGAGCAATTCAAGGGGTGACAGCCGCATATTTAACCCGCATTGCTGGGAAAAGTTTTATTGAATATTTTCGTCATGATCAAGATTGGGGTGATGGGGGGATGACAGAAGTTGTCCAGCAACAATTTCAGATTAATCGCCGGGATGAATTTATCAAAGTTTTTGTGCAAGAAGCGATCGCTAAAGTCGTCAAACCATTAACTGATACCTTTGTAGACAAAGAAGATTATAAGTAAAAACACTGAAATAATTATTGAATATTTCACATACTGAATTATTGTCTATAATTCCGGAAAATAGCAGCCGATGTCAGAAAAGATATATAAGGATTTCTGAGTAATTAGATCATGAACAACCAAATGATCGGCAAGCTATTACAAGAGCGTTACCAAATTGTGCAACCACTTAGTGCCGGAGTGTTTGGACAAACATTTATTGCGGTAGATATGCACCATCCAGAAAAACCCAGATATGTTGTTAAACAACTCAAAGTTAACAACTATCAATCTACCTCCTATTTTGACCACCTCAGACTACGGTTTTTAACAGAAACTGAAACCCTCAAACACTTAGGTCGCCATCCCCAAATTCCCGAATTAATTACCTGCTTTGAAGAAAATGAACGTTTTTATTTAGTACAACAATTTATTCCTGGAGAGTCCTTAGCCGCAGAACTACCAACTAGCCCCCAAAGCTCAGGTAAATGGAGTGAAATTGACCTTATCAAATTTCTAGAAGATGCCCTATATATTCTCGAATTTGTTCACTCTCAAGGCTTTATTCATTGCGATATTAAACCAGAAAACCTAATTAGACGAGGGATAGATGCCAGATTAGTATTAATTGATTTTGGCTCAATTCAACCAATAGATTTTAGTATTGAAACCGAATTATCCATAGATCAAATTCCTGTAACATCCTTGGGTTACATTCCTCCAGAACAATTCATTGGTCAAACCCAACCCAATAGCGACCTTTACTCCTTGGGCATAATTGCTATTCAAGCTATTACAGGACTTGCACCTCTGCAATTAGAAATTGATCCCAAAACCAATGAAATTATTTGGTGTGATCATGATAGCCAAATTAATGATTATTTAATTGCTTTCCTCAATCAGATGATCCGTTATCAACATCAGGAACGGTTTCAATCCGCTCATGAAGCACTATGGGTACTCAAGCATATAAAATGGGAAAATAACCCAGCAGAGATACAAATAGCAGAATCTCAATTATCTTATCAAACTATTGAAAAAACACCTCAGAAATCTCAACCATTACTAGTAGGATTACGATTAGGTTTATTAATTAATTCCGTTTTGCTTGGGTTAGGAGTATATTCTTTATTTAATAATTCTCAAGCTTACTCAGCCACAGAAACTTTATATAAAGCCATAGCCAAATATCAATCTGGAGACCTACAAAAAGCAATTAATTTAGCTCGGTCAATCCCTCTTGATAGTAATCTTTATCCAGAAGCACAAGCCTCAATTGAAGAGTGGCAAAAGCAATGGCAAAAAGATGCAGAACATTATATTTTAGCCGAAAAAGCTTTCAAAGAAAGCCGGTGGACAGACGTATTACCACATGCACCTCAAATTACAGTTAATTCCTATTGGCAAGCAAAAATCCAGCCCCTAATTGAACAAGCAAAAGTAAATATCGAAGCCCAAACACAAACCCTATTAGCAAAAGCCTATGCAAAAGCTGAAGAAAGAGATTTCTCAACAGCTTTATATTACTTACAGCAAATACCTGAGGCAAGCTCCGCTGGTGCTATAGTTAAGCAAAAATTAGCTGAATATAATCAAAAACGTCAAGTTAGATCGGGATATTATTTATATCAAGCTCACAATCAAGCATCTGTAGGTGACTTTTTTGGGGCAATTAAACTCCTGGAAAGAGTTCCCAAAGATGCTGATGTCTATGCACAAGCAAGAGTCAAACTACAAGAATATTCCCAAAAGTTATGTCTCCGTAATCAACAACGAGAATTAGCGACACTGAAAACACTTGAAATGCAAAACACGCCTACGAATAAACACGCCCTTGAGCGTAGAGTATTTTTGCAACCAGAAGATTACTTACAGGAAGTAAATATTCGTAATTAGCGGCAAAAATACGGAGATTTATGGT
The DNA here is from genome assembly GCF_015207875.1 of Dolichospermum sp. LEGE 00240. Classification (GTDB taxonomy): domain Bacteria; phylum Cyanobacteriota; class Cyanobacteriia; order Cyanobacteriales; family Nostocaceae; genus Dolichospermum; species Dolichospermum gracile. Next base: position 36,081 of record NZ_JADEVZ010000002.1, read on the forward strand.
TTTTGGCATTTTGGCATTTTTTCCATCTGTTGCATTGCTATTCTGGGTACGCGAATGTCTTTGTGCGATAATTCCGACTTGCAGAATCCCTCGGTCTATAACCGGGGGTCTTTTTTGTTTATTCAATTAGATAGAAATGAATTAATTTTAAACGTTCCTGCAGATAGAGATAACTATATCAAAATAAAGTTAAATTCGTAGTCGAACTAGTCCACATTCCAATGTCTTTATTCATAGCCTCCAGCAATTTTTAAGCTGGAGGTAATTTTTTATCAATCTTTTCTGGCAAAGGTTTGAATAACTAAACTAGCAACAGCACCTTCCGCTAAATCAATTAATTTTTCGGTGGTTTCTTGTTCAAGACTTTGAGTTACAAAAATCCTGATTGCCTCTTGCCTGGCCATAACGACGATTTTCAATGCTAACCTACTTACACTAAGTTTGACAGCTCGTCTTTTGACATGGACATCATGGTAAGAGATGTAAAAGGTATACTTTCCCAATTGCTAATTCCCAGTTCCCATCATGAATATGCTAGATTTATTACTTATCACATTACTAGGTTTCTTGGGCAGTTTTGGACATTGCTTTGGGATGTGTGGACCCTTAACAGTAGCCTTTTCTCTTTCTCAGCAGCAGAAAAATCCGACTTGGCAACAGCAATTAAAATTTCATACCTTACTCAACCTGGGGCGAATGTTGAGTTACGCTTTAGTTGGTGCTGCTATTGGCGCAGTCGGTTCGGTATTAGTAGAAGGTGGACAACTGGCAGGAGTCGGTAGTGATTTGCGGCGGTGGATAGCTATAATTACAGGCATAATGCTGATTTGGTTTGGTTTAGGACAGGTAAAACCAGATTTATTACCGCATATTCCCCTCTTACATCCTATCTTAAAAGGGAATTTACACAACCGTCTCAGTGCAGCCATGCTCAAGTTATCTGCCCAAACTCAATGGTGGACACCGGCACTTTTGGGCATGACTTGGGGATTAATGCCCTGTGGTTTTTTGTATGCGGCTCAAATTAAGGCTGCGGCTACAGGGGATTTGTGGCAAGCGACAGCGACAATGTTAGCTTTTGGCATTGGTACGCTGCCCATCATGCTAGGTGTAAGTGTTTCTACGGCTTTAATGAGTAAAGATCGCCGCAGTCAATTATTTCGCTTGGGTGGGTGGTTAACTCTAATGATTGGTGCTATTACCCTCTTGCGGACAGGGGATAGGATGACAGACTATAGCGGACACGCTGCTCTAATTTGTTTAATTCTCTCATTGATTGCCCGTCCTGTGAATGGTTTTTGGTCTGCACCTCTGCGTTACCGTCGAGCTTTGGGAGTTGGGGCTTTTGTTCTGGCTGGAGTACATACTATTCATCATTTTGAACATTCTCTAGAGTGGAATTTTAACGCTTTTTGGTTTTTAAAGTTAGAATTTCAATGGGGGATGAGTGCAGGGGCTGTGGCACTGGCATTAATGCTTCCTGCTGTTTGTACAAGTTTTGACTTTCTGCAAAAGTCATTAGGTAAGCGTTGGCGACAAATTCATCTCCTCAGTGTACCAGCTTTGTTATTGAGCGCTATTCATACGGTGATGATTGGTTCTCATTACCTGGGTGCTTTCAGATTAGGTTGGCAAAACCAGTTAGCAGCGGTGTTCCTGGGGATAATTATTTTTGGTGTATTATTAGTGCGTTCACGGTATTTTTGGTTATATTTACATCTAGAAAAATTTTATGTTCCTCCCAATAAGTCTCAGTAAATTGACTCATTATACTCCATGTAACAGCAAAATCAGGTATCTATTATTATTAATTTTATCTGGTTTGATAGTTGCTACAAATACTCAAGTTTTAGCCCACACGGTGAAAATATCCGCAGATGTGGGTGGTACTATCCATTTAGAACCTAATGATAATCCCCGCGCTGGGGAAGTTACTCAAACTTGGTTTGCCCTAACGCGAAAAGGTGGTAAGGTAATTCCTTTAAAAGATTGTAATTGTCGGTTGGCTATTTATGCTGAACCTCATGTAGCCGGAGAACCAGCCTTAATTGAACCTCGATTAAAATCTATTCAGGCTGAACGGTATGAAGGTATACCAGGGGCAGAAATTACTTTTCCCAAACCAGGGGCTTATCAGTTGCAATTGAGTGGTAAACCTGTGACTGAGGGCAGTTTTAAACCTTTTGAGTTAAAGTTTTTTGTCACTGTGGCTACAGGAAAGGCTGTAGATATTTCTCAACTGGAGCAAAATGTCAACGAGAATCAGCAAGGAACAACAATTGGGTTAGCACAACCTTTAATTGGGTTGGGAGCTTTGTTAGTTTTAGGTGGTATTGTAGTTTTTTTGAAACAAATGAAGTAAGTTGGCGTTAAAAATGGTCAACGCCTCTGGTACTTTTAAAGCGGATAAAGCTAATTTGAAAGGAAAATTATTAGGTTGATAAAATACCTCACCTAAACTTGAGAAATGGGAGAAGAAAAATTGTAAATTGACGCTAAATGGTAATAGGAATTAATTGATTCCCCTGCAAATATACTATATATAATTACAGACAATTATCATTATCAAATTTTACCAGTAGGGAAAAAACCGAAGAGTTTGATTACTCCACTAATTAAAGCAATAATCACTGCTACTAGAACTCCACGATTAATAAATTCTTGGTTATCTAGTCTTTTATCAATACCACTAACTTTTTCTTCTAGGGTTTTAATTTCCCCAGATAGTTTTCCATCTAGGGTTTTAATTTCCCCTGATAATTCTGCCTGGCCGATTTCCAGTTTATTTAGTCTACCATCAATAATTTCTAGTTTTTGATTGACTTCAGCAAATTGCTTCTCCATTTTTTGATTGACTTCAGCAAACTGTCGATCCATTTTTTGGTTAACTTCAGTAAACTGTCGATCCATTTTTTGGTTAACTTCAGTAAACTGTCGATCCATTTTTTGGTTAACTTCAGTAAACTGTCGATCCATTTTTTGGTTGACTTCAGCAAATTGCTTCTCTATCTTTTGATCAAGACGAGATAATATTTCTTCCAGGGTATAAGTGAGAGTTGGTGGGTTATTGGTCATATATTTTGGCGATAAATAAATGTTTGATACATACTTATGGACTTACTTTTATAGCATTTCCTATCCTAGTTAGGACGGGAATCAGGAAGTTAACCGCAGATAAACGCAGATAAGTTCGTATTTCAGTGGACTAGGAAATGGGGTACAACATACTTTTATAGACGATAGGCAATACCTTGTCCATTTCCTGTAGCTCATGTTGGGTTTCATGCTATTGCTCCGCGAATGTTTACGTTCCACAACCCAACCTTGTATCTTAGAGGTATGTTAGAGGGAGCGGTAGAACCACAATTAAGGTTTTCAGATTTTACCAGTGGGGAAGAAACCGAATAGTTTGACTACTCCACTAATTAAGGCGATAATCACTGCTACTAGAACTCCACGATTAATAAATTCTTGGTTATCTAGTCTTTTATCAATACCAATAACTTTTTCGTCTAGGGTTTTAATTTCCCCTGATAGTTTTTCGTCTAGGGTTTTAATTTCCCCTGATAGTTTTTCGTCTAGGGTTTTAATTTCCCCTGATAGTTTTTCGTCTAGGGTTTTAATTTCCCCTGATAGTTTTTTATCTAAGGTTTTAATTTCCCCTGATAGTTCTGCTTGTCCAATTTCCAGTTTATTTAGTCTACCATCAATAGTTTCTAGTTTTTGGTTGACTTCAGCAAATTGCTTCTCCATTTTTTGGTTGACTTCGGTAAATTGCCGATCCATTTTTTGGTTGACTTCGGTAAATTGCTTCTCTATCTTTTGATCCAAACGAGATAATATTTCTTCGAGGGTATAAGTGAGAATGGGTGGGTTGGTTGTCATATATTTTGGTGGTATTTGCTTGATGGACAATTATTAATATTAACTCAAGTTGCTAGTTATCTCGTTGAGGCTGGTAATTGGTAATAAAAACTCTGGTTTCATCTAGTTCATCCTTTAATCCTGGATATTATCTCGACTATGGCTACGCCACGCAGGGTATCGCTCGATAACCACCTGATTCTGACAATTTACCTAACACTTATTGTATACAAAGAAGAGATTGCAGGATTAACATATCATAAATCAGCCCTGAGTTTTGGCTGGGTTTAAACACAAATTGTGCCAAACTCGTTGATAAGCAAGCTCTAATTGGAAAACCCATTCCTTGATTTGAAACAGAGGTAATTGCTCTCGATTTTGCAAAACAGCAAGGATATCTGCTAAAGCTTGGGGATTAGTAGCTAAATATACGGCTTTTTGTTCATAGCTAGACCAACTATCGCAAATCAAATTTTCTGGCGTTGCTGATTAAGGGTATGAATTTTAGTCTCACGCAAAGGCGAGGCAGCGCGGTCTTGGGGGTTTCCCCCATGAGCGACTGCCGTAGCAAAGACGCACTGAGGTTTGATTTTTAAAGGTTCAATTTGGAAATTTCATACCTCGATTCAGCAACGCCCAGTTATGCAGTGCATCTATAAAATTGGGTTGTAGTTTGAGGGCGTTTTGGAAACAGGCGATCGCTTTTGAAAACTCTCCCATCTGTTGTAAAATATTCCCCAGTTGGTCATGAGTTTCCGCCAGATTTGGTTCTAAATCCAATGCTGTTTGTAAACAGGTTTGGGCTAGGAAAAAATGTCCCTGATTTGTATATAATTTACCTAAATTAAGGTGGGCTAAGGTAAAATCTGGTTTATGGTGCGTTACTAATCGCTAACACACCTTACTATTTGGCTGTCCCCGTGGCGTAGCACCTGTCACCTTTTTACTAGCTTTTTGTAATAAAAGCTACACTAAACTCCCGGGGAACTATTGTATTCCATTAGGGTTTTCAGATTTTACCGGCGGGGAAGAAACTGAACAGTTTGACTACTCCACTAATTAAGGCAATAATTACTGCTACTAGAACTCCACGATTAATAAATTCTTGGTTATCTAGCCTTTTATCAATACCAATAACTTTTTCTTCTAGGGTTTTAATTTCTCCAGATAGTTCTGCTTGGCCAATTTCCAGTTTATTTAGTTTATTATCAATAGTTTCTAGTTTTTTGTTGACTTCAGAAAATTGCTTCTCCATTTTTTGGTTGACTTCGGTAAATTGCCGATCCATTTTTTGGTTGACTTCGGTAAATTGCTTCTCTATCTTTTGATCCAAACGAGATAATATTTCTTCCAGAGTATAAGTGAGAATTGGTGGGTTGGTTGTCATATATTTTGGTGATCAGTAGGTTGGCGTTAAAAATTGTCGTTATGACAAGGTAACAAGGAACAGGTTTTGGGCAACTTTACTTTTCGTTACATATTTCGGTTTTTTTCCGTTCACCATTGAGGAGATTGGGATCAATATCCGCAGTGGTGACGTTATAGTTATTTTGTCTGAGTGTTTCTGTAAATAAAGAATTAAAAATACCAATTTCTAGAACATTTTCAACCTGACTACCCAACGAAAACAATAACCGCGACTGATGATGATAACTAATAAATCTTTCTTGGGAAAGATATTGCGAACCTGTCATCACCTGAGTTCGACATAAGATAATTTGTGGAAAACTGCCCCAAGTATGAGTTTCAAACCCTGATGATCTCGTTGAAAAAATCATAAGCTGTTACGCAGCTAAATTTGATAACCATAATTTACTTGAACTTTGTGGTGCGGGCATCTTGCCCGCTAGAATTATACAAACTAAATGCACAACAGCTTAACTCCGTTCGCGTAGCGTCTCCGAAGGAGAAACTCCTAACACCGAACTCAGGTGTCATCCCTAATGAAGAAATGAGTTCCATAGAAAGCCCCCTATTTATTAATGAAAATTTATTTAAAGTTTTTTACTAAAACTTAACCCGGTTTCAGCTTTATCAATGATGATAGTATCACCAGCAATGAAAGTATTTTCCAGTAACTTTGTCGCTAGGGGATTTTCAACCTCTCGCTGAATTGACCGTTTTAATGGACGTGCGCCGTAAATCGGATCATAACCAGCTTCGATAAGATGATCACAAGCGGACTGGGATATTTCAAAGGAGATTTTTTGTTCTTTAAGGAGATTTTCCACCCGTTTGAGTTGAATACGGATAATATGCCCCATTTCTGAACGATTAAGCGCGTGGAATAGAATTAAGTCATCAATACGGTTGAGAAATTCGGGGCGGAAGTGACTTCGCAAACCTTCCATAACTCTATTTCGCATCATATCATACTTAGAGTCATCACCAGCTACATCCAAAATATGTTCACTACCGATGTTGCTAGTCATGACTATGACAGTATTCCGAAAATCTACCGCCCGTCCTTGGGAATCCGTAACTCTACCATCATCCAATACCTGTAACAAAATATTAAAGATATCGGGATGGGCTTTTTCTACTTCATCTAAAAGCACAACTGAGTAAGGATGTCTGCGAATTGCTTCGGAAAGTTGTCCCCCTTCTTCATAACCAACATATCCGGGAGGCGCACCCACGAGGCGGGAAACTGAGTGTTTTTCCATGTATTCGGACATATCTAAACGCACCAAAGCATCATCAGAATCAAAGAGAAACTGAGCTAAGGCGCGGGCGAGTTCGGTTTTACCCACGCCAGTTGGTCCCATAAACAAAAATGAACCAATAGGGCGAGCAGGGTCTTTCATCCCCGCACGGGCGCGACGGATAGCCGCAGAGACGGCGGAAACTGCTTCTTCTTGACCAATTACCCGTTCGTGTAAATGACTTTCTAATTGCAGTAATTTTTGCCGTTCGGATTCTAAAAGCCGATTTACCGGGATTCCTGTCCATTTAGCAACAATTTCGGCAATATCGGCTTCCGTAACTTGTTCGCGCAACAGAGTTGAACCTTGGGTTTGAATTTCTAAAAGTTTCGCTTCTTTGACTTCTCGTTCTCTTTGCACTCCCTCTAATTTACCGTACTTGAGTTGAGCGGCTTTATTTAAATCATAGTCTCGCTCTGCTTGTTCAATTTGTACCCGCATTGCATCTTCTTCTTTTTTCAACCCGCTAATAGCTTCTAACAACTGCTTCTCACCTTGCCATTGTTCGTTAAATATTTGCTGTTTGACTGTTAAAGTAGCAATTTCTTGTTGAATCCGTTCTAATCGTTCTCTTGTTGGGGAAATACTCTGTTCTTCTCCAGATAATGACAGCTTTTCCATTTCTAGCTGCATTAAGCGTCTATCAATGGTTTCCAATTCCGCAGGTTTGGATGTAATCTCCATTTTCAATTTCGCTGCGGCTTCATCAACTAAGTCTATGGCTTTGTCTGGTAGAAAGCGATCAGCAATGTACCGCGCTGATAAGGTTGCAGCAGCGACTAAAGCGGAATCGGAAATTTTAACATTATGATGCACTTCATAACGTTCTTTCAAACCTCGCAAAATCGAAATTGTATTTTCAACTGTTGGCTGATCTACATATACCTGTTGAAATCTTCTTTCTAGTGCTGCATCTTTTTCAATAAATTTGCGATATTCATCTAAGGTGGTTGCCCCAATACAACGCAATTCACCCCGCGCTAACATTGGCTTAAGTAAGTTTCCGGCATCCATTGAACCTTGTTGATTAGAACCAGCGCCGACAACGGTATGGAGTTCATCAATAAAGAGGACTACTTGCCCATTTGATTCCGTAACTTCACGGAGGACATTTTTTAAGCGGTCTTCAAATTCACCTCTATATTTTGCTCCAGCAATCAGGCTACCGATATCCAAAGAGATTAATTGGCGGTTCTTCAAAGATTCAGGAACGTCACCATTGACCATTCTTTGGGCTAAAGCTTCGGCGATCGCAGTTTTGCCAACTCCCGGCTCACCAATTAATACAGGGTTGTTTTTGCTACGTCGAGACAATACCTGAATTACCCGGCGAATCTCATCATCTCTCCCAATCACAGGATCTAATTTTCCTGCTTTTGCTTGTTCTGTCAAATCTCGTCCAAATCTTTTCAAAGCCTCCTCTGCTACATCTGCTTCTGCTTTTGAAGATGCTTTTGCTTTGGGACTATTGCGAGTAGATTTAACCCCAAGTTCTACCTGAGCAAGATCTATATTTAAGCTTTTAAATAATCGTCTACCAACACGTTCATCATCTGCAAACGCTAAAATTATATGCCCTTCTGAGATTTCCTCCTCTCTCATTTTGGCTCTAATTTCATTAGCTTTGTCTAAGAGGATATCTAAATTTCTCCCTAGGTAAAGTTGATCACTTTTACCAACCTTGGGTTGACGTTGGGTAAAAGCCTCTAGTTGTTGTTTGAAGCGCACAGAATCAACTTCCGCACGGGTGAGAATGGCTGTAGCTAGGCTGGTAGGTTCTTCTAAAAGGGCGAGAATTAAATGTTCAACTTCTAATTGTTGTTGTTTATAAGCACGAACCACGTCTTGGGATTTCGTTACCGCTTCCCAGGCTGTATCAGTAAATTTATCAGGATCTGTAGGCTGCATTTGTAAAATTTTAGATTTTAGACTTGTAATTTAAGTTTAGGGGGGAATTGGGTAATGGGTAAAGAAGTTCTCTTCCTACCCGCTACCCTCAATTATGCTGGAGTTTTCGACTGAATCAATTCAACCTTATAACCATCTGGGTCTTCCACGAAAGCAATGACGGTTGAACCATGTTTCATAGGTCCTGGTTCTCGAACTACTTTACCACCCAGTTGTTTAATAGTCTCACAGGTAGCGTAAATATCATCCACACCCAAAGCAATATGACCATAGGCATTACCTAAATCATACTTTTCTACGCCCCAGTTGTGGGTGAGTTCTAAAACTGAATGATCACTTTCTTCTCCATAACCGACAAAAGCCAGGGTAAATTCTCCCGCTGGGTAATCTTTACGGCGAAGTAACTTCATTCCCAGAACATCACAGTAAAATTTCAAGGAATCTTCTAAATTACCGACGCGAAGCATTGTGTGTAGTAATCGCATATTTAACTTTTATTCAATTCTTATATTTTATATCTGATAGGGAATTTTCCCGAAATCTGCGTTTAATTCTGCTTTTAATTGCTAAATTGTTGATAATTCTATCTTAACTAATTTCAGCAGCGGCTTGTGGTAAAATTGATTTTAATTTCAGATGTAAGAAATTAAAACTTACGTACTGTACAAATTAACCATTATGTATAGGAATCCGGTTTGATTCTGTGAATTTACTTGTGTGGTCAGGGAACAGGGAACAGAAAAATCAGTTGTGTAATTAATTCTGTCCCATTACTTAGCTCAAAAATAGATCCCCGACTTCTTTAAGAAGTCGGGGATCTGGTATTTAGTGAAATAAGTTTTTATGGGAAAAGCTAACTTTTTTTGGCACGTATTCAGAACAGTCTATGGCTTCTTCTGTAAGAACAGTATCAGGCTTGACGGCACATTTTAAATAATGGTTATTGGCAAAAAATTGACATTTTTTACAAGGGACTTTTTGTAGAATTTTGTTTTTTACACATACCTGATCATCTGCATTGGTGCGGATTTTATGAAAAAGCAGGAGAAAAATAGCCCAAACAAAAATAAATCCCAGAGGAGCTAAAGATAGTGCTAAATCTGGTATTTGGATGTTGTGATATTGCACTTGGACTTTTTCTTGTTGAACTGCACCTTGACGAATGGACAAGTTGGTATTGTCGGTCATGAATGTATTTCCCAATACCTGCTCTATATACATCTTATTTTCCTTAATTATCTATAATGGTTCTTACAGCAATTCTCGTTTTATGAAATACAATGGAGGGCGCAGGCCCTGCCCACATACGGATATAAAAACCGTACATCATAACATCAGAAAGCGCTGTAATTGACAACTGTGACAGAACCAAGTAGCAAACCCCTCAATATAAAGTCTGTTTTAATTGTGACTGATGTTCGATGTTGAAACTTTTAATTTAGGTCTATGATTGGTTTGGGTAAAGCTGTATATGGCTTCTGATTATAGGTTTATCAAAAGTAAAGATTAGTTATCTCTGTCAATAGTTTTGTTTTTTATTATCTGAATATATACCTGAAGTAGTACGTGGATATTAAAAATACAGTTAGTAATAGGTTTTTAAGTTTTTGAATTTCCAGAACAGTGATACATTAATTGCATCCTAGGGGCAACCCGCCTGTGGTTGTTCTGGTAGGGTTTTGGGGCAAGCACGGGGGCATTGCCCCTAGGAAAAATCGCCATTTTACAGATTATTAAATCAGTGTTGTAGCTATTCCTGGGTATTTAATCTAGCTTTGATATCAGCAGCAAAGTCTTCATATTTTCTTAAAGGTGTTACTTCTATTTGCACTTTTTGGCCATTTTTTTTCATGATAGGCAAGTCTAGAAGAATTTGGTCTAATGTGTCGGGAGTGGGAACATCAGCAATGGCAATTACACGACGAGTACCAACACACTTCCATAAATCAACCACTATTCCGGCTTGTTTGGCTTGGAGGGCGGCATCTGCTTCTTCGCTCCATAAGGCAAATAGTTCTTGTTGATTCATGTTATCGGGATATTCAACACGAAAATCTAAATGATATAGCATAGTTACATTTTCCCGGAAATCTTTACATTATTAGTTTAAACTAAAACCAGTATAATTCTGAGTTGAAATATCAGCTATTTAACCAGGGGGTATTTCGTCTTCTAGGGGACGAATAATAGTTGCTGGTGGTGCGAGTTCTGGTTGAAAGATTCCTTGTAGTGATTGTTCTAGGGTGGGTGCCATGATGATGCGATTTTCATAGGCTACTACTACTCTCACTAATGTTGGTAAACTATTTTGTGTGGCTTCTAAATAAATTGGTTCAACGTAGAGTAATGATTGTTCAATAGGAATTACTAAAAGATTACCTTGAATTACTCTTGAACCTTGACGATTCCAGAGGGAAATTTGTTGAGAAATAACTGGATCTTGATTTATTCTAGCTTCAATTTGTTCTTGTCCATAAATTAAGCGTTCTTTGGGAAAGTTATATAATACTAATTTGCCATAGTTTTCACTGTCGGAACGTGCTGCTAACCAAGCGATTAAGTTGGTGCGTTGTTTGGGTGTGTAGGGAAGTAGGAGGATGAATTCTTCAAAGGAAACGTTGGGGAGACTGGTGATTAAATAGTATGGTTCAACCTTACGGCTTTCGTTACCATAGATTTCATTGGGAATTTGCCATTGATCTTCTCGATTATAAAATACTTGGGGATCTGTCATGTGGTAGATCATTAAGCGTTCAGACTGAATTTTAAAATAATCTACTGGATAGCGGAGATGAGTGCGGAGATTGACGGGTAGATTCTTCAGTGGTTGAAACATTTTAGGAAATATTTTTGACCAAGCCGTAATTAATGGATCGGAAGCATCAGCAATGTAAAATCTGACTGTACCGTTATTAGCATCAATGACGACTTTAACAGAGTTACGGATATAGTTGATACTATTTTTACCGGTGTCTGAGTAAGGATAGCGATCGCTTGTGGTGTAAGCATCAACTATCCAATAAAGATAATTTTCTTTACCAGGAAATTGTTGATTTTGACCATCTATATGGGCATCTGCTACAACTAAATAAGGATCACTATCAAATTTTAAAAAAGGAGCAATGGTGCGAATTCGTTGATTAATATTTCGTCGAAATAATACTTTAGTTTCTGGCAGAAAATCCTGTGTAAATATCATCCTCCAGTCTTTTAAATATATGGAAAATAGCCATCTTTTCCATAGGGAGTTGATCTGAATACCACCTAATCCATCATAGCTATTATAAACATTATCGCTACCACTGGGATAATCTAATTCTTTAACTTTTGTTCCAGTCATGACATGAGTATTACTAATTTCTCCATAATAAATTCGGGGTTGTCCGATGGGAATACTGGCACGAATATTAGCACTAGAAGTATTTAATACGCTACCATTTTGGCTAATATCTTTAACAAAATATTCCGGTAATCCACCAGCAGCAACGGTATTCACGGGACTCATAGTGAAGCCATAACCATGAGTGTAAATCATATTTTGGTTTACCCATGTTTGTGCTTGGGGAGGAACATCTGGATAATTTAATTCTCTGGCGGCAATTAGTACCTGTTGTTTTTCTTGATTACCGTTACTTTTAATTAAATATCTATCAATATCAGCATCGGGAAATTTATAATAAGGGCGAATTTGTTGTAATTGACGGTTGGTTTTTAATAATGGTTCTTGATCCCAAAGCCGAATATTTCTAATTGTCAATTCATTGGCTTCGATATCTGCTTTTGTGAGTTTTCCCGTGGGGTTAAATATTTGAGAGTCAATCACATCTAAATTAAATGCTTGACGAGTTAGGGCGATATTTCGTATTATATAAGGTTGTTCTTTTTGTAATTCATTTGGCTCGACGATAAAATTTTGTACAGTCATAGGTACAATAAAATTACCTATAAGTATCAAAGTTATATAAATACCTAAAGCATAAATTACCCGGCGATGATGTGAAGATTTTTGTTGCCAAAATACAGTTAACCATAATAAGTATAAGGCTATAGCTAATGATAGAATATATAGTATTGTATCTGCTGGTAGTTGGGCTTTAACATCAGTATAACTAGCTCCATAACTCACACCGCGAACCGAGTAAAGCAGTTGATAACGACTGAGCCAATAATTTAAAGATACGACTAACATTAAACAACCGACTAATCCCGATAAATGGCGCATTTGTGGAGCAGAAAACCCAGGAAAAACAGCTTTACTGAGACTATTTGCTGATAATAAATAGGTGAGAATAACGCTAATACAAGCATATAGGGATAATCCTATTAACCAAAATCCTAAAAGTTCCCAGAAGGGGAGATGGAAAATATAAAAACTGATATCCTTACCAAATAATGGTTCAGGATGATCAAAGGAAATAGGATGAAAGGATAAGAGAATTTTTGACCAATGTTGAGATAATATCCAGCCAAAACTGAGACTAAAAATAATAGCGATCGCTCCCAGGCACAATTTGCTATAAATTAATATAGCCATAGACAATCCCCCCAATAGTCCTAAAGACCAAGGTTGAGAAATTATCTGTTTTCCTAACTGTAAAATTATCTCGGCTCGAAATAACAGTGGTACTGATAAACTAGATTGATTAACTTGCTCCAACCAATAGGAGAAGGCAATGTTACCATAGTGTGTTAACATCAGGCACACTAAAGAAATTAACCCTAATATTAGAGGTAAGAGCGATCGCAATTTAATTTTACTGGTATAGTTGTCCCATTGAGGAGATTGATTATTTCTAGGATACTGAGGACTAAGAAAACTTGTTAATTTTCGACTAATTTTTAGCTCCTGTACTGGCATAAAATTAGGAGAAGGAGGATATTTCAACCTTTGAGCTAAAGTGAGATTTCCTAACAAGTAAACAGCACTCACACTCACAACAAACAACCATAAACCCCCCTGAATTAACAATCGTTGCCAAAATACTTCTATATAACCAACTTCCTGAAACCAAAAAATTTCCGCACCCAAATGAGCAGCTATATCTAAGAATAGCCACACACCCAAACATCCTATCAAAACTTGAATAGTTTTCATATGCGAACCTCAACACTTCCAGTGCTGTGTAGATAATTGTAAGTTTCTATGGGAGAATAATTTTCTAGAAAGTAGATCATAAGTCGGTAATTTTCTCACAATTGTCATCAGTAATTATGCTTACCAGTGTTGATCGGTTATTGTTTGTAAGACAAGTCCCCATTTTTAAAGAACTGCGGGATGATTTCATTGTCAGGCTGGCTTCTGTAATGAATGAGTTATCCTACCCAGCTAATTATACAATCTTTCAGCAAGGACAGGAAGGGCGATCGCTGTATATCTTAGTATCTGGTCGGGTTAAAGTCCATATTAGTGATACCAAGTTAGCAGAAGTTGACAAGGGAAACTACTTTGGTGAAATGGCGGTATTCGATACTCAACCTCGTTCCGCTGCTATTACTACTTTAGAATCTTGTGAATGTTTGGAACTTACCCAAGAACAACTTTATGATGCTATTGAAGAAACTCCAGAAATTGCGGTGAATATTATTCGTGAGTTATCTCGTTTAATTCGGAAACTCAATGAAAATATTAACTCAAGTTGCTAGTTATCTCCTTGAGGCTGGTAATGGGTAATTAGTAATAAAAGCTCTGGTTTCATCCTGGACATCCTGATTCTGACAATACCTGAGTTCGGAGTTTCTCCTTCGGAGACGCTACGCGAACGGAGTTATGATTTTTTCAACGAGATCATAAGGGTTTGAGACTCATGGCGAGTTTTCCACAAATTATCTTATGTCGAACTCAGGTGACAATAGTTAAGCAGATAAACACATTGAAAAAACACTCGACGAATCATGTCTGGAAGAATGTCTAAAAGTGCTAATGGTAACATTTCTGGCTTTTCTAGATCAGATATAAGTTTGATAGCTTGATATAAAATTGATTACTGATTTAACCCTGTGGATACTAAGTAAATATGTATTTTTGTATACTCAATAAGTGTATTTATGCACGCTTACTTACATTTTTTGTATAGTCTCATTGATGATTTATTTGGGGATAAGAATAAATACTTACTGGCGATAGATCACTGTTATTGCTTGACAGTAATCGCATTAATTATGACCAATTATTCAAATAACTTCAATGTATTTACTTACTAAAACCAGAGATAAAAAACTAGGTGTGGGGTGAAAAGAGTCCAAGGATGTTGACGCTGGTGATATCTTTTGAGGAGTAAACTATTGGCAGTAAAATTTCATCTAGATGCAAAAGAGATAGATAGTTTTTTCGATACTTCAGAATTTACAACTACTGAGGATAAATATTAGGTAGTCATGGTGGAATTGGGCGATCGCTTAATATGAAGTTTCCCGAAGAAAATATAAAAATCTTCAAAAAAACGTTACATAGCCAAAATCCTGACTTGAAGACGGTTTACAAGCTTAAACTCAACTATAAATTTAGCCATATCCTGGAGACTTCCGCTAAAACCCTGATCCCCAAGCCCGAAAATTCATGTTAATGTATTCGAGTTACAAAACACAAAGTGAAAGCGGAACGGGTTCAAGTCTCCAGCGAGAGTCACTGTTCACAAGGTGAAAACCTCTAGCTAAAGAAAACTTAAGTTCTACAGTCGCTTTAAAATCGGACGCATGAATCAAAGACATTTGTGGACTATAGTTGCCGTAATTCTGGCCGTTTTGGGTTTACCCTCAGTTGGTCGAACTCAAACCAGGGAGGAAAGTTCCCCTACTAGGCAAACATCATCTATCAGTGGTGCAGTCAAAGTAGGAGAATACCAATCCCCAACAGGAAAACCTACCTCGGATGCTGTGATTACTAGGATTCATCCTCACAGTATCAAAGGTTTACAAGCAGCTACTCTTTATGTTCGGGACATTCCTGTTCTGACTTTTTTGGGTTCTACCCCAGTTACTAACAACAAAACTAAGGTTGGAGTAATTGGCAATAATGAGAATATCAATCCTGACTCTCTTGTTGCTACCAATACAGCCAAAGTTGCCAGTTTTAGCAATGCTGGTAATACAATCAACTTTAACAAACAAGTTAGCTCCATTGACAATGATCCAATTCAGAAAGCTAGTGTGATCGCCGCTAGAATTAACGAACTCATCCAGAACAATGTAGATGCCAGCAAGATTACTGTCAGTTGGAAAACAGCGGATAATTCCGTAATTAACAATAAAGCCGATAAAAAAGGCTTCCTCCGTCAACAACCGTCAGTGGCTCGCTACACCATTACCATTGACGGTCAGGAACTGGTAGAAGTCAATGCGGGTACTAGATTAGCAGATACCACAGACAATCTTGCCCAGGATGCCTTACAAGCAACTAATAGACTGCGGAGACTAATCGGCAACGCTTCCCCCATTCAGACAATTGCTAACTTACCTGTTAGTAAATCAGTTCCTAGTGCCAGTCTACCCCGGAAGATTGCCTTCGGTAATCTCAATATCAGTTTCCGGGGGATAGCTTCTTGGTATGGATATGATTGGTCTGGCAATAAAACCGCCAGTGGCGAAAGATATAATCCCGAAGGACTAACTGCGGCTCATCGTAGCTTACCGATGGGAACAAAAATCCGTGTCACTAACACCCGTAATGGTCGTTCTGTGGTTGTCAGAATCAATGATCGAGGTCCCTTCATCCGAGGTCGAATTATTGACCTTTCCGCCGGTGCGGCGCGGATTTTGGGCATGATCAGCAGTGGTGTTGCTCCAGTTAGTCTTGAGGTTTTAGGAAAATAACCCGTTTCCTGTGACAACCGGAAGAGGCAGTGGGGAAGGGAGCAGCGAGCGGGGGAAGCCCCGTCTTTCTATGAAGCTTATACAGGGCTGATTGCCAGCTAAGTCCCAATATTCCCCCTTGCCCTGCCCTTTTCCTCTTCGTGACTCTGTTTTCGCTTTTCACGATTAAATTCCCCTGGTTCTTCGATTTTATCTCCCAATTATCCTTTGCGCCACGCTGCGCTATCGGATATACACTAACGGGGGAAAGGATAGAAACTAGGGGTATTTTGTGCTCGTGCTGACAACAGTTGTAGCTTTACGCTGCTATTTAAATCATCGTCGCTGGCAAGGCCATCTGAGGCTACCAGATGATCTCGGACTGGATGAACAAACCAGTTGGTATCCCACAGCGGTTGGTTTAGTGCCAACTATGGGAGGGTTACATCAGGGGCATTTAAGTTTGATTAAACGGGCTAGACAGGAAAATGCGACGGTAATTGTGAGTATTTTTGTCAATCCTCTGCAATTTGGACCGAACGAGGACTATCAATGCTATCCTCGCACTTTGGCACAAGACCGAGAATTTTGTGAACAGGCGGGAGTTGATGTAGTTTTTGCCCCAACTCCGGAAGAAATTGGTGTACCGGGGAAGAATATAGCAGCAACTCAAGTGACACAAGTGATCCCTCCATCTGATATGATATCTAGCTTGTGTGGTAATTTTCGTCCAGGTCATTTTACTGGTGTGGCAACTATTGTCACTAAGCTTTTAAACTTGGTACAACCTGACCGAGCTTACTTTGGACAAAAGGATGGTCAACAATTGGCAATTATTAAACGGTTAGTAGCTGATTTGAATTTGCCAGTAGAAGTTGTTCCTTGTCCTACGGTGCGGGAGGTGTCCGGCTTGGCTTTAAGTTCTCGTAATCAATATTTGACGGCTACAGAAAAAGAGCAAGCAACTGTGTTATTTAAAGGTTTACGGCAAGCTGAAGCGGCGTTTCGGGCTGGCGTTCGTGACAGTGGTGAACTCATAGCATTAGCGCGGCAAGAAATCGCAAAAGTTAGCACTATCAGCTTGGAATATATTGAATTGGTTGAACCGAATACGTTGATGTTTTTAGAAAAAGTTGAGGATGAAGGAATGTTGGCGATCGCTGCTCGTCTTGGTTCTACACGGTTAATTGATAATACGATTTTGCGCGATGGTAATAATGGATTACGCCAACCGATTATTGCTATTGATGGTCCGGCTGGTGCTGGTAAATCTACGGTGGCTCGTCAAGTGGCTCAGGAATTAGGTTTGGTGTACTTGGATACTGGTGCTATGTACCGGGCGATCGCTTGGCTAGTCATGGAACAGGGAATTGCCATTGATGACGATTGTGCTGTGGCGGAATTAGCCACTCGCTGCAAAATTGAACTCACTCCTAGTCAAAGTCTGCAAACTCCCGTCCGAGTCCAGATTAATGACATTGACGTTACTCAAAAAATTCGCACAGTTGAGGTAACATCTCTAGTGTCGGCGATCGCTGCCCAAAGTGCAGTTCGTCAAGCCTTGGTCAAACAGCAGCAAAGTTGGGGACAACGCGGGGGGTTAGTGGCAGAAGGTCGAGACATAGGCACTCACGTCTTCCCCAATGCGGAAATCAAAATCTTCTTAACCGCTTCCGTCGGTGAACGAGCGCGTCGTCGTCAGCAAGACTTTCAAAAAACAGGTTCAATCTTGAGTTTAGAACAACTAGAACAGGAGATTGCTGAACGCGACTTCAAAGATAGCACCCGGAAAGTCTCCCCTTTGCAAAAAGCGGCTGATGCCATTGAACTGCAAACCGACGGTTTAACTGCTTCTGAAGTAGCAGCACAAATTATTAGCCATTACAACCAGCGCCTATCCCATTGGTAGATCACCCGTAGGGGCGCAGGCCCTGCGCCCAAATTCCTCAAGGGCAAAACAGTGGTGAGCGCCGACTATACTTGATAAGGTAATAACTTGCTTTTTTACATCCACTTATCCCCTTTAAGGGTGAGTAAAAGTATGTTTCTATTATGCCTACGGCACGCTGCGCGAACACGCAGAGGCGCTCCGGGCGCAGAGAATAAGAGTTTGAGGGATGGATATTAGCCTATCTCCTGATAATTATATTAGGCTGGGATTTTTGCTCACGCTTCAGGCACTCCAGGCAACAGAGAGAAGTTAGGAGTTTGGTCTAAATAGATGAAATTTGCTTTGTTTATAAACTAATTGGTGGGAATTTTCACTTTGGTAGTAGAATAGCAATGTTAAGTTTTGTATTACAAGATTAACTAGTACAGGTCAGCGGAAATAAACAGACCATTCCAAATTGCTGGAAAGCTGATTATCTATTCGTTTTGACTTTTGACTTTTGACTTTTGACTTCCGCAAAGCGGTACTAGGGCTTGCTGAATACGAAACCTGTAATTTGCCTAGCTCTGGCAATAGCTTTCAACTAGAAAACAGTAAAGAGAGGATTTCACAAAATGGCATTTACCCAACCAGCTTTACCCTTTGCTTCTGATGCCTTAGAATCCTATGGCATGAAGGCTGAAACCTTTGAATATCACTATGGTAAGCATCATAAAGCTTATGTAGATAATTTGAACAAGCTTGTTGATGGTACAGAATTAGCTCACAAGTCTTTGGAAGAAGTAATTCAAATCGCTTTTGGTGATTCTACAAAAGCTGGAATCTTCAACAATGCTGCTCAGGTTTGGAATCACTCCTTCTTCTGGAATTGCTTGAAACCAGCGGGTGGGGGCGCTCCTACAGGCGCATTAGCTGCTAAAATTGATCAGGATTTTGGTAGCTTCGACAAATTCAAAGAAGAATTTTCTAACGCTGCTGCAACTCAATTCGGTAGTGGTTGGGCTTGGTTGGTTGATGATGGTGGTACACTAAAAGTTATCAAAACCCCCAACGCCGAAAACCCCCTCGCACATGGTAAAAAAGCACTGTTAACCATTGATGTTTGGGAACACGCTTATTACATTGACTTCAAAAATGCTCGTCCTGCATTCATCAAGAATTTCTTAGATAATTTGGTGAACTGGGATTTTGTTGCTGCAAATTTCGCCGCTTAGATTTTAATAGGTAATGGGTAATGGGTAATTGCTAAGATTTTTACTTATTACCCCTTATCCAATACTGTTCGGTTAAGGAAATGTAGGTTGGCTTGAACGATAGTAAAACCCAACAAATGCTTACATAGCGGTATGCACTTGAGTGAGATACAATCAGCAAATCGTAAAACCTGTAGGGGCGGGGTTTCCCCGCCCTCAATTGTATTGAGTCCGAACGATAACCGCTATAAATGTTGGGTTGGGTTGCGTCAACCCAATCTACGCAATTTTATTGTTTGAGCTTAACCGACAAGTATTGAAACTCATGCTATTTAATTTTTTTAAAAGTTCTCAGTCTGCCATTACAAATATTGAATTTAAGTCTAGTTGGTGTGTAGCTTATGGAAAAATCAATAATTTCACAAAAGATATAATTTGGCAAGATCAGCAATTTGCCGTTATTGCTGAATCAGATAACTTGGCAATCAGTTATAATCAAAAATTTGTCGTAGTTGGAGATATTTGCTTAACTAATCGCAGAGAATTACTGCAAAAACTGGGAATGGATATTCATGATAGTTGCAGTCATCAACAAATAGTAGCCCAACTTTGGCAGAAATACAATTCTGAATGTTTAAACCTCCTAGTGGGAATGTTTGGTTTAGTAGTTTGGGATTGTGAAAAACAGGAATTATATTTAATTAGAGATGCTATCGGTAGCCGCACCTTATATTATACTACAACTGGTGCAACTTGTTGGATAGCCCCAAAATTAAGAACTCTGACACCTTATCGTTCTGATAATTTAGATTTAGTCGCATTACGAGATTATCTTTGTTGTGCATTTGTGCCAGGAGAAAGGACACTTTGGCAAGATATCAAGGAAATTCGTCCTGGTAGTTTTCTGCAAATGCCATCACAACAAGTTTATCATTATTGGCAACTCAAAGAACAAATTATAGACACAAATCAATCTTTAGCATGGTATGGGGAAAAACTCCGTTCTCTACTTGAACAAGTTGTTAAAGAATATTTACCCGAAAATCAACCTGTTGGTGTTTTCCTTTCTGGTGGTTTAGATTCTAGTAGTATTACCGCATTAGCGGCAAAATTACATAATGCACCAATTCACACCTATTCTATTCATTTTGGGACAGAAACTGCAAATGAATTAGAATTTTCTAGTTTGGTTGCCAAACATTGCGAAACTCAACATCACATCTTAGAAATTACCTTTCGGGATATGTGGGAACGTCTTCCAGAAACAATGGCTTATTTAGATGATCCTATTGGTGATCCTTTGACAGTTCCTAATTTATTAATAGGGAGAATTGCGCGGAAAAATGTGCAAATTACCCTGAATGGAGAAGGTGGAGATCCTTGTTTTGGTGGTCCCAAAAATCAACCCATGTTAATTAATAGTTTATATGGTGCTATTAATAATCAGGATTCATTACAAGCATTTTTAATTTCTTTTCAAAAGTGCGCTTTAGACTTACCGCAACTTTTAAAACCGGAAATTTGGCAAAGTTTAAAAAATGAATCTAATGAATCTTCTGTATTTTATGATGATTTAAATGCCGATGTCAATTATTTAAATAGATTAATGGCATTGAATATTAAATTTAAAGGTGCTGATCAAATTTTAACCAAGGTGAATAATTTAACCCAAGCGGCAGATTTACAGGGTTTATCACCATTATTTGATCAGCGTGTAGTTGAATTAAGTATGCAAATTCCTCCAGAATATAAACTTTCAGGAGTAGAAGAAAAGGCAGTTTTGAAAACCGCAGTGAGTGATATTTTACCAGATAGGATTATTCATCGTCCTAAAAGTGGGATGATGGTTCCCGTGCAATTGGGATTTAGAAAATATTGGCAACGGCAAGCCAGGAAATTATTGTTAAATAAAAAAAGTGAGATATCAGCTTATATTAATCAGGATATATTGCGTGAATGGTTAGATTTTAAGGGGGATGTTTGGGGTAGATATGGCATTAAATTATGGTTATTAGTAAGTTTGGAAATCTGGTTGGGGGTCAATAAATCAATATGATTGAGGGCGGGGAAACCCCACCCCTATCGGCTTTAGGATTTGGTGACTAGTAGTCTGTCAAATAAATTTTCACGGATAAAGAAGAAATGAACTACGAAGGATGCAAAGAGCGCGAAGGAAGAAGGAAGAAGAAAAATTTATTTACCCGTAAATTAGTTCTTGACAGACTACTAGTACATACCGCTATATTGTTAATTTACAATTTCTGCAATAATTCCTGAGTTAACTGCATAAATGCTTTAGAACCGGCTGTATTTGGACTTAGTAAAGAAACAGGCATAAAACTATCAACAGCTTTGGCTACATTAACATCAACAGGGATTTGAGCTTTACAGATTTTATCTACTCCAAAATCTTCGACCACTCGGTGCATTACCTGTTTATAATATCTACCATTCAGGAGATTGGCATTGGACATACTAAAGACAATTCCCAACATTTTAATATCTATTTTGGCTTCATGTTCGTGACTTTCTTTTAATTGGGCAATGCGTCTTTCTAAAAGTTGAATTCCGACTACAGATAGGGGTTCTGGTCTAGCGGGAAGAATGTAGAAATCACTGGTAGCTAAAGCACTTCGAGTCAAGAGATTATAACCGGGAGCGCAATCTAAAAGAATAAAATCATATTCATTGCGGATGGGTTCTAAAATATCTCTAATTAAGACCCTTTCAAAGCGATTCCAGATGGTTTCAAAATCCTGTTCTCCTAATGCTACTGATTGATTATGCAGCATTTCTGAAACCACAAATTCATCATATAAATCTATGTCTCCCGGTAATAAATTTAATCCTGTCAGGTTACAAAGTTGAGGTTGAATGATGTCCCCAATTGTAAATTTTGCCTCTGGTTCAGGGTTGATAATTTGATCTAGTAAATATCTAAATGTCTTTCTGTGTTTGCGACGTTTAGCAAAGTCAACGGGTGACATTAAACTCAGTGTGGCACTGATTTGACTATCTAAATCTAAAACAAGTACCTTTTTTCCGTGATTCTTGGCTAAACAAGTAGCTATATTCACGGTAATGGTGGTTTTACCGACTCCACCTTTCATGTTTGCGGTTGCAATTACATATCCCATTTTAATTCCTCTACTGACGCTTTCCCAATGATATAGCGTTCATATTATCTAATAAATTTTAACTTTAGTTATGTTACTTAGATCCCCGACTTCTCTAAGAAGTCGGGGATCTTTTTAAGGTAGCTGAATAGTTTGTGCTAATAAGCTTTGAAGACGTTGTAGTTGCGAACTACCTTGGTAAACTAAATCACCTTTGCCTAATAAATAAGCGGCTGTTGTTTTTTCTTTTCCACCCAGAATAATACATGAATCTGCTTGGCTGGAGGTACGCAGGGCGACTCGTCCAGGTAGGTTAGAACGAATAATTGTGGTGACAATACTCGCTTCTGGACGTTGTGTGGAAATAATTAGATGAATACCGGCGGCTCTTGCCATTGCGCCTAAACGTTTGATACTTTGTTCTAAGATGGTGCGAATTTCTTTTTCTGCCATAAAATCGGCATATTCATCAAATATACAGACAATACGCGGTAAAGCTGGGGAAGAACGTTGATTATAGGTCATTAAATCTGCACATTTAGCTTTTTCAAATTTCTGATAACGAGATTCCATTTCTGCAACTAGTTCCTGCATTAATTCTACGGCGCGATCGCTATCTTTGACAACTGGTGCATATAACCATGACATTTGCTCAAATTCGGGAAATGTTACCCGCTTGGGGTCAACTAAGGCAATTTTTAAATCTTGGGGGGAATGACGATATAGTAGACTGAGGAGTAAGGATCTCAAAAACTCACTTTTTCCACTGCCTGTTGTTCCCCCCACCAAAAAATGACAAGTATTTGGATCTGATAAATCAGCCTCTAATAACTTACCATCAATACTTACCCCAATAGCAATTTTTATGGGTGCTGTTGGGGGTAAAAATTGCTTTTGAATAAAATCTTCAAATTTAGCAATTTGCCTATCTTGACGGGGTAAATCAACACTGACATAACCAGCTTGGGGAGCAATTAAAGGGGGATTTTCTAACCCTAATTGTACTTGTAAATCTGTGGATAATTTCAAAATTGAAGGAACTTTCACACCTAAATGTGGTTTAATTTTCACCCGAATAAATGCCGGACTTACATCAGCACCATAATAATCTACATTAACCTTAAAAGATTCTAGAATTGCCACTAAAGATGCGCCAATTTCATCAGCATTAATAGATGGCTCGGGCTTTTTTCTAGGAGGTTCTGTATCTGAATTTTGATCATGATTAGATTCAACACCAAAAAAAGTCTGACACTTTTGTTCTTGGGGGCAAATTTCACACAAATGAGGTTGAGTTGTCGCAGGTGGTGGGTTAGGATTGGGAGATTCCCAACTCAACCATTGTTGCATTTGTAATAATTTATAGGGAATTAATTGATGAACCGTATTTTCTAGTTGTTCCCAAGAATATTTGTATTCTTTAAATTCTGGTAAAACACAATAAACAGCAGAATCAATAGGTGGTTTTTTCCGCTTCGATAACATATAACTATAGAGAGAAACTTGCGCTAATTGTGCTGCTGAATCTACAGGTTGATAGGTTTTAAATTCTACCATACAAAGGCGTTTAAGTTCAAAATTAAAAACCAGACAATCAAACTCACCTCTAATTAATTGTTTTGTCCCATTAGGTAAATCAAAGTAATATTCTAAACTGCGTTCTTCAGAAATAAAAGTATTCTGAATAACTGTTTCTGCACTGCAATAACGACGATTGATGATCAACAATTCAGTAAACTTTTTAATTAATCCTTGTAAACCTTGCCAAACTTGTAGTAATACAGGTGCTTTACTCGCGTCTTTTGCAATTGCATTTTGTAAATAGGGAAAGAACTTAATTTTATAGAATAGTTGTTGAATTTCCAACGTAATTACATCTACCTTTAATTGTGTTGCAGATGGATTTAATAAAGTTTTAAATCTGGGTTCAATTAGCAGTAAATTAATAAAATTATCCGCTAGTTGGTGAAAGATATTACCAATACCAGTAATGGTATCTTTAGAAGAGAATATTGCTTTACAATTAAAATTATGATTTAGATAAAATAGTCGCGGACACTCAAAAGCTAATCTAACTTTAGTAGGAGTTAAAGAGGAATTTTCAGATTTATTATTTACCATATTAAATACACGACTGATAACATCAGGATTGGATATTTCCAGTAAGCGACGATGAACAGCAGCGAGATAAACTGTATCCATTGCTGCATAGTTTAACTGTTTTTGAGTCAGGGGACGTTTTCCCCAATCACTGCTTCCTTCTTCTGCGTCTACATTAGAAAAATGGCAGAGTTCAGCAGCTAGAGTTTTTAGTTTTAAGTTGGTAGTTTGTAAAACTTCTTTGGTGATTTTTCTAGATATTTTGAAGGTACAAGTGACATTTTGCGCTAGTTCTTTTCCTAGATATTTTAAATCAAAACCAGCATTATGAAAAACTTTCTCAATTTGGGAATTAACCATGATTTGGTTAATGAAATATACAGCTAAATCAGGTTGATCTAAAACATCAAAAATGTAAGCAGATTCACCATTTAAATCTGTATAATCAGCCAATACCTGAATTAGTGCTAATTTTGGTTTATCGGTATACCAATCAGCAATTTCCGTATCTATCCATAGAGTTTTAGATAGGGACAGTTGGGAAATTTGCTTGTAAATCTCAGAAGATTCTGTCAGGTAGTGCATTGGCTGATCATATTGTAATAAATGAACTTACGGAATTAAACAAATTAATTGTTCTGATAATTTAGCTTCTGGATTTACTGTTTCCACTTTTTTTTCTTGATATAGTTGTTCAATCAAACTCCGAATTTCAGTTTCTTTTACATCAGAAAATTGACTGGAAGCCTGTGAAATCAATGTAGCCAATCCCATATAACCTTGAGTTTTCACGAGATTTAATAAGAAATCTTTAACAGGTCTTAAATCTTTTCTAACCTTACCATTTGTATCTGACTGTTTTTCTTGTTTAGAAACAATATCTAAATCCTGTAATAAAGTACATTGATTCAATATCTCAGCTTCATTAATTAAGGTTTCTAATCTTTGTAAATTAATCGGTTTCCCACCAATTACTAACTCTTGAGATTTGGCAGAATTTACCAGACTTTGATATGTTGCTAAGTAATGAATAGAAGACAGACTTGGTTTAATATGAACATGATTAGTATTCGTGAAAATCTGTCTATAGAGTTGATTTCCAGCCAGATTTGGTTTTCCTAAATCTCCAGCACGAATTAAGTGCATAGTTTGACAGAGATTTTTTTGAATTACTATTTGACAAGCATTCATTACATGATAAAAACTGGTCATATTGGAGTCTTCTGTCCAAACTATACCCAATTTTTGCCGATTTGTAGGATGTTGATAACTCAAGGAATAACTAGCATATTTTCCGCTTAAAAGTTTAGACTTAACTCCCTGTATTTTTAAAGTAGATATAGACTGCTGCAACATCTGAATTAAATCAGGTGATGATAACAAAGAAATCTTGGTAATTTTCCCCTGGCTTTTTGTATATTCGTGCTGCCATAATAATTGAAATTCTGCTTGAATTGTATCTTGATTATCTTGAGATCGTGGTGGAACAATGATTATAGGTTTAGGAACAGTTTTTTCATTGGGTGTTGTCACCTTTATTTGTATTGTAACTGGTTCGGGCTTTGGTTTTTCATCTAATAATGAACCTTTATATTTTTGATATTCATCACGACCTAGAGTTAGTGCATTTCTAGGTTTAGTTTTACTACCGGGGTAGTTTTTCTCCAACATTTCCCGATTTAGTGGAAAAATAGGAGATTCAGGTCTGGGATTTGCTAGTTGATGTAATGGTTTTAAGTGATAAGTCCAGAGTGATTCTGCTTGTTCGAGTGTAATATCTTTTAACCTAGTTTTTCTATGTATTCCTGCTTTATCAGCTAGGAAAATTCGGTCAATATGCCGATTCCAATTATTAGTAATAACGCTAATTATCACCAAGAAATTTTTTAAATTGTTCCCATGAATTGTTGTATTGACATTTAAAAAAGGTTGTATATCCAGGAAACCTTCTGGTAATTGAGGCATAGTTTCTAAATTGTCAAAACATAAAACAATCGGTTGGGTTTGCGTAGAAATTCTGCCAAAGTTTGCTAAGATATTTTTTGCAGCATCTTCTGTATCAATGCAGGTTTTGACCTTGATTGCCTTCATAGAATCTTCATTTAAATCATCACCACGCAGCCATTCACAAGCTAAATCATATAATTCTGGATTTGCGAGATCATGCAGCACTCCAAAAAACATATCAGGGTTATAAATACCTGCTTTTTTATAAGTATCTTTCAGGTGTTTGATAAATTCTTGCCGATTACTTTGTAATGCTTCCCAAAAATTATCATTAAATATTCGTTGCTTGATATCACTTCTTGTAAATGCGGTTAAACTTTTCAACCACAACATTAACTGTGATTCTTTTTCCCCTTCAGGAACTTGAATTAAACTATCAACGGTGTGACGTAAAATATGCCGCCAGATATTACTACTATCAGCCCAATTACAGAGAATATAGGCGAAAAAGGCTTTTCGGTTAAGAGTACGTTTAAGCCGACCTAATAAATAACTTTTACCAGAACCAGACTCACCAGCTAATAAAGCTGTACGACTACGATGATCTTTACCTACTAAATCAAGTAAACCTTCAATTTCTATGATTGTCTCTTGATGAATTGACTCAACCATGAGTTTTGAATCTTGTTCTTCAGCCCAAAAATTAGTGGGCTTTAAATTAATCACGTCAAAAGGGTTGACCTCGCGTTTAATAATGTCCTTAATGTCTGTCATAGATACACATTGGTGAGAGGAAGAAGTGATGAAAAAATGAAAAATATTGGAAAACCTATTAATTAACTATGATAAAGAACAGTTGTCCACCAATATTTTGAGGAATTCCCGCGTCAATTTGTTCTGGTGTATAAGCACTGACTTCTTGTAAGGTACTAAAATCAATTTTGTCACTTTTTTGCAACCGATACAACGCCTGATCTAAATCATCTCGTAATAAAGGCGGTTGTAACTTTTGCCGTAAATGAAAAATTGGTAAATAATTCTCTGTACCCAATTCCCGATCTAATTTCTTGATAGTCTCTAAAATTTCTTCATCACTGATATTGCTAGTAATATCAGAATATGATTCCAAATTATCAGAAACTAAAGTAGAAACTTTTTTTGACTTAACTCGCAAATTCTTCCGCAAAAAACGCACATAATTACCCAGCAAATTAAAGTCTATATTTGCTTTTCCTTCGGGATTATATTCATCCCGCAAAACCTCAATTCCTCTTTCCGTTAACCAAACTTCAGCTTTAAGTCTTTTCATCTTGATTTCAATAGCAATCAAACCCCGTTCACCCAAGGTTTTTAAGATTGCGTCCCGTTCATCTGATTTTAGTGATGAAACTTTGATTTCACTGGGGGCTATTTTTCCAGAACTCTTACCTATCTTCTCCAGTACCTTCAGTTCTTTATCATCAATAGGTAATTGTGCCGAGTCGAGTTTCAGTAGTGCTTGACCAGGAGGTAAAATCTTGACTGTGGCAATTTCGCGGGAATAGTCTACATATTCCAGTTCCCCCAAATCTCGACAAATTTTGTTTTTCTCACCTTTAAAACTATCAAAAGTGCTAGAACTCAAGCCAGTACGATAATTGGGACATCCCAACAGCTTTAAGATGAACTTTAACTCTTTCGTTTCCATAGGGTTAGTCTTGCTGTATTCGATACTTGACTACTTTAGCGCGAATCACAAAAAAATAACACACAGTCTCTATATTAACTCTAATAAGAGCGATTTTTGGCGTTGGTGAATTGGGGTATGAAAGTCGAAAATTCCATCTCTCAAACCCTTACTCTCTGCGCCTCTTCGTCTCTGCGTGTTCGCGCAGCGTGCCGTAGGCATAATAAAATCATACTTTTACTCAGCAACACCTAAAAACCTACCCTAATCAACAACTTGCTAAAATCAAATTCCACTCATCTTGAGACAAAGGTATTACCTCTATTTCCATACCAAAACAATCACAAGCTGCGACTATTAAAGCCTTAATTATTGTTTCTTGATTGATAGTTTCTGGAAATTGGATAGGATGAAAAAACTCTTGATTAAATACCTTTGCAAACAACTCCGGATCTGGATTTAACCGCATAGAACCATGCTGAAGAACTGCGTCACCTTTCCGTAATTGAGCGCTACCAATCAGTTTAGAACCATCTGCTAAGACTAAATCCGCACCTGTGGCTGTTCCAAAACAATTAGGATTGTGAATATAACCGCGTCCAGCTTGACCATAGTACAATTCTATATCGAGCGATCGCCATCCTTGAATCAAAAACTCACAAATCTGCCCATACACATCCAAACGATTTCCCCTCAGTCCAGACGTGACGACAGAGTAAGTTAAATCACCTTGATGTAAAACAGCCCTACCACCTGTAGGACGACGCACCAAATCTAATTTCTCCCCTTTCCACTGCAAATCTTGCCAAAATTCAGGATATTGACGTTGATGATAACCCAAAGAAATTGCGGGTGGCGACCAAGTATAAAAACGTAAAGTCGGCGGATGTTGCCCCGACTCATGTTGTGCTAATAACCAGCGGTCTATAGCCATCTGAACATCACCAGCGGCTGCTAAAATGGGAATAAGTCGCCACACCTGCGAATCAGGCATTAAATATCACATCCCTCAACTAAAATTATCGAAACCTAAACTGCACCAAACTCGGATTGCAGATATTCATCATTATCATCAGCAATAGTCGCAACAATAGTAATGATGCGGGAAACTTCCCCTGGTGACAACTCCGCTAAAGTGCGTGTAGAAATCACCACCACCTGATGATCAATAATGCCAAAGCGGGCTTCAAAGGTACTTACACAATTTAACTCTAAGAGATATCGTGTCAACCTGGCTTCATCTTGTACAGGTAACTTTAGCACCGCAGCCCAAACCGTGATCGTATCTTCATCAGTAATTCCCGTTAACTGCACAAATACTTCTACACTGCCATATTGGAATTTCCACAGATACTCACCCTCAGAACCATGACTAACCATTGCACTTTGATCTTGTGCCAGGGTATCAATTACATTTTCAATAACTTCCACATGATTTGGGGCTGTGGTTTCTTGAATAACTTCATCCAGTAACTCATCTGGAGATTGGGTTTCTAGGTAGCTGGCCATACAGATTTTTTCTCAGTAATATAGTCACTGCTTTAATCTACTATTATGCTACCAAAAATGCCAGCATCTCATCCACCTGTCTTCCCAACTAGAAATGTCACTTGATTTTGGATTGACGTTAGCGAAGCGTACGCAGCGCGGCAAGTATTTTTCCGTCCTCAAGAACGGGGACTTATACCAAATTTTGTAAACTACTATGATATAGGCTAGACTTATGGTTGCACGGGTAAAACTTGATTAAGTTCTCAATTATTTTTTCCCGGTTTCAGGAGTTCACATCCAGAAACATTTAGATGTAAGTCACATTCACCTTCATTGGGCTTTAACTTTAGGTAAAGATTTGTAAATTTATTATCTATTGTGTCTTATTAACCAGACTGATGCCCATTTTGTTTATGTTACATCATTAAATTTCTGCTGTCGGTTACATAAGCTACTAATTTTAGTTAAAATAGGTAAACCAAAGCAGTTTATTTTGGCGTAGCGCAAAAATTACTCGCTAGTTTAGCGTCACAAGATGTAAAAACAAGGAAAAAGGAACGATTTGCTTATTTTTAGCATCAAGGGACCTGGAACTGTGAGTTAAATCGTGAGTTACATAACGTACGAGCATTGATCAAAATTCAAATTGACAAATTGGGGTGCTATCTGCTACAAGGTTCCAGAATCTGACGTAAAAAATCCGAAAAACCCCCAAAAACTTTTTTGAGATTTTTCCGGATTAGCCCAAAAATCTGCGATTATTGTTACACTGATTTTAATAAGCACTATGAATATTAAGCTTGACCACAGCACCCCATGTCATTTAACTTCCTTCTTCACCCTACTCATCAAAGAAGGTATTTCCCCCAATCAAATCGTTTTGGGTATTGTTCAATTAGCCACCCAGACCCATGAATTAGATGGAATGATGGCATCAGCAGATTGTTTACGGTTGTTATTGGTACTGATGCCAGCAGAGACCTGTGCCAAAGGAGTTTCTGAGTATATATCATCTTTAGCCGCGGAAGGTATTACTACCTTAATTTTATTAGATGCTCTGAGCCTAGCTTGCTATGTTTGTGGACAATTAGATGAAGCTAACCTAGTTCACTTGACTTACAAAAGACTGCAAGCTGATGCCATCATCTCCCAAATGCTTCGTGATTAAAAGCTAAGTTGTTAATTTTTCATCATTTTTTCATAGTCTAACTATTTTCAAGTTAATTTCTACTTGTACATGGCAATTTTGTACTTGATAGTTCCATTTGTTCATGAGGCAGTCGCTTGGCTTGATTAATATATAATTTTCTTGGCAACTGTTATGCAATGGCTGTTGGCTTTGGCTTGGCTATGATTTGCAATGTTGCAATATTTCTTGTGAGTTTGACAGCACCGCATCTATCATTTATCATTTGGGGTGGAAGTCTCTAGTGGTGGGGTAATCCCTGCATCCATAACTTCTCAAGTTTTTCTTTAACCCTGTTGATATTCCATTAAAGCCGGAAACTAAAATGGTTATCTGCCAAAATGCCAAAATCTAAGATCATCAGCGGAACATTTCGGGAACTCTATATTTTGCCAGTGAAGCCAGCATTTGGTTTGCCATTAGATTGATAATTTCACCTTTATTTCACCTGGGGTTGGCATCTTGTGAGATGAACAGTATCGAGCTAATCACAATGCTTACTTACTCTCCAAACCCAACCTTCAGAACCAACTTGCCAAAATCACCCCTATTGGCAACGGTGACGGACGCACTAGGTAACGTTCCTATTGTCCGATTAAATCGAATTTATCCAAGTTGTCAACATCATCATTTATATTTAAAATTAGAATCTTGTAATCCTGGTGGTAGTATTAAAGAAAAAAATGCGGCTTATCTGGTGAATGAAGCCGAAAAACAGGGTTTATTGCGAGCGGGTGGGACAATTGTTGAATCTAGTTCTGGTAACTTTGGTATTGGGTTAGCAATTGTGGGCGCTACCAAGGGTTACAGGGTAATGATTGTGATTGATGCCAAAACCCCTGTCACCATGCGAAGAATGCTTAATGCCTACGGTGCAAAATTGGTAGAAGTGCCTTTAAGTGCTGCTGATGCTCAAGGTTCGATGCAGGTAGCAAGAATGACAAAAGCTCAGGAATTAGCCGCAAATATTCCTGGTGCTTGGTATCCTTGTCAACATAAAAATCCTATTAATACTGATGCCCATGAACTTTGGACGGCGCGAGAAATAGAAACTGCTTTTGGTGGTGCGCCGGATGCTATTGTTATTGGAGTTAGCACAGCCGGACAATTAGGTGGTATTAGTCGCTACTTTAAAAAGCATTATCCCCAAACTAGAATTATTGGTGTAGATGTGGCAGGATCAGCAATTTTTGGTACTCCCAGACACCCCTATAAGATGACTGGACTGGGTTTATCTTTCGTTCCCCCCAATTTTGACCCACAGGTGTTAGATGCGGCTTATAGCGTGGATGATGCTTTGGCGTTTTCTGTTTGTCATGCTTTGGCTAAACAGGAAGGTATGCTTTTAGGTGCTTCCACTGGTGCAATTGTGGCCGCAGCTTTAGCAGATACTCAAAGATCTACTCACCCTCAAACTATGTTACTACTTAATCCTGATCGGGGCGATCGCTATCTAGAAACAGTTTACAATGCTGATTGGCTGACAGCACAAGGAATTAACATTCTTCAAAATACTAATTTGATAGCAGCAATTGGGAATCTTCTACCTGTACCATGGGATATTGTCGGTAGGAGTCAAGTGTGATAGAGAGAATTTTTCAGGCTTCGCCCCGCTTCGCTAACACGCAGAGGCGCAGAGGCGCAAAGAGTAAGAGCTTATGGCGGGAATTTTTGCGCTTATTGCACACATAGGGTCGTGATGATATGAAATTAAAAGAAACTCAATCTCAAGCTGTTAGTTTAGGGAGTTTATGGCGGGAATTTTTGCCTTTGTCTCTCAGTGATGTAACTATGGCCTGTGGTGATCCGATGATGACCACTACATTGGCTTATCTTCCTGATGCTCAAAATAACTTAGCGGCTGTAGGTATTGCTAAATCTTTGGCAATATTTTTTGAAAGTCCGATTATTATGATTTTGCACGCTGCTAATGCTTTAGCTGGTTCTCAAGATTCACGTAAGGCATTATGGCGGTTTACATTATTTGTAGGTGCAGGACTAACTTGTTTATTAAGTTTGTTAGGATTACCGATCATTTTTAACTTTGTCGGGGTGAGTCTGTTGGGCATTCCATCAGCAATGTTAACTACAGTCAGTCAAGTATTATTACTAATGGGTGCTTGGCCATTTGCGATCGCTTGGCGGCGTTATTTCCAGGGGTTATTAATTTATCATGGTCAGTCTCGTGCTGTCGCCAAAGCCAGTATTTTCAGGTTATTTACATTAGCATTAGTTCTCACGGGTGGATTTTTCTTCCCCATATCTGGGGGTATACTTGCTGGACTTGCCCTCATCAGTGGAGTGGTTGTCGAAGCAATAGCTGTAACAATTTTTGCTCGGCTTTCTGGTGCAACTATACCACCACAAATAGAACAACCTAATTTACCCCGCAACTTAGCACAGGTGTGGAAGTTCTATCTACCCCTAGCTAATTCTATGATGGTGGTTTGGGGCGGAAGAGCGATATTAATTAGCATTCTTGCCCGCGCTGAAGATGCGACAATTGCCATTGCGGCTTGGTCTGCGGCTTGGGGACTGGTTCTAGTAATTGCCAATTCTACCCGGATGGTACAGCAAATGGTGATTAAATATCGTCATCAAGTGAGCGATCGCCAATTGCTGAGTTTTGCTATTAGTGTCGGTGCTGCTTGTTCCAGTTTACTATTATTGATGAGTGTAACACCGATAGGCGATCGTATTGTGCAAAGTTTTATTGGTAATGATCTCACCCTAGCTAACAGCATCAAACCTGTACTTTTAATTTGTACAATTGTGCCATTATTTGTGGCTTTACAAAATGCAACTCAGGGGTTTTTAGTCAGTGAAAATCGCACAGGTCACGTCAATCTATCTACTTGGTTAGGAACAGGAACTTTATTAATAATTGCCACCTTTGCTATTAACAAGGGCATGAATGGGGCAATGGCCGCCGCTATTGCCATGATTACATCTATGTTAGTTGAAGTTACTTGTTTACTTTGGAGACGAGCGGCAAAATCACAGTAAATGTACTGCCCTTATTTACATGACTTTGTACTTCTAATTTACCTTTGTGAGTTTGGACAATAGCTAAAGTAATAGCTAAACCCAATCCCGAACCACCAGTATTGCGAGAACGATCTGCATTAACTCGATAAAAGCGCTCAAAGATGTGGGGAAGATCAGAATTAGGAATACCAACACCTGTATCTTTAATAGTAATTACACCTTGATGATCATTAGTCATCAGACTAATTTTTACTTCCCCAGATTCAGGAGTGTATTTAATGGCATTACCAACTAAATTCAACAACATTCGATAAATTTGACTTTCATTACCGTGAATATAAAAATCAGATTGATCAGGAATATGACTAGATAATAAAACTTGTGCATTCATAGCCATTGGCATTAATTCTTCTTCTACATCTGCAACTAAATCATTCAGACAAATTTGCTGTAACTTGGCTTCTTGTAATCCACTTTCTAATCTAGATAATAATAACAAATCCTGTGTTAATGTTACTAATCTTTTAATTTGTCTCTTCAATGCTTTTTGAGTTTCTGGGTTAATTGAATTTGTTTCGATAATTGTTTGTAAAGATGTAATAGGAGTTCTTAATTCATGTGCTGCGTCAGCGGTAAATTGTTGTAACTGTTGATATGATTTTTCAATTGGCTGCATAGCTAAACCTGCTAACCACCAACCTGCACCACCAATAATGATCATAGAAGAGGGAATACCCAATCCTAATAACCAATGTAAACTATTCATATAATCATTTAATCGTTGTACAGTTCGTCCAACTTGTAAATATCCCCACAATTGATTATTGTTGATTTTTAAGGGCATTAAATGTAAATGATATAGTTCACCATGACGATTTTTGATATCATAAGAATGATTGAGGTGAATATTAGCAGGAAATTCATCTGGATTATTACCAATAGCCGCAATAGCTTCTCCTGATACTGTTAAAAACCTGAGATAATATCCTTCTGCTAATAAAT
This sequence comes from Dolichospermum sp. LEGE 00240, assembly GCF_015207875.1. GTDB lineage: Bacteria > Cyanobacteriota > Cyanobacteriia > Cyanobacteriales > Nostocaceae > Dolichospermum > Dolichospermum gracile. The sequence continues at coordinate 70,926 of NZ_JADEVZ010000002.1, forward strand.
TCAGTAAATCTAATTCTGATTTAATGGGTAAACAAGATTGTTGTTTAAAACAAAGTCCTGGTAAAGATTTTTGAGTAGGAATAGAAAGTTTCCCAGGAATTTTTAACTCTGCTTTTAATTTATCCTCAAAAACCTTACCAAAAACCTCCAATTCTCGATCAACTGTGCGAGTAAAAGCTTGTACCATGACACTGTGAGCGATGCAACCACATAGTAACAAAGTTGATCCCATCACACCAGCATAGGTAATCGCTAATTTAAACCGAGAATGATTAAAGAGTGAATTATTAGGTATCCAACCTTGGATTTTACCTATCTTCTTCCTTTCTTCCTTCGTGTCCTTCGCTGCTTCGTGGTTCATTTAATTAATATTCTTATCTTGGCACTATCCACAAAAACGATAACCAAAACCTCGGATAGTTTCAATTGCTTTAGAAAAACCACATTCTGATAATTTGCGTCTTAGTAATCTCACTTGTGCAGCAACAACATTACTCACAGTATCACTTTCAAAATCCCACAATCTAGCGCGAATTTGTTCATGAGTGAGTATTTGTTGAGGATGCTGCATGAAGTATTCTAAAAGTTGAAATTCTTTAGCTGTGAGGATAATTGGTGAAGAATTTTCCGCTGCTAAATTCATAACTGAAAAATTACTATAATCTAAAATTAAAGAACCTATTTGTAACTGCGGTGGTTGAAAATTTGGTAATCTTCTTTGTAATGCTCTTACCCGCGCCAATAATTCTTCCATACCAAAGGGTTTAACAAGATAATCATCTGCACCTGCGTCTAAACCCGTAACACGATCATTCATGCTATCTCTAGCTGTTAATAACATAATTGGTAATTGATTTTTTCGCGCTCTTAATCTTTTACACAATTCCAATCCCGACAACTTTGGTAACATCCAATCTAAAATCGCAATTTCATATCTTTGGGGTATTGACTGCAAATAATCCCAAGCAGTCTCTCCATCTTCCACCCAATCTACTATATAATCGCGTTGAATAAGAGCATTATGAATACCACTTCCTAAATCATGTTCATCTTCAACTAATAGTAACCGCATAACAATAATAATTAGGGTTTGCTGATAGCGTAGCGTGGCGTAAGCCATAAAAGTTGTCTGTGAGGGCTAGGAGTCAGGAGTCACCGAGTCAGGAGGAAGAATTAGAAGAAGAGAAGAATAGTATTAAATCTGGTCAAGTGATAGGTTTTTGCTAATTTCAACCCTTATTCCTTGCACTGATTTCACCTTTCTTACCTTCAAACTCTTGATATATCTCAGTTCTAGGTTTATATGGCTAACGCCACGCTACGCTATCAGCAGCCTCTAATTATATGTAAGATTGCACAGAGTAATTATCATCCGCGTTTATCCGCGTTTATCTGCGTTTAATTATTCTCAAAATCCTATTCCATGCAGCTTCATTTTAATTTGGTTTAAAAGTGTTTTACAAAATATTTTTAGATTAAAAAACGTCTGGGAGTGTTGCCGTGTTTCCACCCCAGACGTTTTTTAAACTTGCTCCTCACACACAAATATAATTTATCACCCTTTTTTTGAAATGGCAAGTACCTTAGACAACAATTTTAGAAATTGCTTGGAACAGGGAATTGGGAATTGGGAATTGGGAATTGGGAATTGGGAATTGGGAACAGGGAATAGGGAACAGGGAATAGGGAATAGGGAATAGGGAATAGGGAATAGGGAATAGGGAATAAGGTTTTTACCAATGACCAATGACCAATGACCAATGACCCATTACCGATTACCTAATGCAAAAAGTGGCGTACACCAGTGACAACCATTAATAAACCGAGTTCATTAGCGGCTTTGATAGAATCCTTATCCTTGAGACTGCCTCCGGGTTGGACAATAGCGGTAATTCCGGCTGCGGCTGCGGCTTTGACGGTATCATCGAAGGGGAAGAAGCCGTCACTAGCGAGGAATGCTCCTTGGGCTTTTTCTCCGGCTTGTTCGAGAGCGATTTTTGTCGAACCGACACGGTTCATTTGTCCAGCACCGACACCTAAGGTTGTGCGATCGCTTGCAATGACGATAGCATTAGATTTAACGTGCTTGCAAACTTTCCAAGCAAACAGTAATTCTGCTAACTCCCAGGGAGTGGGTTGACGTTCAGTGACAACTTGCCATTGAGTAGGATCGGCAATGATATCATCAGCAGATTGGACTAAAAACCCACCAGCTACAGCTTTCACAGTTTCCTTTGGTCCAGTCAGCAAATCTGGTAAAATCAAAACGCGGACATTGCCTTTTTTCGTTAAAATTTCCTGAGCTTCCTCGTCACAACCAGGAGCAACCACGCACTCTAAAAATGTCTTCGTTAATTCCGTCGCTGTCGCTGCATCAATAGGCCGATTTAAAGCCACAATACCGCCAAAAGCCGAGATGGAATCAGCATTAAAGGCTTTTTGATAAGCGTCAAAAACTGTGCCTGCTTCCGCAGTTCCACAGGGATTAGTATGTTTGATAATTGTCGCCGCAGGACTGGCTGTAAATTCAGCAATTATCCGCCGTGCGGCTTCCAGATCTACCAAATTATTGTAACTGAGTTCCTTTCCTTGCAGTTTTGTCGCTGCTGTCCAACCTGTGGGGGTACTTCCTGTTTGATACCATGCTGCGGGTTGGTGGGGATTTTCTCCATAACGCAAAGATTGGAGTTGTGTACCAGAAATAGTAAATTCTTGTGCTTGTGTGCCAGCTAAATAAGCAGCGATCGCATTATCATAACTAGCAGTATGTAAAAATCCCTTTAAAGCGCATTTTTGGCGAAACTCTAAAGATGCCTCTCCATTTTGGTGTAATTCTTGCAAATACTCACCATATTGGGCAGGATCACATAATACCGTCAAATGAGCGTAATTTTTGGAAGAAGCCCTTAACATAGCCGGTCCACCAATATCAATTTGTTCCACCGCGTCAGCTAAAGTCACACCTGGTTTCGCAATGGTTTCCGCAAAAGGATAAAGATTGACAACGACTAAATCAATGGGACGAATTTGATTATTTTCCAAATCCGTGACATCTTGCGCCACATCTCGCCGTGCTAAAATCCCCCCATGAATGCGAGGATGAAGAGTTTTCACCCGACCGCCTAAAATTTCCGGTGAACCCGTATAATCAGAAACCTTAGTAACTGGTATTCCCGCATCTTTCAGGGTTTTGGCTGTTCCCCCACTGCTGATGATATCAAAGCCAAATTCTTCAACCAAACTCCGGGCTAAATCAATTACACCAGTTTTATTAGATACACTCAGCAGGGCTAAACGCGCCATAATTCCCTAGATTCCTTTGGACTAAATTGCAAACAGAAGAACATTTTACCGAAAGGGTGTTAAAAGTTCATACCAAATTAAGATGAAACTGCATGGAATCAGATTTATAAGATAATTAAACGCAGATGAACGCAGATAAACGCGGATGAATGAATTTGATGATTCCGTGCCGCCTCACATAAAAATCATCTAAAATAATTAGGGCTTTAACCTCAGAAAACTGGATAATTCGGGCAGAATCCAAACAAAGTTATTATGAATAGTGTATAGAAAACCGGACTTGTACTAGCTTCGGTCTCAATAGCAAAGGTTTAGAGATGTTTACTTCATCGGAAACTCCTATAATTGCAGCCATTGTGCTGATAGCGTCCGGCATTTTAGGCTGGGGCTTTTATCGTGCCAGACCTTTTGGTAAACTAGGCATCCTCGCCTGGTTACAATCAGTTGTCTTAATGACTCCCTGGCTTTTGTTCTTTGGATTATTTGCCGCTGGGATTTATATCAATATTGTTGGTATCTTGTTCCTGGTGGTAGCTTCCGCTGGATTGTATATTTTCCTGGGTAGAAAATTACGGGAAGCAGGTCAAGATGCTATTCTCAAGCAACGGGCAACAGAGCGACTTGCAGCCCAAGGTGATAAAGATAGTTCCGTTACAGTCCCAGAACTACAATTAGAACCAACGCCCATACCCGAAGCAGATTTAAGTCTGATTAGAGGTATTTTTGGCATTGACACATTTTTTGCCACAGAAACTATTCCCTACCAAGAAGGAGTGGTTTTTAAAGGCAACTTACGCGGAGAACCAGAAGCCGTTCATAACCGACTGACAAAAAGTTTACAGGAACGCTTAGAAGATAAATATCGCCTATTTTTGGTAGAAAATACTGACGGTAAACCTGTCATCATTATTCTCCCTAGCCGCACAGACCCTCAACGCGCCCAGTTAGCACAAAAAGCTTTTGCAGTGATTTTGTTGATAGCAACTATCGCCACAAGCTTGGAAGTGGGGGGTATATTACAGAATTTCGATTTATTTAGCAACCCTGAACGCTTTGCAGAAGCTTTACCTATTGCTTTGGGTTTATCGGTAATTTTGATCTCTCACGAAGTTGGACATTGGTTATTGGCGCGTCGTCACCAAGTCAAATTAAGTTGGCCGTTCTTTTTACCAGCGGTGCAAATTGGTTCTTTTGGGGCAATTACTAGGTTTGAATCCCTTGTCCCTAGCCGTAAAGCCTTATTTGATATTGCTTTGGCAGGACCGGCTTTTGGGGGGATTACTTCTTTGTTATTGCTGGTGATAGGGTTGCTACTTTCTCACCCAGGGAGTTTATTCCAATTACCCAATCAGTTTTTTCAAGGTTCAATTTTAGTCGGTAGTTTGGCACGGGTTGTCCTGGGTTCGGCTTTACAGTCTCCGGTGGTGAATATTCATCCTTTAGTAGTTATTGGTTGGTTGGGATTAGTTATCACTGCGTTGAATTTAATGCCCGCTGGCCAATTGGACGGGGGGCGAATTGTGCAAGCAATTTATGGACGCAAAACCGCAGGAAGAACTACTTTTGCGACGATAGTTTTACTGGCTATTGTATCATTAGGTAATCCTTTGGCGATGTATTGGGCAATTGTGATTTTGTTTTTACAACGGGATTTAGAACGCCCTAGTTTGAATGAAATTAGTGAACCAGATGATGCTAGGGCGGCTTTATGTCTTTTGGCGTTGTTTTTAATGATTGCTACTCTTTTACCTTTAACTCCGGCTTTGGCTGGGCGTTTGGGTATCGGTAGTTAGGAATTTTGGCGTTGCTGAATAAAGGTATGAATTTATCTCACGCAGAGACGCAGAGGCGCAGAGATCAAGAGTTCCAGAGATGGAATTTTTTAGTTTCATACATCAATTCAGCAATGTCAGATTTTTTAAGGTTTCCAGTTTGCTAATAGGTTGGGGTAATTGGTGGGTGTGGGGAAGATTTTTTGCCATGTTTGTTGGCGTTGTTGGGGGTTTTCTTGGCTCATGTTCCAGAGGGTTTCGTAGAAGAAGAAGGAAACACCAGCAAATTTTCTCTCTCGCACTTTCTCTATTTGGGTTTGAATTTGTGTCATGGGAACTGAGCGATTTTTTAACCCACTTAAAATGCCAATGCTGACGGGAATATGAGTTTGGGCTAATTTGACTTCGGGATATTCTAATTCGCTGATAAAGACGTTTAAATCATTACGATAAATTTGTAAAACTAGGTCTTCGACTATTCCCATTCTTTCCCATTTCTGCCAATCGGCAAGGAAGTATTCGTAGGAAAACCGCTGGGGATTAGGAGCGACAGAAACGATACAATCTTTTTTATTTGCTTTAATTGCTGTAAATACTCGCTTCATGAAATCGGTGATTTTGTTGGCTCGCCAATTTACCCATTTTGGATTTTTGAAGTCTGCGGGGGGAAGTTTTCCTTGGTGTTCTTTTTTGTATAATGCTGTGGTGTAGGCATCATATCCTAGTTCTGATGGTAAGCCGAAATGGTCATCAAATTGAATGCCATCAATGTCATAGTTTTTGACTATTTCTACTATCAAATCTTGAATAAATTGTTGCACTTCGGGACGAAAGGGATTTAACCAAACTCGGTTATGTATGCCTTCTTTGACTATTTTTGTGCCATCTCTGCGGTTGGTGAGCCAAGTAGGACGATTTTTTGCTAAAAGGGAATCAGCAGGTGCCATGAAGCCAAATTCAAACCAGGGAATGACTGTTAAATTTTGTTTATGTCCCTCGCTGACTATTTCTTTGAGCATATCTCGCTTTTGCAGTCCGGGGGTGGGGTCTACTGCTTTACCGATGATTTTGGCGGCAACTTTGCTAGGATAAAGGGTGTATCCCCAATTCCAGACGGCGGGATAAACGGTGTTAAAGTTGAGTTGGTGTAATGTTCGTAAACTTTGTTTTAGGCGATCGCTCTCAAATAAAACGTCACTATCAATATTTGTTAACCATACTCCCCGTAATTCGGTGGATTTGGGAATTTGAGCATTTAGGGGGAGTGATAGCATGATGGATGCAACCATACTCACGGCTATCATAACTGCTAAAAATCCCAGTTTTCTAGTTTGACGCTGCCATTTGATCACTATTTTCTCCATCGCTGATTCTGTGTTGATTCCTGGTTTATTTGATGGTGTGCAGTTGGGAGAGAAAAGCGTGGAATTAACCACCACCAACGATTGTGACTACTTCTAGGCGATCGCCATTTTTGATTTGAGTTTCTAACCAAAATTGACGATGTAAGATTTCACCGTTGTATTCTACTGCGATTAAGCGCAGATTAAAACCTAACTGTTGGAGTAATTCGGGTAAAGCAGTTGGGGATACACAGTTGCGGGGTTCTCCGTTGACTAGGAGATTAATTTGATTGGACATGGAGAAAAAATTTGAATTTAAGAGTTATAAAAATAATAATCTAGTCAGAATCAGGATGTCTAGGATGCAATAGGGATTTTATCACCAATTCTCAAAACCTTTAAATACATTTACTGAGAATATTAAATATCATCTTCACTGAGATTAGCTACTTTTAGAAAATGCCGTAATAGTCCAGGTTTTAGTGATTGATTCCCATGAATAGGAACAGAAATTCGGGCTGGATTATCGGATTTACCGTAGATATGATGGCTACCATTAATGCGGAGAAGTTGCCATCCTTGAGACTCTAAGTAGGTGAACACAATAAAACCAAACTGTGTAAAGAAACGTAAAATCGCCCAAACCCTCTTCACTCTTGCCTCTTGCCTCTTGCCTTGCCATAACGACAATTTTCAACGCCAACCTACTTAATACTTTAGCCAAATTTTTTCCGGAAATTGATTTCATACAGCAATTTCTAATATTTGAGCAGATTCATCCAGTTCTCATGAATCAACATCAACGAGTAAACAACCTTCAACGGCTTCATATATATTTTGTAGTAATTCTTCAAAAGTATCTCCCTGGGTAGCACAACCAGGAATAGCAGGAACTTCTGCCCAGTAACCTGTTTCTTCTTTGTGAATAATGACTTTTATTTTGATGGTTTGAAGGTGATGATCTAAACAATTATATATTACAGCAATTCTCGTTCTCATGATATATGATGGAGGGCGCAGGCCCTGCGCCCCTACGGGTTTTGTGATAAAAACCGTACTTCATAACATCAGAAAGTGCTTTAATAGTATCCCTTTGTTTAATCCGATTTTTCTTCTTTTCTATTTAATTCGGTGCAGTTGGGAAAGAAAATACTGAGTTGCTAGGGTAGGTTGATCTGATTCGATGAGCGATCGCACTACAGCTACTCGTTGCGCTCCTGCATTCATCACATCATTCAAATTACTCATATCTATTCCCCCAATCGCAAACCAGGGAATTTGACAATTTTGGGAAACATACTTCACATATTCTAACCCCGCTGCGGCTTTACCCGCTTTTGTCGGTGTTTCATACACAGGTCCCACACCAATATAATCTGCTCCTTCGGCAATTGCCCCTTGCATTTCTTGGGGATTTGTGGTAGAGCGTCCGATGATGCGCTGACTTCCTAGTAATTGACGCGCTACAGCAATGGGCATATCCTGTTGTCCCAAATGGACACCATCAGCATCCACCGCCAAAGCCAAATCTACCCGATCATTAATAATGAATAAAGCACCGTAATGGTGACATAATTCCCGCAGTTTTGTCGCCCGTTCTAAGCGGACTAAATCATCAGCGGTCTTTTCCCGATACTGTAACAGAGTTAAACCCCCTTGAAGGGCTGCTTCGGCAATGGCGAATAAATTATCTGTAGGAGATGTTACCAGATATAAATGCGATCGCCATAATAACTGATGACGCTGATAACCCAGCAAATTACTTTCTAGGGTATAAACCTGATAACGCATTTGCTTACAAGCCCCTCCCATATTTTCGTGATAAAGCTTGCCATACTCTTCTAATACCCGCAATGCTTCCTGCACACGGCAAAAATTAGCCTGTAATAGCGATGTAATATCAGCCCGTTGTTCCTCTTGGGGGTGACTTAAATCCGTTCCTGGATCACCTGGTGTATCGCGGGCTGCGCGGATTTCTGCCGTATGCCAAGCTCCCAACTCTTGGCGCAAGTGTTTACATATACCTGAAAACTGGGAATTACTTAAACCAAACCGACACCATTCTTCAATAATTCGCAACCCTTCACGAGCGCGATCTAAATTAGCATCTAAAATGCGATAAACAGTTTGTTGTGTGTGACTATGGGCTGAAACCATTACAAAACCTCATTTTTAATGTTTTTATAGTAATAGCCAGCTTGATTCATATTTTAATATTTTGATTATTAAATATTTGCTAACTAATCGCGGTCAATTTGTCAAGATCCCCGTAACATCGTGGAAATGCCACTATATAGGGCTTGCTGAAAAAGTTATCTGTGAGGGCTAGGACGGATAAAGAAGAAATGAACCACGAAGGACGCAAAGAGCGCGAAGGAAGAAGGAAGAAGGAAAAATTTATTTACCCGTTAATTAGTTCTTGACATTCCCATATTAACAATAAAGCGATTGGTGATTGGTCAAACAACGAACAACTGACAACTGACTAAAATACCAACTCCAATCTTTCACTAGTCATAGATTTGAGTTTGGAGGTGAAGGATTCGGTGCGATCGCACTTTTGGGGCATAAACTGACCAATAGGGGGATGATTGGCTGTTGCTGGGATCGTCAACGGTTGGGCTGGTGGGGGTGAAATTTCCTCAATAACTTGCTTTTGTCTGATATTTCCGGTTAATTGCCCAAAAGAAGGCACTGGTCCTAGGCTTTTTGGAGCATAGTCTCGGTTTTCTTCTATTGGTTGTAAATTCTTATTTATTTGATACTTGTAACTCACTGGAGCAGGTAATAGACGAAGATTTTTATATTCTTCCATCCTGATTTCCTGTTTAGTGGGTGGTAAAACTTGTAGAGACCCAGAAGTGAGCCGTTCAGGGAATTTGCTACAAATCATGCGCTCAAATTCCATGTTGAAATGGTAGGTTGTCTCGCCCTTTCGTCGCCAAAAGGTGAGGATTTGCTGTACAGATACGGCTTTATAACGACCTTGATACAAAGCTTCAATAACTGCCAAGTGTAACCAATGCAGAGGATATTCGGATTGCCATTGGCTAATCAACTCACTGGCATTGTATCCGTTGAGATCAAAGCTGTAGTGAGTTAATAACTTAGCTGCTAGTTCGGCAGGAGGTGCGAAAGTTTGAGTGACCGGGGCTGTTGTTAACATGGGCTGTGAGTTATAGGCAATAGGTATAAACATTGCACCCATCGCATCTAGTCTAACGTACTTTTAGCTACATGAGTGTTTTTTCACCAGCAGCAAAAGTGATAGGCAGTGTTTTCCATTCTACTTGTCAATTGCTGATATGCAAAACAATATAAGGTGAGTTAATAACTTTTGTGCGTTGACTGGCGACTAATGCCTGATACACCATTGCAGCAACTTCGGCACGGGTGGCTTCTCTGGTTGGTGCGAGTAAATTGGGGTCGGGATAATTAACAATAATTTTTTGCTGGGTGGCGATGGTAACGGCTGTGCGGGCGTATTCGGGAATTTTCTCTTGGTCAATGTAGGTTAAGGTTTTTTGAGCAGTTGCCACAAGTCCCAGTCCGTTGACCAGGGAGACGATGACTTGCAGCCGTTGGACGTTTTGGGTAGGACGGAAGGTGCGATCGCTAAATCCGCCCACAAAACCCCCTCTGGCGGCGATTTCAATGGCGTTAGCTGCCCAAAAATCCTTGGCTATGTCTGTAAATTCTGGGGACGGACGTTTGGCTGGGGGATTAAAGGCGGCAGCAATTAAAGCTGTATATTGAGCGCGGCTCATGGCTTGATCTGGTTGGTATGTGCCATCAGCAAAACCCTGGGTTAAGTTCATACTAACTAATGCCCGAATAAATGGTTCTGCCCAATGACCAACAATATCGGAAAAAGAGGGAATCTCTGTCTCTGGTTTGACAATATAGGCGGAGGGGAGGGGATTTTCTTGACCGGTGGCGACCAATGCCTGATAAATTAGGACTGCGATTTCTGCGCGGGTAATTTCTCGCAGTGGTTCTAATTGATCTGGTTGGGGATAATTAACGACTAATAATTTTTGTGTAGCTACGGTGGTGGCATTGGTAGCGTAGCTGGGAATTTGGACGCGATCGCGGTATACCATTAAAACGTTAGGATTACCACCACTCAAGTTTAAACCGTTGACAATGGAGACTAGTGCTTGAATTTTGGTGATGTTATTTCCGGGTCGAAATGTACCATCGGGAAAGCCTTTCAAAAAGCCTCTATCGGAGGCACTGGCTATGGCTTTGGCAGCCCAAAAGTCGGATTTAACATCTTTAAATTTATTGAGTTGATTACTTTCCGGTAGTTGGAATGTCTTTGTTATTAAAGCTGCATATTGGGCGCGAGTAATGGGTGTGGCTGGTTGAAAAGTGCCGTCGGGAAACCCGCTAATAATCTCTTTACTGACTAAGGCTTCGACGAAGGCGGCCGCCCAATGTCCTTCTAAGTCAGCAAATCTACTGCTAACTCCGATTTGACTGGGGGTGTCAGCGGTAGCAGCGATGAAATCTATGGCCCCAATTACCTGGGGAACGCTTAATTGATTACCGACGGAGATAATTTTTTGCTCTGTGACATTTTGTAAATCGAATTTACCTTGTTCTCGAAAAATGTTGTCGGCGGGGTCTTGGGGACTGCCTAAATCGGGAATGGCATTACCGGCGATTAACAGACCGCCTTGGGTATTGCTGGTGATCAGATTTCGCCGTAATACTGGTTTAGCATCACGAGATAGGGCGATCGCTGTCCCATTACCTGAAAGTTGGTTATTGGCGACTAAAGGGGCGGCAAAGTCACTAATGGCTATGCCTAAAGCATTATTTTGAAATACATTCCGCAGCACTTCTCCTTTACTATTCTTGGCTATGACCAACCCACAAACTTTACTATTAATAAATAAATTATCCACAATCCCCGGTTTGCTATTACCGGTAATGAAGATGCCTTCTCTGGTACAGTCCTTAAATGTACTATTAGCTACAGTCGGTATTGATGATTCAATCCACGCCCCAGTCCCTTTGCTTCCAGGATTAATCACTGTCACACCTAAAAGACTGGCATCACCGAGTAAGAGTAATGTAATATTCTGTATTCCAAAACTAGGGCTTTGATATTCCCCACTGCCAGTAATAATCGTTTCCTGACCTTTATTGGCTTCATTTCCTACTACTAATACTCCCGGTGCAATGACTAAGGGAAATACTTCACCATTGGCCGTGCTATAAGTTCCACCGGCTAACTGAATAATTGTTGATGTTTTTGCTTGTTTAAGGGCGCGGGTAATGGTTTTGAGGGGATCAGAACGAGAACCAGTATTAGCATTGTTTCCTGTCACAGGATTAACATAGAGTGTGGCAACAAGACTAGAATTAACCATAAATTTTTAAACGAGCAGGGTTTTAATGGTGACATCCATAATTAACCATATTTTTAGCACAATCAGGAAGACGGAAGAGGTTTTGGGCAACTTTACTTTTCGTTACATATTACTCTTCGAGAAGCCGCTCCGCGTCTACGGTTTTTTCTGTTTATCTACTTAGGAGATTTACCTATCTGCATGAAAATAGCGGTCAATTAAAGCTTGTGCAGATTGGCGATGTTGTTCTACTAATTGAGGGGGAGATAATACTTCTGCTTTGTCCATATAACGATAAACCCAGCGACTAAATTCATTTAAAGACCGAGGTGGTAAATCTACGGCATATTCTATATAAGTATGTTGCCCTGTTTGATCAATGAATCCAGTGGTAATTTTTTGGTGAGGATGACGACGTTCCCCTTCTAAAATAAATGCTGATATTGGTGGAAAAAAACGCACTGTTACTTGAATAAATTTGAGATTTCCTGCTATTTCCAATTTTTGAGGTTCTGGGTCGCCTAAATTTAAACCCCAGCCATTTTCTAGTAGTTTGTATGCTGTAACTAAACTTTCTCTTTGTTTTTCTAAACCCCGTGGTAGCATTTTCAGTAATTTACAATAATTATTAAACCGATTTAATCTTCCTATTGCTAAATGGGAATTTTCACAATATTCATACAGTAAATACCAAGCAATATCATGGTAAATTAGTTGTAGAGGAAAAACCTGTATCCGTCCAGTTCTATTAAAACCATAAAAGTCATTACTACGAGAAATTTCAATAGCTTCTCCCTTGCTAATAGCTTTTTCTAATAATGGTAATTGATGAAATAATGTATCGCGGGTTGCTCCCTGAGTTATCATTTCTTCCGGGTCAGTATGAATAATAGCCCGGTTAAGATGTTGCCGAGTAGGATAAAAAAAATCACCCTTGAGTTCCATATCTAACCCACGTAATCTTTTACTCAGAGTTTCATGAATGCGTCTAGCTTGGGCATCACCTTGATATTGAGCTTGGGAGGCTAAAGCATTAAATGCTACTTTTAATTCTGCGATAGAAAGCGCACCAGTACCTAAATAATATCCCCAACGATACATTCGCCGATCAAGAATAGCGTAGCGTCTCAGGGTTTCTAAATCTTTGCGTAATGTCGGAATTGCTGGATATTCTGCGGGTAATTCTATATCTAATTCTGCTGCTAATTTTTGCAGATATACTTTCACAGAACTAATTGCATCATGATTTTCATGATTACTAGAGTCCAGAAAATCAGGACTACCTATACCTGGATATTTGAGTAAGGTAGCAATTAACAGTAATAAACGTTCAAATGCTAAACGTTCTGTGTAAGGATGAGTAGGTTTTTTAGCCATGGTAAAGGAATCACTGGTAGGAATTTATAGTAAATTAATCTCAGTGCAAAAAGAAAATATTTAGAATGCTAATAGAAATTGGCTGTAGGCATTGTCAATATTGCTTTAGGGAAGATAACTATAATAATTGAGTTTATAACCTTTTTCTAGCTTTTGGCTAATTCTGCGGTTATGGTAGTCAACATCATTACTTTGAAGTCAGTCTTTTTAGCACCATGTATATTTCTCGACGTTCTGCCACTGTCAGAAATGTTTCTATATCTACTGTTAATGGTGGTATTACTTTAGTGATTTTGTTGATTGCACCTTTAGGTTTAGCAGCAGTAATTATTAATACTATGCTAGTTGCTGTCGCTACTTATATAGTTGCCAGTGCAGCCGATAGAGTTGTTTTGTGGTTGGAACCGGAACAGAATGCAGAATTAACATCTTCTGGAAAGGGTGAATATTCTTCTCCTAAGAAGTCTAATTTACAACGTTGGTGGCGTTAATAATTGATAATTTCATGCAAACTCTTTATGTTTCTGAGCAGAATTGCTATGTGTGTTTACAAAAAGAAACTTTGCTAGTTAAACAAGGGGAAACTATTTATGCTGAAGTCCAGCTACCTCTGTTAGAGCAAATTCTGATCTTTGGGAAATCCCAATTAACAACCCAAGTTATTCGTGCTTGTTTATGGCGAGATATTCCTATTGCTTACTTATCACGCATGGGTTATTGCTATGGCAGAATTTTACCCATTTCTAGGGGATATCGGCAGTTATCACGTTATCAACAGCAATTATCTCCTGTAGAAAAGTTGATTACTGCTAGAGCTATGATTAAAGGTAAGTTGAAAAATAGCAGGGTGTTGTTGCGAAGACAAAGGAAAAAAAAGGAATCGGAGCTTTTAGAACGGGTTTTACAAAGTTTAGATTATCTAGCTGACCAAGTAGCACAGGCTGATAATTTAGAACGGTTAATGGGGTTTGAAGGTGCGGGGGCGGCTCAATATTTTTCGGCTTTTAGTGAATGTTTAACAAACCCTGATTTTGTGTTTTCCGGTCGGAGTCGTCGTCCTCCAGGAAACCCAGTCAATGCCATGCTCAGTTTTGGTTATCAAGTGCTTTGGAATCATTTATTGGCGTTAATTGAAATTCAAGGACTTGATCCTTATTATGCTTGTTTACATCAGGCTCATGATGGTCATGCCGCCTTGGCTTCTGATTTAATTGAGGAGTTTCGCGCCCCACTTATAGATTCTTTGGTGATGTGGTTAATTAATCGCAAAATTATTAATGCTGAAGCTGATTTTGAGTTTAAAAATGGTGGCTGTTATTTGAATGATGCGGGAAGAAAGAAATTTCTTCGGGCGTTTTTACAAAGGATGTCTGAAGAAATACAAACTGATGAGGAAATTAAACAACCAAAATGGGATTTATTAACTAAACAGGTGAGGGCTTTTAAACAGTTTGTTTATAATCCTAGTCATCATTATCAACCCTATCGAATTGACTAAAATTATGTTATGTTTTTGTATGTGATCGCTTATGATATTCCCTGTAATAAACGGCGCAAAAAAGTAGCTGATTTATTGGAAGGTTATGGACAGCGTGTACAGTATTCTGTGTTTGAATGCCAGTTAGGTACAGAAAAATACCAGGATTTACGTCGTCAGTTGAGGAAAAAGCTGAAGTTAGAAGAAGATAATGTTAGGTTTTATCCTTTGTCTCGACATACTCTATCTCAGGTGGAAACTTGGGGTGTGGGAATACCTGTGATTGAACCACCTAGTTCAATTATTATTTAGTTTGTTTCCAACAGCGTAGTGTGGCGTTAGCTATGGTTTAGGGAAAATCGCTGAAGTGTTGATTTTATGGTTGTGAACTTCGGTTGCTTATTGGGTAAGGGTTACGCGGTTTTTAATGGTCGTTTTGTGGGCTGGTTGGCGGTGCTTTTTGCTGACCTTCGGAAAGTGGGTCTAGACTCTTTGCACAGTAAGGAGTTAAAATGAAGGGATTCCCACTCGCTGGGGATATTAATTGAATGGAAACGGGATTATGAAAAGCCGCTTTGTAACCGACTACGTATTCCCACTCGCTGGGGATATTAATTGAATGGAAACTAGGTTTTTGTTAGTCGTGCTAACGTTAGTTACAGTAGTATTCCCACTCGCTGGGGATATTAATTGAATGGAAACTCACATAATGGGTGATTAAAACGGGATAGTAATTCACATTCCCACTCGCTGGGGATATTAATTGAATGGAAACAATAAGCTAGTGTGATCTTCATAATCAGTTAAGTAATTCCCACTCGCTGGGGATATTAATTGAATGGAAACCTTAATATCATTCACTTTTGAAGTTAGCGAATCGTGATATTTACATTCCCACTCGCTGGGGATATTAATTGAATGGAAACGATAGTTAAGAAGGGGCGCAACCTTATACCTTCCAATTCCCACTCGCTGGGGATATTAATTGAATGGAAACTCATTGTTTATTTTTAGCTCCAACAGCCAAGCATGATTCCCACTCGCTGGGGATATTAATTGAATGGAAACTTTTTTCAGAAGGTAATCCAATGTCGTTACCTTTATCATTCCCACTCGCTGGGGATATTAATTGAATGGAAACTTGACATAACTTAGGTCACTAATATTATTAACTTAATTCCCACTCGCTGGGGATATTAATTGAATGGAAACTATCTTAGGATCTGGTATTAGTACGTTACCTGCATTAATTCCCACTCGCTGGGGATATTAATTGAATGGAAACGCTTGTTTCATATTCAATTGATGAGTATGATCAGGTTATTCCCACTCGCTGGGGATATTAATTGAATGGAAACCCCAATTGGATTTTCAACAGGTGTGTAACCTAATGCATTCCCACTCGCTGGGGATATTAATTGAATGGAAACGTTTTCTTATTATTAGTATTCATGTTTTAATCCTTAATTCCCACTCGCTGGGGATATTAATTGAATGGAAACAAATCTATCTCGGCGGTTTTATCTTCCCAATTAATTTTATTCCCACTCGCTGGGGATATTAATTGAATGGAAACTTCTTAACTCAGTTATCTTGTAATTCTTAATAAGATAATTCCCACTCGCTGGGGATATTAATTGAATGGAAACATCTATCTCGGCGGTTTTGTTTTCCCAGTCAACTTTCATTCCCACTCGCTGGGGATATTAATTGAATGGAAACGCAAGTTAAGTTGTTTGATGAAGAAACTCAATTAGAATTCCCACTCGCTGGGGATATTAATTGAATGGAAACTCCTTACTTAATTCCCATAATGATTTCCAGTTATTAATTCCCACTCGCTGGGGATATTAATTGAATGGAAACAATCCTTTAGTTATGTAATGTTAAAGTTAGAAAAATGAGTCTAATTCCCACTCGCTGGGGATATTAATTGAATGGAAACACAAACAGGTAGAAAAAATAGTCACGCAACAGGATATTGTTATTCCCACTCGCTGGGGATATTAATTGAATGGAAACTTGACAGGAATCGAGCAGATCATCATGTTTACCATTCCCACTCGCTGGGGATATTAATTGAATGGAAACCTTTATTTTTCTATCTCCAAAATTATCACTACGATAGTATTCCCACTCGCTGGGGATATTAATTGAATGGAAACAGTTAACAGATCCAAAGTTATCGAATGTGTTGTTGTATTCCCACTCGCTGGGGATATTAATTGAATGGAAACTTGATGCTGAAAACAAATGCCGTGAAGTTGATTATTCCCACTCGCTGGGGATATTAATTGAATGGAAACTTAACCCCAGTGTTACGCTTATGTTTGGTATTCTTAATTCCCACTCGCTGGGGATATTAATTGAATGGAAACAAATTGAATTCTTAACAAACTAGTGTGATCTTCATAATTCCCACTCGCTGGGGATATTAATTGAATGGAAACAACACAAATCGGCACTATTGACGGTAAACAAGATAGAATTCCCACTCGCTGGGGATATTAATTGAATGGAAACACACCTCGTCTTTGATATAAAATTTCTTCTCCTTATCTATTCCCACTCGCTGGGGATATTAATTGAATGGAAACCAGGCTGTACCGTCTTTGGAGTTCCACCAAAACGAGATTCCCACTCGCTGGGGATATTAATTGAATGGAAACCAAATTAACCAAAATATCTGTCACTATTACTTGTCTTTCTTATTCCCACTCGCTGGGGATATTAATTGAATGGAAACACTTTAATCCTGAAACAGATACCTATTTAGATTCAATATTCCCACTCGCTGGGGATATTAATCGAATAGAAACAGGGGAGGGAGGCGATCATCGGCAGTATATATAAATACATAATAAAATATTTACTGATATTTTGAGAATCAGTAAATTTTAACTATCAATGTTTGGTAAGGGAAACGCTGTAACTTGATAGCTGCATAAACAAGAACCCATGTCAAAGACAAGAAAATATTTGTAATAAAACTCTCAAAATGAGAAAAAGCTTACAGAGTAAGAGTTAGAGAAAACCTTACAAAAATCTTGAGATATTTTAGATTCCTAGACAAACACTGAATCGCGCTCTTATAATTCATCTATAAGCTACACAGGGGATCTACCGATGACGGCAGAATATTGGCGGGCTAAGATTTGGGGGTTATTACATGACCCTGTATTAAAGGCATTACATGACAATAGCGGACGGGGTAAAAATAGCTTCTATAAACAACTAGAAGTAATGAAAGCTTGGGTTGAAATTGGCAAAACCCCCGATGATTCTTGTGGTAAAGCATTAGCAAATATCCTATTAGCAGATCATGTTGCTTCAGCAAGTGATAGATCCGCCATTGGTGGTACTACGGAATTTATAAACTATGCAGAAGGTAACAACCCTGAAAAGGGATTAGAAATTAGACATTTACTATCTGGTGCAAAACAAGATTTTAAAGTTAATTTTCACCAAGAATTAATCAATGGTAAACGTGCAGATTTTTTATTTCCTAAAGAAAATGAACTAATTGCAAAAATTCCTGAACACTTACGAGAAGATATTCAAGAAAATATACCCAAGATTAAACAATTATATTGGTGGTTATGGCGTTGTTTACCTCAAGCAACCTGTGATTTATTTGAAGATAGTTCTTTAATGTTAATGCCAGCAGAAACCAGGATTCCCGATGCTTCTATTTGGAGTCATGTAAGTATGACATCAGCCTTAGCTGGTGGTTTTGCTGGATATGATTTAACATTAGATGAAATTAAAAACTGGCCAAGAGGTAAAGCAGTTTCTCATCCTTATTTAGCAGTATTTAGTTTTAGTCCAGTACAGGAACTAATTAAATCTAGTCGCAAAATGCGGGATTTTTGGGCAGGTTCTTGGTTATTACATTATTTATCAGCTAAAGTTTGTTGGCAACTAGCCAATCAATATGGACCAGATACCTTACTTTATCCTAGTTTATATCAACAACCATTAATTGACCATTGGTTATTACAACAATATCCAGACTTTGCCCAATTTATTAATAAAGAAACACCAGAAAAAAAATCATCAGAATCATTATTAACTGCTGGTTTTCCTAATGTAATAGTATTGGTATTACCAGAAGGCAAAGTACAAGCAGCAATGCAAACAGCCCAACAAACCTTGTTAAAAGAATGGTTAAAAGTGGGGGATTTAGTATTCAAAGAATTGCATGATAAACGTCATTGGATGAGAGAATTAAAACCAGATGATAATAGTTGGCAAGGTTGGTTAAAATCCCAATGGCAAGTTTACTGGACAGCATTACCCATAGGTAAACCAGAAGAAGAGTTTAAATGTTCTGCTAACAAAAACAAAAATCAAGAATTTGAAAACTGGTCAAAAGCACAAAATGAAACTTACAATTTAATCAACAATAAAAATCAGCTTTTCAAAGAACAAGAAAAAGATTTATTACAAGAATCTTATCAAATTCGTAAACAGATATATAAAAGGGGATTTAGTGCTAATATAGGTTCATGGTGGGGTTATATTTTCGACGCAACCCGCGCTAGTTTAGCATCTGTTAAAAATGCTAGAAATTGGGAACTTCCCACAGCCTTTGGACCCCGTTCGACTATTTCTGGTATTGGTCCAGTTGTCAGTCCTGGTAAAGATGGAAAAGACTGGATAACAGAAGGTGATACTAAGGAATCATGGGAAAAAAAGGAATCATGGGAAAAACATGATGCAGGTTTTTTTGATGGAACAGAACAATTAAACGCTACGGAAGTTGTCAAACGTTGTTTGCATGAAATTTTGCCTGATTTATTAGGCATAAAAAAAGAAGATATTGCAGCATCTTATCCAGATTTAACTTCTGGAGTTGCTGGATATTTAAGAGTTAATCAAACAAAACAACAAGAAAATTTTGATTATGCTTGTGAAGCAATAATCAAGGCATTTCCCAGTACCAAAACAATAATTGACCAAATGTACAAAAAATGGGGTATTCCTTGGATAGATAGTTCAGAGTCTCAAAAATATCATTGTCGCTTGTTAAATGCTGGCTGGTTAGTAGAGGATTTACAAACTCCAGAATTAAAAATATTACAAATACAATTGGAGAAAGCTAAGGAAGAAAATAAGGAGGTAATTAGAAAACAAATCATTGCCAAAAAACGTGATTATCGTGAAGACATTCAAAAGATAATTACCGAATACTATCCTAAGAATAATCCATCAGATTGGTATGTATTAGCAGCAGGTGATGGTGATAGTATGAGTGAATGGTTAAAGGGTTCAAAAATGAAACTCTACCGGGAATATATTCCTGATGGTTTTCAGGAAAAAGTTACATTAACTAACTTTCCAAAGTTTTTAGAAATCCAAAAACGCATGGGACCTAGTACCCACAGTGCATTAAGTCGCGCGTTATTAGACTTTTCTAATCAATTAGTTCCCTATTTGACACAAAACCGTTATGCAGGTAGATTAATTTATGGTGGTGGTGATGACGTTTTAGCCTATACAAATCTCTGGGAATGGGATAAATGGTTATGGGATATCCGTCAATGTTTTAAAGGTGCAAAAGACCCCCGTGAAGAAAAAGAGTTTAGTAATGATGGTGATTATTGGAAATATTTAAAAGATGATGGTGAAAAAGTTGGTTTAGTTGACCGTCCATTATTTACAATGGGTAGCACGGCTACAATTAGTTTTGGTATCATAATTGCCCATCATTCTGTACCCTTAGCAATAGCTTTAGAAAGCCTGTGGGAAGCGGAAGACGCAGCGAAAAAACACGAATATCATCATAGTTGCCTCATACCAACTGAAAAACATGGAGAAAAAGCCTGTTTTAATAAAAAAGACGCTGTACAAGTGCGGGTACTTTACGGAAACGGTAATACCTTAAAATCCACTGCTAAATTCGATGTTTTTTCTGAATGGCAGCAATTAATCACAAATGATTTAGAAAGTGCGATATTTGAACAAGCTGCGAGTTTATGGAGTCAACACCCCGCACCGAGTTTAGAAGCTATTGTATCTTGGACAAAGGCATTTTGTGCTAGACGTGACCAATTTCAAAATGATGAAAATTCAATCTTAAAAACAAAGTTTCAAAAACAGTTAGCGGACTTTTTCACAGCGTTGTTTATTACTACCGAAACCAAACAACTAGATAATGAAATCCAAAGTTGGTTAAAACTAGCGGCATTTGTCAAACGTAACCGTGATATAAAAGTAGGAGGTGAGAATTAATGTATTGGTACAAACTCACACCATTAGATATTTTAATGTTAAGAGATGCTAAACCATTTTCACCACAAGAAAGGGCATGGGCTGGTAGTATATTTCCTCCTAATGGTCATACTATAGCTGGTGCATTACGGGGTTTATTAGGAAAAGAAACATTTAATATAGTTGGTCCGTTCCTCTGCTATGAAAACACAGAAAATACCCTATATCTTCCGCGTCCGTTAGGGTTTGTGGGTTCTACACAACTTGTACCTTTAACTTGGGAAACCAAATCTCATATACATAATGCTTTATGGGGTAAAACTCAACCTTGTCCATTAGTTAGACCTCATAATAGTAAAGATGAAGATGAGGAAGAAAACTATAATTCTGGCAAAGAACAAAGCCCTGAATTTAGACAATATTTACCATCCTGTGTTGTTAAGGAATATTTAAAAACCGGGAAAATTGATAAACATTGTTGGACTGTAGCTGATGGTACTCACGAAAATAAACCCTGGACAATAGAAACCCGTTCTCATAAT
The DNA here is from genome assembly GCF_015207875.1 of Dolichospermum sp. LEGE 00240. GTDB lineage: Bacteria > Cyanobacteriota > Cyanobacteriia > Cyanobacteriales > Nostocaceae > Dolichospermum > Dolichospermum gracile. Next base: position 92,313 of record NZ_JADEVZ010000002.1, read on the forward strand.
AGTATTGAACCGGGAACAAAACAAGTTAAAGATGCCGATGGTTACTTTGTAGAAAATGCTATTAGACTACATAAAAATTGGAGTTTTGCCATAGGCATTAATCACGAAATTACAACACCTGCAACAATCAGATTAGGAGGAGAAGGACACAGGGTCATAGTAGAATCTTGTCCAGAATTGGGGGAACAATGGCAAGAATTACAAAATATTTCAGATAGTAATTTTCAAGCTGATACCAAATCAATAGCTTATCTAGTTACTCCTGGAGTTTTTGAAAGACCGCACACAAATAAGCATAATCAAAAAGTTTCCTTATGTCGTCCTTATCCCTGGGAATGGAAACTCAAAGACGGTATTTTTGTGAGTATGTCCACAGATAAACCAGTACCAATTAGTTGTAGAATTAGGGAGAAAGAAGACAATACAAAAAGCATTACAAAAAGCATTACTGCACCCCAAGTTTTTGCTGCACCACCGGGGACATTGTACTACTTGGAAAAACCTCAAGGGTTGTTTCAGGATACAGAAATTTTACCAAATTATAAAAAAAACCGTGTAAACAATTGGCGACAATTGGGTTATTCAGAAATGTTGTGGATTAAATATCAAGGAAAAAGTGAGGAGAAATCATAATGGAATACATTTATTTATATCTACTTTCACCATTACATACAGGTGGCACAACTCAGGAAGGTAATTTATTAGGAATTGCCCGTGAATCTCATACTAATTTACCCTATATTCCTTCTAGTACAGTTCGTGGTAAAGTCCGTTCACTAGCTACAGATAAAGACCAAAAATATCAACTATTTGGCAATGATTTACAAGATGGACAACTAGAACAGGGTAATATTTGGATTGGTGACGCTTCTATATTATGGTTGCCAGTACCATCATTAAGTCATAGTGTAGTTTGGGTTAGTTGTCCCCTTTTATTACAACGTTGGCAACGTTTACAAGGAGGTAAATTACCCATACCTGTAGAATACAGTTGTAACTTTAATAATAATTCTCCGGTTTATTTAAAGGATGCAATTATCCCAAAAAATCAATTACAACCAGGACAGAATTTACAACAATTTGTACCAAAAGGTGATGCTACAGTTTCTATAAATCGGTTATTGGTTTTACCTGATAAACACTGTGCCACATTAATTCAAATGAGTTTATGGAGACAGGTAAAAATTAAACTCGATGAACATAAATCTGTAAATGGTGGTTTCCGTTATGAGGAAGCAATTCCACCGGATACATTAATGTATTTACCTTGGGGAATTACATCACAAGCTAATGGAAAATCACAACAATCCTATCAAGATTTTAAAACTTTATTAGCAGACAAGGAAATATTACAAATTGGCGGACAAGAAAGTTTAGGACGGGGTTTTGTGCAACAGTGGATGTCAACTGCTAAAGAGAATTAGAAAATTTGTCTGATAGCAAAGCGTGGCGTAAGCCATATCAGGATGTCCAGGATGAAAACGATAATTTCCTGTGTAAAAAAGATTTTTAGTCTGTAAAAGTGTAGTCAGAAAAAGGAAATTAATATGACATTTGACCCTAGAACCATTGCCACACCAACTTATGACGCTTTAAATAATTTACGCAATTTACACCGTCAAGATGACACTCGTTTAAAACAACAAAAAAGTCAAGCAGTGGAACTTTATACCTATCTTTCTACTTGGGGAATAATGCGATTAAAAGCCGAGGAAATGGCATTACCTGATGGCATGATGGGTAAAAGACAAGTAGTACAAAAATTCTTTGAATGTTTGCAAACTATTTCAGAAACACAAAATTTATCTGGACAACAAGGTTTAACAACACTAAAAAATCTTAACACAGATGAATATTTAGGTATCACAGGTTTGGGATTAGCTTTAGCACAAGAATTTAGTTTTTGGGCTACTGCAATTTACGCAGGTATTGAAGGAGAATAAAATTATGGTATTTGAAAGACCTCAAACCAATCAACCTAGAAGACCTCAACCACCTGCACCTACCACACCAGATGTAAACAGACCCAGAAAAGTAATTAACGTTCCTGTGGGTGATAATGGTCGCGGCAATGGTAATCCTGGTGGTCATGGTGGTGGTAATAATCAGCCTCCTATCCCGTCTCCCTGGTTGAATCCAGATAACCCACCTCAACCACATCCAGAAGCCAGTTTTGTAGAATATCTCCGTTGGATGCGAACTGCTTGCAGCAGCGCTTCGCTATCGCCCAATCATGATTATAAAGACTCCACTAAGGTACAAATATTACAAATGGCCGAACAAGGGTCAAAATATTCCCAGCGATTACAACAACTAACAAAACGTACTGAATTAATAGCCCAAAAAAGTTTTAAAGTTCAATGTCCTTGGAGAATTAGAGTAGGAGGACATAGAGGACCAGAAAGTATTTTATTACCCGCTTTTGATGCTTTGGGTATTCCTTATATTCCCTCTAGCAGCTTACGGGGTGTAGCCAGAACCCAAGCCATTAGGGAAATCATGGCTAAAGACAAGATTGAATGGCAAGAAGCAGAAAAACAAATTGCCTCCTATTTTGGTTCAGTAGAAACTCAAGATAAAGCCAATCAAGCGGGTAAAGTTGTATTCTTAGACGCTTATCCTTTACCGAATCAAAATCAAAATGTATTAGCTGTGGATATAGCTAATAATATTTGGCAATGGGATAATAATTCAGCCAATAATACACCTAAATATAGCCCCAATCCTAACCCATTTTTCAGTTTAGAAAAGCCCATGTTTGTGATTGGGTTAAGATTAGCTAGTAACTGCCAGGATAACGATATATTAGAACAAGTCAAACAGTGGTTAATCAAAGGTTTACAAGCTGGTGTAGGTTCTCAAGTTAACACTGGTTATGGTCAATTAAATCCCGCAGGAAAACTTGAGAAGAATCATGAATTCTTTAGAGTTGAATTTGTTATAGAAGGCCAGTTAATACATGGTAGACAGAGGTTTAGAAATGTTAACCAACCTTATCAAAGGGGAAATGATGGTAGATTTAGAACTGATAATAATGGTAAGTTAAGAACTGACAATATAGCTACTTCAGAAGTCCGCCCGGTAGCCTTTAAATCAATGTTACGTTATTGGTTTAGAACCTTTGCATTAGGGGTTTTAGAACCTACACAAGTTCAAGAATGGGAAAATAAAATCTTTGGAGGGATCAATCCTAGTAAACAATATGGCTGGTTAATGGTCAGAGTATTAGAAGGAAAAACTATTAGAGATAATGCTACAAATCAAAACGATGATTTTGGTGAACAATCAGGAATACTCACATTAAACTATTCACCGGAAATTCCCCAGTCTCAAAAACAGAACTTAGAGAAATTAATAAAAAATCTCACCTGGTTAATGTTTCATTTGGGTGGTATTGGTCAAGGTGCAAGAAGACCATTATATTCTCGAAAAAATCGTAATCCTCCCCGTCCTCCTTGGTATCGTGGCTGTAATTTAATTACTGAAAGTGATGATAATTTTTGGACATTACCAGATAATACTAAACAATTTCAAGAATTATTCAAAACTAAAATCAGGAATTTTTATGAAGCATTACAAACCTTAGGTGTTAATTTTAATTCTGGACAATTAAGAACTTGTGGAATAGTTAGAAATAACCAATGGACAGAAGCAATAGACGCAAATTGTCGCATCTTTGTATGTTCTGGAGACGAAAAATTCGGTAAATCTTATGCCCTATCAGTTTTACATAGTGATGAACTAAAATTTAATAATAATTATGACGGTAATCTTTGCGGTAAAACTCAAGGTAATAAGGTTATTCCTTCCCCTGTATGGATTGCAAATTTAGGAAATTACCAAGTAGTAACAGTATTTGGTGCTAATGAAAATCCACGCCGAAAATATTTAGAAACATTACAAAGTAAAGTTCAAATCTTCCCACTATGACAACAACAAATAACACAAATCAAGTTAGCACCCTCATCATTACCATAGGAACTCGACAAATAGGCTGGCGGTGTAAAGATGGTCTTATCCGTTCCTTTGGTGCAGATGGTAATATTAGTTATCCTCCACATATCAACGAACTCTATCAAGAACTAGGAATAGAACGGGGTAAACATCAAGACCAAGATCGTAAAACCTATCCCTGGAGTGGTCGAGATTTAGGTCAAAGATATTATGATTACTGTCAAGTATGGTTAGGTGGTGATTTTAGTAATGTCGAATTATTGTTAGATAAAACTGTCATTGCAGGAGGAGTAAAACAAGGCTTAAAACATATTATCCTATGGGGAACAGACCAACCGGAAAGTATTACCTGGAACTTTCGCCGATTAGATACTTTATGGTTAGCAGAATTAATGAAAGGAAAAATTAAAAGTTTATTCCCTGATATTAGAGTTGATGTTCACGCCCCAAAAATTAATGCTGGTAATAGTGATGAAATTCGAGAAGAATTAGAACACCTGGTTTTGAAAGAAGCTATCAATGCTAACAAAAATCAAGAGTTTGTTCTCTGGATTCAAACTAAAGGATGTACCCCTGTAATTGCTTCTAATGTAGAAATTTGTGCAGCAGCTTTAGTCCGTCAATATAAAGTATTTAATGCTAGTCCCGATGAACCAAAGGAATTTTTTACCACCTTAGAAAATGGTTTAGTTACTGCTAATCATTCCCAGAATTTTCAACTTATTACTATGAGTAAATATTTCTGGGCGTTAGAAAAAGTAAAGATTAAATCAGCTTGGGAAAGAGGGGATTTTTCGGAAGCCCAAATTTGGCTAAAAGTTCATGAAAGTCGTCATTCAGTATTATATAAATTAGCTGGTTTTTTAGCACAATATAGTAACTGGGAATCTAATCATGATTTTCACCAAAAACTCAAAGATTGGATAGGTTGTAATGATGTTAGTAAAATAACTGATTCAGAAAAAATCATCAATTGGAAAAATCAAATCCAAAAAATACAGACTGATAATCTTAGCAAACTTTGGGAATCAACAATTATCTTAGAACTTTCTCTAAACCGAGAAAATTACACCACTGCATTTATTCAGTTTGTCCAACTTTTAGAACAATTATTGTATATTCAATCAACAGCCCAAAATTGGACTGCTAAAGGTTGGATAGTAAGTAATAAAGATGAACCAAGTCTAGCAGAATTAATGCAAGGTTGGTGTATTTACAATAAATTCAAAGAAGATAATAAATGGTCAAAATTAATGGCCGATATTAGGAAAAAGCGCAACACAATTATTCATGATGGCGAATCTATAACTTCAACGAAAATTGGCTATCTTTGGGCTAACAATGGATTTGACGGAGTTAAGATACCAACAACACCACAAATCATTAAAAAGCTGATGATGGAACTACTCAAGAAAGTTAGCACTCCCCCCAATCTCAACAATCTATTAATGCGCTCTTTGTATCAATGGGGATTGCAATACTTAGAAGATACAATTTAACCAATAATTGAGCGATCGCCCATACATCAAAGCCAAACAGTTAACCGTTGGGAAAATAGGCATTTTCAACCTTCACCTATTGCTATGAAGTTGATGCAACAAAAGCTTCAAAAATCCTGCTAAATTCAGAGGGAACAGAAAAAACTCATGTTTTTGAAAAGATGGAAATAATGGCACTGTTTTTTCAGACTCAGCATCTTTTTTTTGACTGAAGCTCTAAACTGGTGAAAATGAGTGTTTATTACCCATCACCCATTACCTGTTCCCTTTTTTGCAACAAGTTAAAATGAATAACAATGATTTAGCTTTTACTCCGGCTTTAGAGTTAGCACAATTAATCCGTCTACGGGAGGTGTCGCCGCTGGAGTTGGTGGAAGTATATTTAGAAAGAATTGAACGCTTGAATCCCCAATTGGGGAGTTATTTTACAGTTACGGCAGATTTAGCGATCGCTGATGCTAAACATAAAACAGAATTACTAACTACAACTTCAGAATTACCGCCGTTTTTTGGTGTGCCAATTTCTATTAAAGACTTAAGTGCAGTTGCAGGTGTTACTTGTACTTATGGAAATCCAGCGCTGTTAAACAATATTGCCAATCATGATGATGGCGTGGTGACGAAAATTAAACAAGGGGGATTTATTATTCTGGGTAAAACCGCAACTTCTGAATTAGGTTCTTATCCTTACAGCGAACCTACGGGATTTCCCCCAGCAAGAAACCCTTGGAATTTAGAATATACTCCAGGTGGTTCTAGTGGTGGTGCAGCGGCATCGGTAGCAGCAGGATTAAGTGCGATCGCTCAAGGTTCAGATGGTGGTGGTTCGGTACGTGGTCCGGCGGCTTGTTGTGGTGTTGTGGGCATCAAACCAGCCAGGGGAAGGGTCTCTAAAGCCCCTGTAGGCGATCGCCTGGGGGGCATCGCTGTTGATGGTCCCCTTGCCCGCACGGTGGCGGATGCAGCCGCTATGTTAGATGTAATCTCTGGCTATGTCACTGGTGATCCTTATTGGCTACCAGATCCCCAACCATCATTTCTGTCTGCAACTCAAGTTAAATTAGATCCTTTAAAAATCGCTTTTAGTACCAATATTCTCCCCTTTGGAGAAGCTGACGCTAATTGTCAACAGGGAGTATTTAAAACCGTCGAGTTATTAGCACAATTTGGACATCAAGTTGAGGAAAAATACCCAGATTTTAGCAATTTAATCGAACCATTTAAAGTAGTTTGGCAAGCGGGAATTGCCGCAGCGGGAATCCCGTCACCAGCTTTGCAACCTTTAAACCAATGGTTATTCGCCAAAACCGGTTCTGTGGCTGAATATCTGCAAGCACTTTCCCAAATGCAAATTGTCTCTCGGCAAATTATCACCTTTTTTGATACTGTAGATGTATTGGTATTACCAGTTTATTTACATTCTCCCATTCGCGTCGGTGAATGGGCCGATTTGAGTCCAGAAGAGACATTCGCCAAAATTGTCCACTGGGTCGCGCCTTGCCCTGTCGCAAATGCTACCGGATTACCTGCGATCGCCCTTCCCGTCGGTTTTGATAGCAATGGTTTACCCCTGAGTGTACAGTTAATTGGTAAACCTGCTGCTGAATCTACCCTTATTAGTCTAGCAGCCGAATTAGAAGCCGCTAACCCGTGGATTCAACACCAGCCATCACTTTAAGTCAGAATCAGGATTGACAAAATGTCTGAATCAGGATTTACAGGATTTAAAGATTTACAGGATTGTTATCCATAAAATAATCTCAAAAAACAGAAAGTTAGTAAATATCGCCATATCAATCCTGTTAATCCTTCAATCCTGAGTATCTTGATTCAGACATATAAATAATCTCAAAAAACAGAAAGTTAGTAAATATTTCCATATTCAATCCTGAATATCTTGATTCAGACATATAAATAATCTCAAAAAACAGAAAGTTAGTAAATATTTCCATATTCAATCCTGAGTATCCTGATTCAGACATATAAATAATCTCAAAAAACAGAAAGTGACCTTGTGCAGTTCTTCCGTAATTAAATCAAAAAAGTTAGCCATAATTGGTGGATATTTCTTGTAACCTTAGTATTTTATACTATTTGGATAAAGCTTAACTTTTTTGGAAAATGTCGTCAATTTTTTTTCCGCCACTTATTCAACAAGTTCATAGTGAAATCTGTGCTATTGCAGATACTAGATTATATGTCTTACGACTGGATATAATGCACCCTCATGTTAGCGGTAATAAATGGTTCAAGCTAAAATATAACTTAGTGGAAGCTAAAGAGAAAAATTTCTCAACAATTCTGACTTTTGGTGGTGCTTATTCTAATCATATTTATGCTACCGCAGCCGCAGGAAATATATTTGGTTTTCGGACTATTGGCTTAATTCGTGGAGAAGAAAATATCCCTCTCAATCCTACTTTAGAATTTGCAGTAGCACAGGGAATGGAATTAGTATATATTGATCGTCAAACATATAAAAAACGTCATACCGAAGAATTACAAAATCAGTTAAAACAGCGATTTGGAGAAGTATTTATGATTCCTGAAGGAGGTGGTAACTTAAATGGTATGCGTGGCTGTATAGAGATATTACAAACAGTGAGAGGATTTGATACTATCTGTTTAGCTTGCGGTACAGGAACAACATTAGCAGGAATGACACTATCATTAAGCCAAGAACAAAAAGTAATTGGTTTTCCTGTTTTGAAAGGTGGTGATTTTCTCAACGAAGATATCAATAACTTATTAACCAATTATCTAGCTTCTGGTTTACCAACACCTGTTAATTCTCCCGCACCTTGGCAACTTGTATCTGACTATCATTTTGGTGGTTATGCTAAGGTGACAAATAAATTAAAGCTATTTTGTCAAGATTTCCAACAACAACATGATATCTCTTTAGATTATATATACACGGGAAAAATGTTTTATGGAGTGATGGATTTAATTGCAAAAGGGTTTTTTAAATCAGAATCCTTGCTATTAATCCATACTGGAGGTTTACAAGGTAATCAAGATGCAATATCTAAATTAAGCGTGTAAATTAGCCTGTTCTTGTAACCAAGGATCTACAGGTTGTCCATCTTTACGTTTAAGTTCTATTTCTATTACCATGACTTCCTTAGAACCGGGAGGTGCAGGTTTTTTATGAAAGAGAATTTCGTAGTCTAAGGGGTTTTGATTATGTTCTTTTAACCAATCTTGAACTTTTGTCAAGGCAAAAAATGATTGTCCTTGAGTAAACATTTGGGTAATTTGCATTTGTAAGGTATAAGGATTAATGCGACTCATTTTTATTGACTCCTTTGGTATTTATTGGAAATTATTATCTCACGCAGAGGCGCAAAGAGGAAGATTGAGTTTTTTTATTCTTCGGTGTTGAAATCTACTTTATCATAAATATCTGCTAACAACATTTGGCAGGGAATAGAAGATAGGTTTAAGCTACTATCTCCGTCTGTAAATTCAGAAAATATCCATTTATTATTATCAGTTTTAAAATATTGTTCAATGTGCATTGTGTATTGATCAATTAAAATATATTCTTGTAAGCTGGGAATTGTCCGATACGCTGCAAATTTTTCATCTCTATCATAACTTTTGGTAGATTTTGATAATACTTCTGCAATCATCACAGGATTTACTAAGGTGTCTTTTCTTCCTTCTTCATATTCTAAGGGATTTTTCACAACCATAATATCAGGATAGGTATGAATTTTTCTGGTGGGAATCCAAAGACGTTGATCTGTTACAAAGACTTGATAAGGTTGACGTTTAAGCGCAAAATTTAACATTGCGTAAAAATTGCCTGCAAGTTGGTTGTGATTGGGTGTTCCGCCTGTCATGGGTATAATTAATCCGTTGATATATTCGTGACGTATTTCTGAGTTTACCTCTAATTCTAGGTATTCTTCAGGTGAATAGTAGCGTGTTTCTTGTGCGAGGGTCATAATTTTAATTTATAGGTTTTATGGGTTGGGTGTCGCTTCTAGAAATTTCTCAACTAAGTTATAATTATAGTCTAGCAGGTTGTTTGATTTGATAAAAAATAAGTGATCAAGACAAAAAATTATGGTGGTGTTGTTATCTTTAAATTTTGAGATTACAAATCGTACAAATCCTTAAACCAATTGATAAAACCCTGCACCTTGGGAGTTTGCGGATTTAAAATATTATACTTGATAGCTTGATGTATTTGTCTACCTGGTTCATCTTGCCATGCTAACCAGGTGTAAATTTCTGCTTTATCAATATAAGATTCTTTGAATGTTGCACCTTTATTTTTTGCTTCTCTTGCTACTTCTTGTGCATATTGCCAAAGATGTTCTCCCTGTTCTGGAATCATATAACCTAAAAATGTTTCTAACATCCCTTCAATGATATTATCTGGCATAATCCAAACACCAATTTTTTTACCATCTAATGTATTAATAATTAATCCTGTTTCTGGTATTTGTTCAGGAAGATGAGAAATACTTTCTATTTGCAAACAAGCATTTCTGATACTTTGCCAACGTAAAAAAGCATTATCATCTGCATCTACCATCAAACCTAAATGTGTACATCTTCCAGTTTGTAATTCTGTATATATCAGGTCATAAGTAATATTTTCATAACCTCCACATTCTTGAATTGATATAATTGCTTCCTCTTTTTTTGCTCCCCAATAAATGCCATTTTTCTCAATTAATTCTGGTATGACTCGTAAATCATCTTGACCTTCAACTAATAGCCTTTTGGGGTGATAATGTTTTGCCATTGCTAACGTACCTCTAATTCTCTTTCAGCAGCAATAACAATTTGTGCTTCATTAAAGACTATACTTTTTTCTTTACCTTTTTCAATTCTATGAATCCTAATACCATCATCGGTTACATTTTCTTGTTGTGCAATTTCGGCTAAACTTTTCCAACAATCACTATTATGTGTAGTTGCAAAAACTTGGACATTTAATTTTTTGGCTGTGTCCCAAATCATTTTCCACATATCAGACATTGCAGTAAAATGGAGTCCAGTGTCAATTTCATCTACAAATAAATATCCATCTTTAGCTGATACTATGGCTAATGCAAGTCCTAAAATTCGCCAAATACCATCTCCCATACTGCCAATAGGTACACGCTTACCATCAGCCAGAAGCACCAGAAAACCACCCCGTGAATCTGATGAATACCTCAATTTTTGAGAACTAATAGGAGCAATACGTTTAATTTTTGAGTCTATTTTATTTAATGCGTCCGCTACAATGTTTTCTTCAGGTGTTAATACTAATTGATCAAATAAATCAATCATTTCCTCTGTTTTTAAAGAAGATGATTTAACAAATTGTGTTTTTAGTTTTCTAGATAAACTTTCTTCTTTATTGCTATTACGCGACAATCTAAGAGATTCGGTTGAAATACCACCATCACGTGATATTGCTCGTAAAGTGACAAATTCTTGTTGCCCAATTTTCCATTTAACAGAAAGAATGAGTTTATTTAACTTATCAAAAGAAGCATCTTCTTCATAAATATCCGTTTTCTCATAACGAGAAATAGTATTATATGAACGTGGAGTATGTATCAAGACATCAAGCTCTTCTTGGGTATTGTCATTAATACCTGAGATAGAAAATTTACTCTTATCTTCAGTTTGATGACCATAAAAAAGATGCCGAATATCAACTTGATGATCTCTTTTATTATGATCACTCCAAACATACTCACCTCTGTTAATCATTATTTCACCAAGTGGCTCAAGATTAGTCCGTGAACATAAAAGCTGAACCGCTTCTAATATTGAAGTTTTCCCGCTATTATTTTCACCCACTAGCAGATTAATTCTACCTAGTTGTTGAAGTTCAAAAGATTTGAAACAGCGAAAGTTCTCTATTTTTATACTTTTTAGCATTGTTTTTAAGATGTAGATAATAGAGAAATAATGAGTAATTTTATTCTAGCTCATAACTTGCTTTAAGTGTAGACAACTTTTCTATTGACTCCTGAAGCAGTTGATCAAAAGTAATACAATGAAGAGGCTTACTATTAATAATCAGCAATTCTCATTTTGAAAGGAGTTTGCGTCATTTCAGCTATTCCCGGATTCGTTAAGAATTGTAAAATCCTATGAATGCAAGGGTTTCAATGTCATGAAACCTTAAAATGAGAATTGCTGCTAGATCATAGCCTTATTTGATCGCTTCATTGTTCCTGACTTACCCGGATGTGTTGCTTGTGGTGATACCTTACAAGAAACAGAAGAACTAATTAAAGAAGCTATAGAATTGTATTTGGAAGTATTGAAAGAAGATGGAAAACCTATACCTGAAGCTTTTACACAAGTAGGTAAAGTTGCAGTAAATATATAAATCTAATTACTTTATAATTACTGCTGAATTTGATATGATATTTATTGACAGTTATAAAATGGTAAAAATTCAATGACAATTAAAGAACAAATAACACAAGAATTAGAAAAATTACCTGAACCTGTGTTACAGGAAATCTTAGATTTTGTCCAGTTTTTGCAAACCAAGCACCAACAAAATAAGACGCTAGAAATTACGATTATGAGTGAATCTTCACTGGCAAAAGATTGGTTAAAACCAGAGGAAGATGCAGCATGGCAGAATTTATAAAAGGTGATGTTGTAATTGTTCCCTTTCCATTTTCAGATTTAAGTCAAACAAAACGTAGACCAGCTTTAGTTATTGCTACACTTCAGGGAAATGACATGATTCTTTGTCAAATTACCAGTCAATCTGTTAATGATATGTATGCTATTGGAATAGATAATTTTGATTTTAACTCAGGTGGTTTAAATCAGCCAAGTAATATTAGACCAAATCGGCTTTTTACTGCTGAAAGGCAAATTATTCTATATAAAGCAGGTGAAATAAAATCCGAAAAATTAACAGAAGTCATTAACAAAATTTTTGAAATTTTACAGTCTTAGACAGTCAATTTTAATGTTTGGTGCATACATTGTAGAGACGTTTCATGAAACGTCTCTACCTTATTGTTCAAAAACCTATTTTAACGCTGCTAACAAGTCATTTTTTGCAGTTTCTAATGCTTCTGGTAACTTACTTGCATCCCTTCCCCCAGCTTGCGCGAGGTTGGGTTTTCCACCACCCCCTCCTCCACAGATTTTAGCTATCGTTCCGACAAATTTTCCAGCTTGGACACCTTTTTTATTCACTTCAGAACTAAAAGCTGCAACAATACTCACTTTTCCTGCTTCGGGAATAGAACCTAAAACCACAGCACCATTACCGATTTTTTGCAGCAATCTTTCCGCAGCATCTTTTAATGATTCTGCGTCAATATCTTCCATTTGGGCGATGATGATTTTGTGTTCTCCTATTGTTTCCGCAGTCTGTAATAAACTATCAGATTTAACTATTGCTATTTGTGATTTCAGACTTTGAATTTCTTTTTCATTGTTGCGGAGTTCGGTTTGTAAAGTTGTGATTCTGTCGGGTATTTCTTCCGGTTTGACTTTAAAGCGATCGCACAAATCCTTCACAACTATATCACGCACATTCAAATAATCCAATACCGCAGCCCCAGAAACCGCTTCTATTCTTCTTACCCCAGACGCAACTCCGGCTTCAGCAATGATTTTGAAAACGCCAATTTCCGCAGTATTATTAACATGAGTTCCCCCACATAATTCCATCGAAACTCCAGGGAAATCAATCACCCGCACTTGATCACCGTACTTTTCCCCAAACATTGCGACTGCACCTTTAGCTTTTGCTTCGGCTATGGGCATCTCCTCTATTGTAGCAGAATGAGCTTCAGAAATCCAACTATTTACTAATTCTTCAATTTGAATAACTTCCTCAGCATTTAAAGCGCGGGGACAGTTAAAATCAAAGCGCAATCTATCAAAAGAAACCAAAGAACCAGCTTGAGAAATTCCTTCATCAACAACTTTCTTTAAAGCAGCTTGTAATAAATGAGTTGCTGTATGATTAGCTTGAGCGCGACGACGACAAGCGGTATCTATTTGGGCGGTAATTTCATCACCAATTCTAATTGTTCCCCGTTCAATGCGTCCGAAATGAATAAAGAAATCAGATTCTTTTTTCACGTCTTCAATTCTGACTAAAACACCATCACCGCTAATATATCCTTTATCGCCAATTTGTCCCCCAGATTCAGCGTAAAAAGGTGTTTTATCTAAAACAATTTGTATTTCTGTTCCTGCTTCTGCTGCTTCTTCGGAAACACCAGCAACTAATAAAACTTCGATTTTTGCAGTTGTTGTTAATTGGGTATAGCCAATGAATTGTGTAGAGTGAATATGTTCTGCAAGTTTATCCAAAGAACCTTGAACAGTTAAATCAATGGTTTCATGTGCAGCTTTTGCGCGTTCTACTTGTTTTTGCATTTCTGCATTGAAACCATCAACATCAACAGTAATGTGATTTTCTTCAGCAACTTCTTGGGTTAATTCTAATGGGAAACCGTAGGTATCATAGAGAGTAAAAGCACTTTCACCACTAATAGAAGTTAATCCTTTTTGTTTTACATCTTGGATAATTTCAGCTAATAGTTTTTCTCCTCTATCAAGAGTTTTCAAGAAATTACTTTCTTCTCTTTGTAATTCCGCTTTAATAGCAGCTTCTCTTTGTCGCAAATTGGGGTAAATTGATTCCGAAAGAGAAATTGCGGTTTCTGCAACTTGGTTAATAAATTCTCCAGAAATTCCGATTAATCTCCCATGTCTGACGACGCGACGAATTAACCGCCGTAAAACGTAACCCCTACCCACATTAGAAGCGCGAATTTCATCAGCAATCATGTGAACCACAGAACGGACATGATCACCAATTACCTTTAAAGAAACTTGCGTATTTTCATCACTTTGATGATAATCAATTTTGGCAATTTTTGCCGCAGTTTCAATAATCGGGAAAATCAAATCTGTTTCATAATTATTTGGCTTCTTTTGCAGGATTTGCGCCATTCTTTCTAAACCCATTCCCGTGTCAATATTCTTATTTTGCAACGGGGTTAAATTTCCTGACGCATCCCGATTATATTGCATGAAAACCAAGTTATAAAACTCGATAAATCGGGTATCATCTTCTAAATCAATATTATCTTCACCGCGTTCTGGGTGAAAATCATAATAAATTTCCGAACATGGACCACAGGGACCAGTAGCACCAGATACCCAGAAATTATCATCCGCACCCATGCGTTTGATGCGTTTTTCCGTTACACCAATAGTATCGCGCCAAATTGCAAAAGCTTCATCGTCTTCCTCAAACACGCTGACAACGAGATTTTGAGGAGAGAAACCAAAGACTTGAGTAGATAATTCCCAACCCCAAGCGATCGCCTGTGGTTTAAAATAATCACCAAAGCTAAAATTCCCCAACATCTCAAAAAATGTATGATGACGGTGAGTGCGTCCTACATTTTCGATATCATTGGTACGAATACACTTTTGCGAAGTCGTAGCGCGTTTAAATTCCGGTGTCCGCTGTCCCAGGAATATCGGCTTAAATGGTAACATACCTGCGATCGTTAGCAGCACAGTCGGATCTTCTGGAACAAGAGAAGCACTCGGAAGCGGTTGGTGTCCCCGTTGTGCGTAGAAGTCGAGGAATAATTGACGAATATCGTTACCGCTAAGAAACTGAAGAGTTGAAGACATGAGTGTTTAAGAAAACAAATTTAATTAAATTGGGAAAGTCTGCAAAAAGCATCATTACTATTTATAACTTATGCCAGGAAATAAAAAATATAGTCAGCTTTCAATATCTTTAGTCAAGGTTTCTCATTGCTAATTGGTATCAAATTAACATCAATTCATATACATTAATAATATTTCCGTTGAAAAATGCCGAAAAAAATTAGAGAATTAAAAAGTTTACTCAAAAAAGCCGGGTTTATTTACCGTTCAGCAAAAGGAAGTCATACCCGTTGGTATCATCCTTTATTACCAGAAGATCCTATTACCATATCTGGCAAAGATGGAGATGATGCTAAAATATATATAGAAAACGAAGTTAACGAAAAATTAGCTAAATCTTGAAAACAATTGATTAAGTAGGTGAACACAATTAAATTCACTCCTTGAGAGAGGGAACTCTTAACTGGGAAAGGGGAACAGAAAAATCAATTGTGTAATTAATTCTGTCCCATTACTTAATAAATTGGATAATATGTAAGAAGTAATAATCAAAATTATGAATACTAAAAAAATTATTGTTCCTTTAGATGTACCAGATTTAGAGAGTGCGATCGCTCTTGTTGATAAACTTCCCCAAGTCACTTTTTGGAAAGTTGGTTTGGAGTTGTTTACTAGCACAGGTCCCAAGATTCTGGATATCCTCAAATCTCAAGAAAAGCGGATTTTCCTCGATTTGAAATTTCACGATATCCCCAATACTGTCGCCGGTGCTTGTCGCGCTGCGGCCGGGTATGGGGTAGATTTATTGACAATTCACGCTACTTGTGGTAGAGATGCTTTAAAAGCGGCGGCGGAAGCTGTGCAAATTGGGGCGGAAAAAGCTGGGACAAAACCACCGAAGTTAATCGCTATTACCTTGTTAACCAGTATTTCGGCGCGACAATTGGCGTTTGATTTGAAAATTCCGCTCGAACTGCCAGAATTTGCTTTAGAAATGGCACTGTTGGCGCAAAATTCTGGTTTAAATGGGGTTGTTTGTTCTCCCCAAGAGGTGCAACAATTAAGAACAAGTTGTGAAAAGGATTTTTTACTGGTTTGTCCAGGTGTGCGTCCGAGTTGGGCTGAGAAAGGAGATCAAAAGCGATCGCTCACTCCCTCCCAAGCTATCACAGCCGGTGCAGATTATCTAGTTATCGGTCGTCCCATTACCGCTGCGGCTGAACCTGAGTTAGCCTGGAATCAGATTGTTGAGGAGTTAAAAACAGTGTGATGAATAAAGGAGTCGGAAGAAGGAGTCAGGAGTCAGGAGTCAGGAGTCAGGAGGAAGAAGGAAAAAAGAAGGAAATTTCTTCCCTGTCCCCTATCTCTTCACTCAGGTGTTTGATAGCTTTGCTGATATTTCTAGTATTTAACTCCCCTGCTTATGCTAAAAATATTCCTTCTCAACCTGTAAGTCCTGAAATTGATAATTCTTGTTCTGAGCAAAGTCTGGAAACTTTAACAACCCAGATGATGTTAGATTTACCTAGCTATACTAACCGGGTAATTCAACGTTCTCGTCGTCTCAAACGGAGTGTTGATACTTTTTCCTATATATTGGCTGCGGGTCAACCAGAGTTTAAATCTTTACCATTAAATCCAGGTATTGATCATGGAGATAAGTATAATGGGGAGGGTGTCAGACAGGTTTTCTTTACTACATTAGGACGGAAATATATCCATAAAAAAGCCGTAGAATTACAAGAATTCCACAGGCTATTTCTGACAAAAACTAATATTGGCTGGACTGTGGTGATGATGTTTTCCCAAACCAGCAGTTATCCAGTTAAACCACCGATTGCACCACCCAGGGATAGTAGTAATAGTGCGATCGCTCAAGGTGTTAAACTGTGGTTACGAGATTGTCAGACAATTGATTAAAGAGTCGGAAAGAAGGAGTCAGGAGTCACCGAGTCAGGATAAAGAAGAATAAAGAAAATTTCTCTCCCTATTCCCTATTCCCTATTCCCTATTCCCTATTCCCTATTCCCTGTTCCCTGTTCCCTATTCCCTGTTCCCTATTCCCTGTTCCCTATTCCCTGTTCCCTATTCCCTGTTCCCTGTTCCCTTCACTGACCGATAAGTTCTCAACTCAAATAGGATTGCTATATTTTTAGAGAGTTTGGAAATACTTCTCCAAAGCCTCATGTACCAAATCAGTCATCGGTCGTTCTTGTTTTTCCGCCGTTTCCTTGAGTTGAGCGTAAAAATCATCCCGCAGACTCACACGGTGACGGGATTTACCACTGCTGGTAGGATCTCCTGGGGTGTAGTTAGCCACAAATTCCCGAATCGCATCAAAACCCAATCTGTCGCAAAAATCCCCAAAACTTTCTTTTGGTGTGCGGGACTTTTTAAAGAAGACAAAAATCGGTTCTAGAAAACTTTCCAGATCATTGTGGTGCAGTTTTTCTGTAAAAGGTTGTGCTAACCGGGTTTGATGTGGTGAACCACCCAACCAAACTTGATAGGATTCTGGCGCACTACCCACTAAACCCAATTCTGCCATATAAGGACGAGCGCAACCATTAGGGCAACCGGTCATCCTTACCACAAAATGTTGATTTTGTAAACCCAGTTTATCTAATAAAGCCCTGATTCTCTCTAAAATTCCAGGGATGGCTCGTTCTGATTCTGTTATAGCTAGACCGCAGGTAGGCAAGGCTGGACAAGCCATAGCATATCTTGTTAGTGCTGCTATTTGCTCAGGGTCGGCAACAACGCCGCAGTTATCGAGAATCTCTTGAATGGCTGCTTTGTCTTCTGGTGCTATGTCGTAAAATAGTAGGTTTTGATTACCTGTGAGGCGAATTGGCAGGTTAAACTGTTCAACAATTGTCCGCAAAGCGGTTTTAAGTTTAAAATCGCCATCATCTTTGACACGCCCATTATCAATGGAAATACCTAAAAAGAGTTTACCATCGCCTTGTTCATTCCAACCTAAGAAGTCCTTATATTTAAACTGAATCAGGGGTTTAAATGGTTCGAGTTTTTTACCAAGGTATTCTTCTACCTGAGTGCGGAATTTATCTACACCCCAATCATTAATTAAGTATTTTAATCTCGCGTGTCGTCTGTCCGTGCGATCGCCATAATCTCGTTGTGTCGCAACTATAGCTTTTACAAGATTATATACATCAGCTTTAGCTACATAGCCAATGGGGTCAGCGGTTCTAGCAAAGGTTTCTTCTTTATTATGAGTGCGACCCAAACCACCACCAGCAAAAATATTAAATCCTGCTAATGCACCTTTTTTATTGGTAATCACCACCAAAGTCAAATCTTGGGAATATAAATCAACAGAATTATCTCCCGGAACTGTGACGCAAATTTTAAATTTGCGGGGCATATAGTGAGTTCCATAGATAGGTTCTACGGAATCATGAATAATAGTACCATTACCATTGGTTTGTCGCGCTGCTTTGACATCTGGATGTTCTTCGCCGCTAACGGCTTTTTCCCCATCTAACCAAATTTCGTAATAAGCACCGGTTTGGGGAGAAAGTAAATCAGCGATATTTTGGGCATATTCCCAAGCATACTGATATTCTGAGCGATTTTTAAAGGGGGCTGGCGGAGCCATGACGTTGCGGTTAATGTCACCACAAGCTCCCAAAGTTGAACCGAGATTTTCGACAATTGTAGCGATCGCCGCCTTCAGATTCTTTTTTAGGATACCATGTAGTTGAAAGCCTTGGCGAGTAGTAGCTCTGAGGGTATGA
The DNA here is from genome assembly GCF_015207875.1 of Dolichospermum sp. LEGE 00240. Classification (GTDB taxonomy): domain Bacteria; phylum Cyanobacteriota; class Cyanobacteriia; order Cyanobacteriales; family Nostocaceae; genus Dolichospermum; species Dolichospermum gracile. The sequence continues at coordinate 111,163 of NZ_JADEVZ010000002.1, forward strand.
TTACCATATTCATCCGCCAATTTATCCAAAGCCAAATATAGCTCAGGAGGTACTAACCCGCCGGGATTTTTTGTCCGCAACATCATTTGATAATCTTTTTCCTGACCCTTAACGCGGTTATCACGGTTATCCTGTTGATAAGAACCGTGAAATTTAAGAATCTGAATTGCGTCTTCACTAAAATGCGTCGTGTCTTGAAGTAACTCAGTGGCAACAGGTTCACGTAAAAAATTACTATTTTCTTTGATACCTTCGACTTTAGAAGGCTTACGATTGTTCACGGGGGAAGTAGCAGAGTTAACCATTACAGTAGATACGTTGTCTTAATAAGGCGGTAGATGAAACTGAAATTAGGCAATTAATAGCACTTATTTGGCTAGTTAAACTACTTAAAGTCGGTCGGAATTATGAATATTATTCTAATTCTAACATGATGAGAGGCCAACTTTATTAATGATGTAGTTGATCATTAGACATCTCCGATAATTAAATGTGCATAACCCGAAACTCTTGTAGGGACAATTCATGAATTGTCCCTAGGATAATTTTCACCAGATGTCTATTTTAGTGGACACTGAGATGAATATTCAATATGGCCGTTCCCATGCTAAGTAGGTTGACGTTAAAAATTGTCGTTGATTCAATTCATATTTTAAGTTATCATGAAGTAGTTTAAGCTCTTCTAAAGAAAGAAAATACGATCAGTACAAACACCATTAGTAATAGAGTGATCGCTTCGTTCTGGCAGATATTGCTAGTATTACCAACTAATGGGTGGTTTCGTGGTGTTCCTATATTTAACTGAAATGCTGGTATAGCAGGACTTCTAAAAAACTTTTTGGTTTACCGATATTCATTCAGATAAATTCAGTAATCTCACCGCTGATTGTTCTTATCTAAATCTACTAAGATTGATCCAGTTAAGAAACAAGACCTGCATCTTAAATACTAAGAACGGATTAGAGCTTCATTTTTAGATCATCCCTAAAAGCTTTACCCTACATAGTTTACATCGTTTTTATTACAAGTTTAGCTAGGAGAAACTTGCAGTACAAAAACTTTAAAGTATATATGCTTCCTCTGAGTGATAGATGTGAACTTTGGATGGGTCTCGTTTATCTGAATCAACAACGCAGCAAACAAGGAAAGGTAATATCAAATGAAAAACTCTACACACAGCTTTGATTTATTCACCGATATCGAAAACTTCCTCAGTGAACTGTCCGTGCAAGAAGAATCCCTATTAAGCGGTGGCTGTGCTGGTAAATCTGGCAAGTCTGGAAGAAGCAAGAGTGGAAAATCTAACAAATCCTGTTCTAAATTAAACTCTGGATGTGTCCCAGTTGTAGTTCCACCACCAGTCGTTACTGGTGATGGTTATTAATTCACGGCGTTGCTGGGTAAAGCAAACTGCTAAACCCCTACATGAGTGAAATCGCACTCCTAATTTTGAAAATAGATCTTAGTAATTTGCTCCAGTCGCTCTATCTTGAAGGGGCTGGGGTTTTTAATCGCATTACTCCAGAAATGGGAGTTGGTTTCCAGATTCTAATCAAAAATCTTCAACACAGAAAGAACGTATTAGTTTGATTCAGCGTCAGATGGAAATTCAAAACCAGTTAAACCGCGATCGCCGGGAATTGCAGCAAATCCAGAGGGATTTACAAAAAAGTCTAGTTAAAGCACCAGTAGATGGCATAGTCCTTAACCTCAATCTGCGAAATCTAGGGCAATTTGTCCGTTCTGGGGAAGAAATTGCTCAAATTGCACCCAGTCAAACAAAATTTGTACTCAGGGCAATGGTTTCGGTGGAGGATATCAGCAAGGTGAAAATAGGTCAAAAAACACAATTACGGCTCTCTGCCTGTCCCTATCCAGACTATGGTGTTTTCTGTTTACAGGAGGTTACGAGTATCACCTGAGTTCGGTGTTAGGAGTTTCTCCTTCGGAGACGCTACGGGAACAGAGTTATGATTTTTTCAACGAGATCATAAAGGTTTGAGACTCATATTTGGGGCAGTTTTCCAAAAATTATCTTATGTCGAACTCAGGTGAGTATCAATTTAAAACCAATAACTGCCAACTCTTACTCTCTGCGCCTGGAGCGCCTCTGCGTGAAACAAAATCATACAATCACCAACACCGATTTTTTATTTATCCATCCTATTCTTGTGAAACATTATGTCTTACCCAGCCAGCGATCATCAAAGTCAGCCATTAGAAGCTTCTTTTGTGTCCCTGATTATGACAGTCTTTAACCGAGAAAAATATTTGGGTGCAGCGATCGCCAGTGTCCTATCCCAAACCTATACTAATTTTCAACTGATTATTTGGGATGATGGGTCTACCGATCAATCCTTGAATATTGCCACTGACTATGCTCAACAAGATGCACGCATTCGGTTAATAGCTGCTGACCACCAAGGACGAGTGCTGTCCCTAAAACAAGCCCATGACATGGCTGCTGGTGTCTATGTGGGTTGGATAGATAGTGACGATCTCTTGGCTCCAACTGCGCTGACTGCCACAGCAGCCCTGCTAGATACCCATCCTAACGTGGGTATGGTTTACACCCAGTATCAGACCATAGATGCAGAAAATAACATCGGTGGACTGGGCAGGCGTTGTCAAATTCCCTATTCTGAGCTACAGATGTTAGTAGACTTTATGACGTTTCACTTCCGGCTGATCCGTCCCTCGGTTTACGATCAAGTCGGCGGAGTTGACCTGTCATTCCCTTGTGCAATAGATTACGATCTTTGCCTTAGACTGTCCGAAGTGACGGAATTTTACTATTTAGAAGAACCTTTGTACTTTTACCGGGAACACACTGAGAGCATCTCTCAAGGTCAATCCAGCGAACAGCAGTATCATGCTCGACGAGCCGTGGAAAATGCCCTACAACGACGGGGTTTATCCGATGTCTACAAACTAGTGATTAAGCCTCCTAGCAGGTTTGAGCTATATCGGAAAGAGGATATTGATTGACACTCTCAGGGCTGAAGCCGCTGAGATTCTTGGTTCAACGAGTCCACTTAACTTAAACCCCTTGCAGTAGTTTTATGAGACAGTGGTTAGAGTAGTGAACTGAACTACTCCAACCAGCAAATATCTCCATTGCCTTTAAACTAAAGACAAGGAGTAGACCTGACCATCAATCAACAGTCGCGTAATCCCCTTAGCTTGTAAATGGCTACTAGCCTTATGGAGCATTTGACTATCGGGGACTTTAATCACGCGATCGCGCTTAGTAGAAAAGCGTTTAGCTACCCGATGGTTATCAAAAATCGGTAGAGTTTTCTGCTGATTTTCCAGACTCGGAATCAGACCTAAATCACCAAAATCCTTGAGGGGACGGGTAATTAACTCCGCAGACCGATCAATTACCAAATAGCAAGTTTTCGGTAAATGGGCAACCGACAATGGTAAAACCTGAACAGATACTTCCCCATTTCCCCGTCTGGTAACTAGGGGTTTTGGGGCTTCATAGTCTTCGTCCTCAAAATCCTCCTCATCCTCATACAAATCATCATCTAAATCGTCATCCAAATCATCAGGTTCATCCAGCAAATCCTCATCCAAGATTTCCGCAAACAAATTGGGCTGTGAATATGGAGATTCCACATCTATCTTGGGTTTGGGGATAATTGGCGTTTCTGTTGGCTTGTGTCTGACAATTTCTAGTTCTTTAACAACAGGAGTTTCCTTGACAACGGGAAGTTTAGGTTTTTCCACGGCCGAGGAGCGTGTTTTTACCCGTCTAATAACCGGACTAGGGTGAGCAAAATCAGGATCACCATCTCCTTCTGGTTCTGGTTCTGCTGCTATTGTCGGCTGTTCTAGTTCTAGATCAGATAACCTCTCCACCGGGTCAGCAGTGCCAGAAATTTCCACTGCTAATGGTGGTTGATTCAACAGCGGTAACTGCTCATAACTTACCTGCGCTCTGCCTTCAGGGGTTCTGGCGGCACGTTTTAAAGAAACGAGAAATTCATACTCTTCTTCTGGTAAGGTACTTTTGAGCAGCCTGCTAATTGTGGAATTACTCACACCATAGCGTTCTGCCAAAGTCGAGGTTGTTTCGGCAGTTTCTCGATAGAGCTTGAGAATTTCTTGTTTGTCAGAATCTGTTAATTTTCTCACGGTAGACACCAAAATTTGTTAAGTTCGTTTGCGTCCACGGTCTCGGCGTTTAAGACTCAATGATGCGTCGTATTCTAGGACAGCACCCAGACCGAATAACACTCCACTAAACACCCAGAATACTTCTAGTATGTCTCCACTTTGATAATCCGGTCCTTGAGCGAATTTAAACCACATATCTGCAATGTAGAGCGAAAATGCGGCTGCGGCAATCATTCGCCAAGATAAGGAGACTTTACCTCCCCAAAAAGCCAGTAGCATAATTGTGGCAATAATTAATAGCGCCACATCGCTAACTATGTAAAACAAATTCAGCAAAAAGGCAATTTGTTCAGTTGATGCTTGTTCCTTTTGAGAAATCAACCAAGCCAGAAAACTGCCTAATGCTCCAACTGCCGCCACAATTAGCCATTGCCATAATTCCAAGTGAATTCGGCGATAAACCAAGGCTAAAGCCATACCAGCCCCTAAACATAAATATGTGAGGACAAAAAATATATCAGCAATAGATACATCTGGATCTTGTTTGAGGACGATTTCTGTATAGCCGAAAACGAGTCCACCTATAAAATAGGCAAACATTCCTAACCCGATTGACAGCCAGACTTTTCCACTACTAACCATTTGGGTACTCCGCCAGTTCCTCCAGCATAAGAGACTTGCACCCAAATAAGCCACAGCTTCAAAAATATTTGTGCCAATCACATACCACTGATCGCGGACTTCCATTCCCCGTTGCTCTGGGTCAGGGATTTTGGCACTAAACAACAAAAAGTATAACAATGCTAAAACAGCCCAGCTAAAACCAGCCAAAACGAGATTTTGAGTAGTTAATAGGGACTTAACGGGAGATGAATTGTTGTAAGATCTACTCATAGGGACTAACTAGGCAAATGCTCTGAATGTAATATTTTTTGCACATTGAATGAAATATAGCAGATTACAAACCAATATCCACCCTACTGCCAAAGCTTATTCAGGGGAGATTTTTGCACCCAACTGATAAATAGTTCTTGTTCTTCTACTGACATATCTTGTAATCGGTCATCTAGTTGATGGGCAAAGTTGGTATCACCAAAGTATGTTTTTCCTAATTTGTGCAGTTCTTCTAAAAGAATAATCACATGAGTTTCTTGCCAAGTCGGTATTTTACTCATTTGTGACAAATCCTCGGTCAAGAACGATTTTACTGTATCGGCAGAAGATATATCGGGAAATTGTTTTTGCTGTAATACCCCTGTTATATCCTTGGCAAATAAACTTGCTTGACGATTCCCTAATAGATCTTCAATATCTAGATAAACAGCTTGTAACAGCGTCAGAACACTTAGTGTCAAAATATCGGCTTTGCTATGACTGCCAGTATCACTACTGATCTGATCTAGCCTAACCTTTCCCCAAATGCTATAGCGCTCTGGTTCTTCTAGTAAGATGCAGGCTTTGCCTCGGTTATCTGTTAACGACTTCCAAAAAGTTTTAGCTTCGTCTTCTTCACTGGACTTAAAAACCGTAATCAAGCGAAAAGTCTGCCCCTGATAATAGAGAATTGGCACTTGCCGATCTTCTTTGTTGGGGTGCTGAACCGTTGAAATTTCAACATCCTGCCGTTTGAGAATAAACATAGCACTAGTAAATAACTCCTCACATTGGCTTTGTTGATCAAGAATATGTAATGGTTTTTAGTATCATTACGATGAAGTATAATTACTTATCGAGTTGGCAAAGAGCATTTGCCGGGGACTGGATACTTGACTGGGGTAAGCTTCTATGTAAGTATACATATTCCTGGGCAATCACCCCTTGACATCACAATATATCTGAATATCGTATCTATTTTGTTTCTTATTCTACGCCGACTGCTCAATCACTTGTAGTTGATTACTAAAATTAGGAAATTTTTAATTTCCTCTTGCCTATTTAGACAATTTGAGATATGATAGTAAAGGCTTCACGGGTACGTAGCTCAGTTGGATAGAGCATCCGCCTTCTAAGCGGACGGTCGCTGGTTCGAGTCCAGCCGTACCCATTGATTAGATATCTTGTTTATCTGCCAGTTAGCTAGATTTACACAAGAATAGTTGAGGGTGTCAGGGCTAAAGTTTTCGTTAAATCTGTGAGGAGAAAGCGATCGCAGAGGTTAAATAATTCTATCTCTGTAGAAGTGTGCCGCATCATTCGCAGGAAATGACCATCAGTGTCAATATTCAAAGCAATGTAGTTCAGAAACATTTTCAGGTAGCCGATCCGCGCTCGTTCTGGCATAGTGGAAGCTGTAGGGGTTTGCCATAGGCGATCGATGTAATGGCGCACCTCCACTAACGGCACTAGGGTGATTTGTTCTCCCCGTAAAGCCTGACGAATTTGATTAAACAGCCAAGGATTGCCAATCGCCCAACGTCCCACCATCACCCCCGCAGCCCCCGTTTGCGAAAGCACTTCCAAGGCAGTTGTCGCCGACTTGATATTGCCATTAGCCAGCACTGGACAGTTAACCCGTCTCACCGCTTCCGCAATCAAATCATATTTAACTTCCCCGTGATACATATCTTTGACCGTGCGACCATGCAAACTCAATAAATCAATATTGTGATCAGCAATTATATCTAGGATTTTATAGAAGTTATCTGTATTTTCAAAGCCTACACGCATCTTCACCGTTAAAGGTCTATCATTAACCACAGAACGCAGTTCTCCCAAAATCCGCTCGACTTTTTCCGGTTCTCGCAGCAATCCACCCCCAACATTTTTACGATAGATTCTCGGCGCAGGACAGCCCATATTCAAGTCTACTCCAGCGATATTATAGTTGCAGAGTTCCTTTGCCGTTCTGGCTAAATCGGGAATACTTTCGCCAATCATCTGAGCAAAAACCGGGCGATCGGTATCATTTTCGGTAATTGCCGCCAGGATTTTCCGATTGAGTCGTGAGGTATCATTAACGCGAAAATACTCAGTAAAGAAGTAGTCAGGGCTACCGTAGTGGGCAATGACTTTCATAAACCAGAGATTGGTCACATCCTGCATAGGTGCAAGAGCGGTAAGTGGTAAGTCTTGCTGAAGCGATTGGGGTAGCGATACTTGGGACATGACAGAAAGATTTTAGATTTTGGATTTTGGATTGGGACTTTTCCGCAAAATGAGCAAGCTCATTTTACTCCTGACTCGGTGACTCATGCTGTACAAGCATCCGCCGAGCTAATTTGACATAGGTTTTGACTGTGGTATAAGGCATTTCTAAATCTTCAGATATTGTCTGTAATGATTCCCCCATCTCTCTCCGGGCTAAAATTGTTGCCCAAGTTGTAGCAATTTTTTCCGTGCGTTCTCCTCCTATGCGTTTCCGTTGGGCTGTGAATATTGCTGTTAATTCTTCAATACGCTTTGGTAGTTGGTTATTGACAACTTCAACAGGTGTGTTTGATTCTGGTTCTACCCAATTTAAACAGGTTTGTCCGAGTCCAAAGGTGGTTTTGTGTCCGGTTCCACAGTAGGGAGCAAGTTGCACTAAGGCATAAAATAACTGAGTAAATTCGATATTAGTTAAAGCGCTTTGACTCAAACCCAAGGAAATTGCCCCTGTAAACCCAGTGACAGAACCCCGTTTACCTGCCGCAACCTTGACTGATTCTAAGCGATATTTGTGAATGATGACATTTTCATCTATCCATTCTAGAAAAGCTTCTGGTTCTATAGATATTCCTGAAAAGTCGTTCCAGCGTCTGAGGTAACTATGGAAAAGATTAACAGGAACGGGTAGGGGAAAGTGATGTCCTTTCCGACGGAAACTGGTAGGAGAAACAAAACTCAGATTAATATTTTTATGATTTCCTGTAGATGATTGTAGGAGGTGGTTGTAAGTAGTCGGTGGATGGATAATACTTATCTGTTTTATTTGTAAGACGGCATCTCTTAATTTTAAAGTTGTTGGAGGTTGTATTAACCACTCACTCAAAAACTTGACCACTGGTTGAGAAATGGCGTTAATCTGCCAACGATATATCTGATTTGCTTGTAGTTGTAGTTGTTTTCCCGTGGGAAATAATTGACCTTCTAGTGCGGAAATACTAAAAGGTTTTTCTGACTCACTATCATGCAAATAGGCTGAAAGTGTTGGGTTAATTTGCCGCACTTGGTCTAGAAACCAAGCATGAAGTCCAATGGTATATTGTGAGTATAGGTTGGTGGAATTGGTTGCTTCTAAGTCAAGGACTAAGCTAACTAATTCCGTATCATCCGCCCATGCTAAATAGGTAGTTTTTGATGGGGTTTTACGGTTGCTGGATGTAGCTGAATTGGGCATTTTTATTTGATCCTGCAATATGTTAATGCTGAATATTTTACTGTATTTCCGTCCCCTTGCGGGGATGAGTTATGAGGAAAATAGTGCCGCAGGGCAAAAGTCTAGAAAAACAACTGCCTGATGAAATTATTAAATTAACAAAGACAAAAATTAGCAAGAATTTTGTTGGGTTTCCTTGCGTCAACCCAACCTAAGAAATGTTTAACTCATCAAATCTTGAAACAATGCGGTGCTTAAATAGCGTTCACCAAAAGAAGGTTGAATCATTACTATTAATTTACCCGCATTTTCTGGGCGTTTACCCACGACAATAGCAGCAGCTAAAGCCGCACCAGAAGATATTCCTGATAATAAACCTTCCTCCCTGGCTAATCTCCGTCCATATTCCATTGCTGCTGCGTCCTCCACTTGAACTACTTCATCAATTAGATCTTGACGCAAAACATCAGGAATAAATCCCGCACCAATCCCTTGAATTTTGTGAGAACCGGGTTTACCACCTGATAGAATCGGACTATTACTAGGTTCGACTGCGATCGCTTGAAAACTCGGTTTGCGTTGTTTAATTACTTCAGCAATACCAGTAATTGTGCCGCCCGTTCCTACCCCAGAAATTATGATATCAACTTCTCCGTCCGTATCTGCCCAAATTTCCTCTGCGGTGGTTTCTCGGTGAATTTTCGGATTGGCTGGGTTAGCAAATTGTTGTAACATGAAGGTATTGGCAGTATTGGCAACAATCTCCTCGGCTTTGTTAATTGCGCCGCGCATTCCCTGAGTTCCTGGTGTTAATTCCAAACTTGCACCATAAGCCCGCAACATAGCCCGTCTTTCTTGGCTCATGGTTTCCGGCATAGTTAAAATTAACTTGTAGCCACGGGCGGCTGCTACCATTGCTAAAGCAATACCTGTGTTACCAGATGTTGGTTCAACTAAAATGGTTTTGCTCGGTGAAATTAAACCTTCAGCTTCAGCGGAAAGGATCATACTTACGCCAATTCTGTCTTTTACAGAGGCCGCAGGATTCATACTTTCTAGTTTGACGACTATCCTCGCTACTACTCCCTCGGCTTGGGGAATTGTATTCAACTGAATTAATGGAGTTTTGCCAATAAGTTCTGTTACGTCTTTAGCAATTCGCATTTTTTAACTCCTAAAATTTATATATTAATCTATTTTGATTAGGTATTTATTTGATTAATTTTTTATAGTAGACATGACCATTTTACCACAATTTCTGTCTATTCCCACAAGAAAATATTCCTAATTGTTAATACCTTCGCCAAATTGAAAAAAGTCTTGATTCGTAGGTTGGGTTAAGCGACAGCGCAACCCAACGCTCATGTTGGTTTTCATGCTAATTGCTCCGCGTTCACGCAGTGTCTCCCAGGAATACGTTTACGTTCCACAACCCAATCTTGTATGTTAATCGTTGTTTTCGCTATTATTTTCTTCACCAGTTTCTACCTGAATAAGTTTTTCGTTATCTTTAATTGTTACATTTTCAATATCCTCAACGGAAATTTCTGTTTCATCATATTAGTTTGATAGGATGCGTTTTGCAGCTTGCTTTTTCCCTCGTAAAATTGTATCAAAATCATTAAGTGCTTTCAGTATTTCATCTTTATTAGTTTCTTTTTCTGAATTATCAGCATTGTTCCATTTTGACTGCACGACATAAAAAATTTTATCTCCCTGATTGTTTGTGTTATCAAAAACAATGTCGCAAGAACTATCTTTATCACCATCAGTAATAAAATCTTTATAGTTAGATTTTCTACCATAAAATTCGACAAACCAAATTAAGAGGGCTCCGATTGTTGACAGAATTTGCATTTTTAAAACCTTGGGATTGATAGCAATAACTACATTTGTCGAAGGTATCGCTCACCAGTATATTTATAGGGTGCGTTAGATATAAAAAATCTGTTTATGTCTAACGCACTCTACTATAGATATTTAGTTCTTCGGTGGATTTGGTGGACACCAGAAGAGATTTTTACTCGAAACTCCCAGGGATTCTAAAATCCCTTTCATCACATCTGTACAGTACATCCAATGTCCCAAATCGTCATACATTCGATCAGGATTAAACTCGAAATTGTCATGTAATACATTAGGCAGATTTGAGAACTCATCAGAGGATTGGGGGGAAAGAATCAACAGTTGAAAAGGCTTACCTTGACATTGTTTTTCCAACTTATTCAACAGATCAATTACTCCACCTCGGTCAGCAATTCCTGTGCGAATAAATAGCACTTGATCACAATGATCGAGGGCGTACCAAAACCTTTGAGAACGTGCGGTATAACGGACTCGCATCCGTTCATAGATAGGAGACATATCGTTAACAGGGTCTTCCGTGTCCTCAACTTCATGGGCAAAGGATAGACCCCCCCATTTGCTATGATAAATTCTGCGTTCCTCGGAATTGTAATGCAGCAAATGAGGATTCCACATATCATAAAAACGGTTTTCAATGATATCTGCAATATCTGCAATCTTGGTAGTGCGGGTCAAATCAAAGGGAAAAGCTGGACCATCGTATTCCATCTTATACAACATCATGCGGACAGCACAGCGATCGCCTAAAGGTAGAATAGCCACACGGCTAATGTCTGATAATTGACATTTATATTGCAAAAATACTGCTGATTTCGGTGGTGCTTTCACTCGGCTTTCTAAGCCATCCCTACCAATCATCATGGTGCGAAAAGGTGCATCGGGATGAAGGGGATCTTCATATACACCGGATGGTATGGCTTTTAATGCTTTGCGAATTTCCGGCCACATTGGCTGGATATTGTACTCATTATCTGATTCGTTGATCATCCAGATGTGATGTTCGTCTTTTTGTAAAATCCCCAGATGCCCATCATAGAATAAAACCTGGGAGTTATTCGGTGCAAAAAGATTGAAAGCCGCACTGTATTCCAAATCAGCACCAGGGGGAATATTCACGGTTGTGGAGATAGTTCCATTCTCTTGCACCGCAAAGAAAGGGAGTATGCCTTTTTCAGCATTTTTGGCAATGTAAATACCGGGGATTAATCCTGCCTTATTTTGCAGCACAGTTTGTAATTCTTGCCAATAGGGAGCAATGGTATAATTATACTTAGATGGATTTCTCATCCGCAAACTCTTCTCCTCGATACAGGCACAGACATAGAAACCTGCGTTATCAAGGTAAATGGGAATTTCGTTCGGTTGCCAGAAGCGTTGTTTTTCTTTTGCTAATTCCTCTTTTTCAATTTGGAAGAGACTCAGATCAATTGCCTCATACATCAGATTATGACCGATGGTGTTAGGGTGAGATGGGTCAAAAGATATTCCCTCTTGCCAGCGTCCCTGACCATTATCTAATGGTGCTAACCAATCCAAAACCGGCACACCCCAATTCAACATTCGGTTGTGTGTATCTTTCAACAACCAATGATGTTCAGGGGAAAAGTCGCCATTGGGATAGACACCACCGAGAATGGGACGTGCGCCCAGTGTCCGGGTCATTTTTACCAACTGCTGCAAGCCACTTTCAAACCGTCGCTGTACTGCCCTGCGTTCGTGGGGAGAACAATAGGCTAACCCTTCGTTACCCAGAGATAGGGCAATAATTACTATATCTGGTTTTTCTGGGGTGACAACTGAGGCAAATCGAGCGATCGTTCTGCTGACATTTGCGCCCGATTCTGATAGATTTATGACTTGATGCCCATATTTTTGCTGCAACTCCTCTGCCAACTGCCAAGCCCAACCCCTCAATAACCAAGCTTTATAGCCCAAGGCGACAGAACTGCCAATCACGACTATTTTCAGACCACCCGAATCTTTTTCAATGGGTTTAATCTCACTCACATCCCGAAAGTATCCGAAGGGATAGGGCTGTAAATAACCATAGGCCCCATCATCCACAACAATAGTACCGGACTGTTGTTCACGGTTGATTGGTAGCCAACGGTTTGCACCCATAGCTTCCCATTGTCCATGTCCTTCGGCATCAATGCGTACATACTTGTATTCAACTCTTTGGCAATTATCAGACTCCAAAGACGGTTGGATGTCAATGTCTTTATCTGTCCACCATAAAGGATAAAGATCGCCACTTGTCCGAAGATGAACACATTTGGTAATATCCCACAATCCCAATTCGGGAGTAGAACCGACGATACCAATGGATTCACCAGTTTGTGTGGAGGCACTAACCTGGAATTGATACATATGTTTTTGCTGGTTTAGGTGTACAATGCCATGGGTAAAGGCAAAATCCTGGCAAATACCTTGACAGACTATCACATAGAACACCTAGTAAAGATAAAAAATATGTACATTTGTACCAAATTTTTTTACAGCGATTTTCGGATAAATGAACCACATTTTTTTGTCTGACGCAGAGGCGCAAAGGCGCAAAGAGGAATCAAGAGTGTGGTCTAAATACATGAAAAATGCTGTAAGTAGGTTGGCGTTAAAAATTGTCGTTGGGGGAAGGGAACAGGGAACAGGAATGGAGTTTTGGGCGATTTTACTTTTCTTCACATACCTTGAAATTTTGTGGTTGACCTACTTAATCTAAAATCTAAAATCTAAAATCTAAAATTGCCAACAGATGACCAAGGTTTTCCACGCCTGTGGCAAAATTTAGTAAAGTTGTAATAAAATTAATATTCCCAGCATGACTGTAACTATTCCTAATCTCCCCAGTCTTTACGAAGCCTTCTCCACAGAAGCCAAATGGCAAAAATTCTGGGAAGACAATCAAGTTTACAAAGCTGACCCCAACCACAAAGGCGAACCCTACTGCATCGTTATCCCTCCACCTAACGTCACTGGCAGTTTGCACATGGGTCATGCTTTTGAGGGGGCCATCATTGACAGCCTGGTGCGTTACCACCGCATGAAAGGACGGAATACTCTATGGCTACCGGGAACTGACCACGCCAGCATTGCTGTACAAACGATTTTAGAAAAACAACTCAAAGCCGAGGGGAAAACTCGCCATGATTTAGGGCGGGAAAAGTTCCTAGAACGGGCTTGGCAATGGAAGGCGGAATCTGGTGGGACAATTATTAATCAGTTAAAACGGTTAGGTGTATCCGTAGACTGGAGCCGGGAACGCTTTACATTAGATGCGGGTTTATCAAAATCTGTTTTAGAAGCATTTATTCGCCTCCATGAAGAGGGATTAATTCATCGTAGTAACTATTTGGTGAATTGGTGTCCCGCTTCTGGTTCAGCGGTGTCTGATTTAGAAGTAGAACCCAAAGAGGTAAATGGGAATCTGTGGTATTTCCGTTATCCCCTCAGCGACGGTTCGGGTTTTCTGGAAGTGGCGACAACTCGCCCGGAAACCATGTTAGGTGATACAGGTGTGGCGGTTAATCCCCATGACGACAGATATAAACACCTGATTGGGAAAACCGTAACTTTACCAATTATGAACCGGGAAATCCCGATTATTGGTGATGAATTGGTGGACGCGACTTTCGGGACAGGTTGCGTGAAGGTGACACCCGCCCATGACCCCAATGACTTTGAAATGGGTCAACGTCATGATTTGCCGTTGATTAATATTATGAACAAAGACGGCACGCTGAATGAAAATGCCGGTGATTTTCAAGGTCAAGACCGCTTTGTGGCGCGGAAAAATTTGGTAGCCCGTTTAGATGCTGAAGGTGTTTTAGTCAAGGTTGAGGAATATAAACATACAGTACCTTATAGCGATCGCGGCAAAGTCCCCGTTGAACCGCTGCTTTCTACTCAATGGTTTGTGAAAATCCGCCCCCTAGCTGATAAAACCCTAGATTTTTTCGATAATCAAGACTCCCCGGAAATTGTCCCCCAACGTTGGTCTAAAGTTTATCGTGATTGGTTAGTAAATCTGCGTGATTGGTGTATTTCTCGCCAGTTGTGGTGGGGTCATCAAATCCCCGCTTGGTATGCTGTCAGCGAAACCGAAGGAGAAATTACCGATTCTACACCTTATTTTGTCGCCCGTAATGAAGAGGAAGCGCTACAAAAAGCCAAAGTGCAATTTGGGGAAGATGTCAAATTAGTTCAAGACCCCGATGTTTTAGATACTTGGTTTTCCTCTGGACTGTGGCCATTTTCCACTTTAGGTTGGCCTGAGGAAACACCAGATTTAGCGGCCTATTACCCCACAGCGACCCTAGTAGCTGGATTTGATATTATCTTTTTCTGGGTAGCTAGAATGACGATGATGGGAACACATTTTACCGGAAAAATGCCGTTTAAAACTGTGTACATTCATGGTTTAGTTAGGGATGAAAATAATAAGAAAATGTCGAAATCAGCAAATAATGGGATTGACCCATTATTGTTGATTGCTAAATATGGAACTGATGCTTTACGCTATACCTTAATTAAGGAAGTTGCGGGTGCTGGTCAGGATATTCGTTTAGAATATGACCGCAAAAAAGATGAATCTATGTCTGTGGAAGCTTCTCGCAATTTTGCCAATAAGTTGTGGAATGCAGCCAGATTTGTAATGATGAATTTGGATGGACAAACCCCAGCCCAATTAGGTCAACCAGTTCCCACAGAATTAAGTGATAAGTGGATTGTTTCCCGGTTCAACCAAGTTGTTAAACAAACAAATCATGATATTGAAAATTATGGTTTAGGTGAAGCAGCAAAGGGACTTTATGAATTTATCTGGGGTGATTTCTGTGATTGGTATATTGAATTAGTCAAATCCAGATTACAGAAAGATGCAGAACCCGCATCTCGTAAAGTTGCCCAACAAATTATTGCCTATATTTTAGAAGGGATTTTAAAATTACTCCATCCCTTTATGCCTCACATTACAGAGGAAATTTGGCAAACTCTCACCCAACAACCCACCGAAAATCCCCAACTTTTACCTTTGCAAGCATATCCTGAAGCCGATAATCATCTGATTGATTCAGCTTTGGAAACACAGTTTGATTTGTTAATTGGCACAATTCGGACAATTCGCAATTTACGAGCAGAAGCAGATATTAAACCAGGGGTAAAAATTACTGCTAATTTGCAAACTGAAAGCGAAGGTGAAAGATTTATTCTCACTGCGGGACAAGCTTATATTCAAGATTTAGCCAAGGTAGAAAATTTAACAATTGTTGATGCTAATTCTGTTGTTGTTCCCCAAGAGATTGCACAAGTTGAAGATAATAAATATGGGGGTGGATTAAAGATAATTGGTTTAACAATTGTCGCCCTTATCGGTTTGAAAGTAGCTATATTTGTGGGTAATACTGCATTAGATATTCCCTTCTTTGGTACTAGCTTTGAAATAGTTGGTTTAGGTTATGTTAGTTGGTTTGCTTTCCGTTATTTACTCAATGCGGAAGCAAGAGAAGAGTTATTTGCAAAATACTTTCCACCCAGTGAAACACCAACTGAACCAGAATTACCACCAACCGCACCCCAAGAAAAAGAAAATTCCATTGCTGGTGTTGTCGGGACTGTACAGATAGTTATTCCCTTAAAAGGAGTTGTAGATATTGAAGTTGTCCGTGCAAAACTGGAGAAAAGCTTACAAAAAGCCGAAGCAGAAGCCCAATCTTTAAGTGCCAGATTAAGCAATTCTAAGTTTGTGGATAAAGCCCCCGCAGACGTGGTACAGACTGCAAGAGAGACTTTAGCAGAAGCACAAAAACAAGCAGAAATTTTACGCATACGTCTGGAGACATTATAGGAGGAGTCAGGAGTCAGGAGTCAGGAGTTAAGAGTCTCTTATCATAAGGCTTTTACTCTAGATTCTGTATCTCATTCAAGTGCATACCGCTATATCGTAGATATTGCTTTAATGGGTGATTGGTAATTAGTAATTAGTTGGGAAAATTCGCTATTACCCATTACCCATTACCCATTACCTATTCCCTATTCCTTAAAAATTATGTTATATCTTGCCCAAGTACATAAAAATGATTTTTTAGATCAATATCAATTACGTTTATTAGCACGACAAGAATCAGAAAACTTTTGGTTAACAATTTCGGAAGAAACTTTAATTCTTTTAGGAAAGGGAAATACCACAAGTAATAACTTATTAGTCTTAGTTAAACTATCTCCTACCGGTGAAATTGAAACAATTGAAGATGCTACCGACTGGGTGATTAATCTAGTAGAAATCTATCTTTCTAAGGGAATTACTCCTGAATTTCTCAAACAAGAAGCGGTAAAAATGGAGAATTGGCAGCAAAGTTTAACCTTACAAAATCAAGATTTAGCCCGTCGTAGTTTAGAATTAGAAGCACGACGTGAACAAATTGAAGCCTTAGAAGAAAAATATCAGAACTATGATTTACATGATTAAGTTGATTTTTCTGATTAATTAATCATCTGAATCACCTAAATCAAAAAAATCACAGTTCAGACATCCTAGTTTAGAATTAGAAGCACGACGTGAACAAATTGAAGCCTTAGAAGAAAAATATCAGAACTATGATTTACATGATTAAGTTGATTTTTCTGATTGATTAATCATCTGAATCACCTAAATCAAAAAAATCACAGTTCAGACATCCTTAATTAACCCCTCCAACATCACTTGTAAATCCTGCGTCAACTCACTAACACCCTTACGCAAAGCTTGTTTATTTCCTTGACAATTTTCCCATCTTGTATTCACATTAATCGGTTCACCAACCAAAATCATGGATTGTTTTAAACCTAAACGTGGCCTTCCTGGTAAAGTAGAATCCTGAATGCGAGACAACATATCAAACATTAATAAAAGGGTTTCTGCAAATCTTTCCGGCGTGGGTTTTTCGAGAATATAATCAGCAGTAACCGCCACAAAACTTTCCGCAATTCTCATGTGCTGCATTTTCAAATCGGCTTCTTGGGCTATCCAATCAGCTAGACCACGTTTAAAAGGTGGTAAACTGGGAATATCAGCAATATCATCTCGATAAATATAATTCCAACCAGCATCTTCTAAACGACGACATCTATCAATAAAATTACCTTGAGACTGAAGATTAAAATACTGTTCTGTAATTTTCAAAGCAGTGTCCATCAAACGGTGTAATCTAGTAATTAACACTTCATTTATAGGAACTTCTGAACTGATAATTTCTGGAAAATCTTGATGATAGAAACGGTGATAAAAATCCTCCATTTCCGAAATTAGATATGCAGCTAAACGCAAAACCCGCTGATATAAAATTCCTTCCTGTTCCTTCCCATTTGCAGTAATTTCCGTCATGGGTAAACCGCTATCAGCTTCCAATTTAGATAATAGCCAATCTATTTTTTGCCAAGGGGGATTAACATAACTATATTTAATACCAATAGGAATAATAAAAACCTGTTCTTCGCGGTTAGCCTTTTTTAAATCTTCCACACACCAAAAACCCAATTGTGCCACACCAGGTTCTAAGGGACTGACTATACTACTATGTCCATTTGTACCACCTTCAGGAGCGATCGCTATCGGCATTTCAGCATTAGCAAATAATTCCCTGGCCATTTGGATAGCATTTCTATCTACGCGCTTTCCCCTACGAATTGGTATCCCACCAAGTCTAGAAAATAACCATCCTAACCAATTTCCTGCCCATAAAGTCATTCCTCGTTCATACATAAAATGACTGTGAACAGGGTATTTGAGACTAATACCTTTTTCTCTAGCTGCCTGGGGAACAATCCGTGATAGCAAGTATAACATAGATAGAGGATCTTCCACCTCTGGGTGACGGAAAGCAATTAAAAATCGGACTTTACCTGCTTGAAATTCGTGGTATAATTTAGCTAAGACTTCCGCATTTTTGGCTTCAACATTGACAATACCCGCAGGTAGCCAAGGTCTAGTTCTCACCCGCAAAATCAAAGGCAAAAACCAAGACACAACTTTAACCACAAAGGGATTATGACGTTGAGGAATAAATTTTAGCGGTGGTTGGGTGGAATGAATAGATTTAGGCAAGTTGTTCTCCTGTGGTGTGGCAAAAAAAAGCTAAAATTGAGGTGAGCATTCAGCCGTCAGCCGTCAGCTATCAGCTTTTAAGGCGGAAATACAGGTAATTAAAGCTTCCTTTTTTGCGATTCCTGCTCTTGGCTGACTGCTGATAGCTGATAGCTGAATGCCTATCGCTGCTAATTTAATTATCATAGTGAATGCTCACCCAATATGAACACACCACCAGACCAGCGAAAATTTGCCCCCGCAACCCAGCGCAACCGCGAACCCATTCTAGAATTGCTTTTACAAATATTGCCTCAACATGGGACTATATTAGAAATCGCCAGTGGCACAGGTGAACACGCTACATTTTTCTCTCACCACCTCGCACCCCGGCAATGGCTACCTTCCGACCCTAACCCCGAACTGCGTGCTAGTATCACCGCATGGGCTGAATTTCTCCCCTGTGAAGCCATGCAACCACCCATAGATTTAGATGCTAGTTCACCAATATGGCCAGTAGAAACAGAAATAATACCACAACCATCTATTTCTGCTATTGTTAATATTAACATGACTCATATTTCCCCTTGGTCAGCCTGTCTAGGACTCATGGCAGGGGCTGGGCGGATTCTCCTACCGGGTGGTATACTCTACTTGTATGGTCCCTACAAACAAAATGGCGAACATACAGCACCCAGTAACGCTGCCTTCGATGAATCTTTACAAGCACAAAATCCAGAGTGGGGAGTGCGTAACCTAGAAGATGTAGTTAAAGCTGCTGAAGCCAAAAATTTGATATTGCACCAAACTTACCCCATGCCAGCAAATAACCTTTCCTTAGTATTTAAACATGAATAATGTTTCGCGTAATCTCTCTTAGAGATCCCGCAGGGTAGACGCTAAGGAGCAAAGGAATTTCTCTGTTTGGTTATGTATAATTAGTGGAGGTTAGCGGACTCGAACCGCTGACATCCTGCTTGCAAAGCAGGCGCTCTACCAACTGAGCTAAACCCCCAAGTCTGTTTTTTATGTAAAAAGGGTTAATTTTACATAACCACACCATCATAAACTATTATTATTAATTTTTCAAGACCATGAACCAAGAAAATCAGACAGTTGTTGCTGCACTATATAAATTTGTGAATCTACCTGATTGTAGCGAACTACAAGCAGCCTTATTATCCTTTTGTGAATCACAAGGGATAAAAGGAACTATCTTATTAGCACAAGAAGGCATTAACGGCACAATTGCTGGTTCTCGTCAGCAAATTGACACAGTTTTAGCCTTTCTTCGCAGTGACTCGCGGTTTGCAGATTTAGAACATAAAGAATCCTACACAGAAATTCCCCCGTTTGAACGGTTGAAAATTCGGTTAAAAAAAGAAATTGTCACTTTAGGATTACCAGAAGTAAACCCAGCGGAAAAAGTAGGAACTTATGTCAAACCAGAAGATTGGAATGATTTAATTTCTAATCCAGAAGTCACAGTCATTGATACCCGCAATGATTATGAATTTACCATTGGGACATTTAAAGGTGCAGAAAATCCCCAAACTCAAATATTTAGAGACTTTCCCGAATATGTACAACAACATCTTGATCCCAAAAAACATAAAAAAGTAGCAATGTTTTGTACTGGAGGGATTCGTTGCGAAAAAGCCTCTTCCTATTTACTCTCCCAAGGTTTCGCAGAAGTTTATCACCTCCAAGGAGGTATTCTCAAATATCTAGAAGAAATTCCCCCAGAAAAAAGTTTATGGGAAGGAGAATGTTTTATTTTTGATCAAAGAGTCACAGTTAGTCATGACTTAGAAACAGGAAATCAAGAATTATGCTTTGCTTGTGGATATCCCATTTCTGAAACAGATAAAACCTCCCCAGAATATGAAAAAAATATTTCCTGTCCTCACTGTTTCCACACCTTAACACCCGAAAAAAGAAAACGACTACAGCAAAAATGGAACCATTACCAATCAACCAATCCTTAATTTCTTCCTTTGCGTCTACTCTTCGAGATCACGAAGCGTGATTGCTCCTTAGCGTCTCTGCGCGAAACAAAATCAAGATATAGCAAAAACACTAATATATAAAAGTCACTATTACAATATATTAATATAGAAATCTTTGGAGAACGATTTGTGGTAGATCAGAAATTGGGCAACTTTACACAAAGACATATTGGACCAAACCCCGATGATGTCAAGCAAATGCTAGATTTATTGGGTCTTTCCAACCTTGATGACCTCATTGATAAAACAGTACCACAGGCAATCCGCTTTCATCAAACCCTAAATCTACCAGCAGCGCAAAGCGAATACGCAGCACTGGCAAAATTAAAGCAAATAGCCGATAAAAATCAGGTTTATCGCTCATTTATCGGTATGGGATATTATGACTGTATTACCCCTACCGTCATTCAACGCAACATCTTAGAAAACCCCGGTTGGTACACAGCTTACACCCCTTATCAGCCAGAAATTGCCCAAGGACGTTTGGAAGCGTTGTTAAATTTCCAAACCATGATTATTGACTTGACAGGGTTGGAAATTGCTAATGCTTCTTTACTTGATGAAGGGACAGCAGCCGCAGAAGCAATGAGTATGAGTTATGGTGTGTGCAAAAACAAATCCCATAACTATTTTGTTTCTAGTGAATGTCATCCCCAAACCATTGATGTATTGCAAACACGCGCCAAACCTTTGGGTATAAACATCATTATCGGTGATCATCAAACCTTTGATTTTACCGAAACTATCTTTGGTGCAGTTTTGCAATATCCCGCAACTGACGGGACAATTTACGACTACCGCAATTTTATCACACAGTCCCATGCTCAGGGTGCATTGGTGACTGTAGCCGCAGATCCTCTGAGCTTATTATTGCTCACACCCCCCGGTGAATTAGGGGCTGATATTGCCGTAGGCAGTACCCAACGCTTTGGTATTCCCTTGGGCTTTGGGGGACCACACGCTGCTTATTTTGCGACGAAGGAAGAGTATAAACGGCTCGTTCCAGGGCGAATTGTCGGGGTATCCAAGGATGTGAATGGTAAACCTGCGTTACGTTTGGCGTTACAAACCCGTGAACAACACATCCGCAGAGATAAAGCCACCAGTAATATTTGCACAGCGCAGGTTTTATTGGCAGTGATGGCGAGTATGTATGCAGTTTATCATGGACCCGATGGACTGAAACAAATTGCTCAAAATATCCATGAACTTACCGCAACTTTAGCCGCAGGATTGAAAAAGTTAGGTTACAAAATCACTTCGGAAAATTTCTTTGATACTCTGCGGGTAGAATTAGGAAATACCAGATTAGAAGCAATTCTCGACGCTGCACATGAGAGAAATATCAATTTGAGAATTTTTGATAATTCCACAGTTGGTATTTCTTTAGATGAAACTACCACAGAAGCAGATTTAATTGACCTTTGGCAAATTTTCGCACTCAAAGATCAATTACCTTTCAGTGAAACAGAACTTACTTCTCTTACCAATTACCAATTACCAATTACCCATTGCCCATTACCGCGTGAAAGTAAATATCTCACTCACCCAGTTTTTAACCGTTACCATTCAGAAACTGAATTATTACGTTATTTACATCAACTAGAAAGCAAGGATTTATCATTAACAACTTCAATGATTCCCTTGGGTTCTTGCACCATGAAGTTAAACGCAACTTCGGAAATGATTCCCGTAACTTGGGCAGAATTTGGGAAAATACATCCCTTTGCGCCAATTTCCCAAACTAGAGGTTATCAAATTCTCTTCCAACAACTAGAAGCATGGTTAGGAGAAATTACAGGTTTTGCCGGAATTTCCTTACAACCAAATGCAGGTTCTCAAGGTGAATATGCGGGACTTTTGGTAATTCATGAATATCATCAAAGTCGGGGAGAAGGACACAGAAATGTTTGTTTAATTCCGCAATCAGCACATGGTACAAATCCCGCGAGTGCGGTAATGTGTGGGATGAAAGTAGTGGGAGTTGCTTGTGATGAACAAGGTAATATTGATGTTGAAGATTTAAAAGCCAAAGCTGAAAAACATAGTCATGAATTATCAGCTTTAATGGTGACATATCCATCAACTCATGGGGTATTTGAAGAAGCAATTCAAGAAATTTGTGCGATAATTCATAGTCACGGTGGACAAGTTTACATGGACGGTGCTAACATGAATGCCCAAGTAGGTATTTGTCGTCCTGGTGATTTTGGTGCAGATGTCTGTCATTTGAACTTACACAAAACTTTCTGTATTCCTCATGGTGGTGGTGGTCCCGGTATGGGTCCCATTGGTGTCGCTTCCCACCTTGTCCCGTTCTTACCCGGCCATTTTGTGACGACAATACAGGAAAATAATCCAAAATCCAAAATCCAAAATCCAAAATTCACTGGTGCTGTTTCCGCTGCACCTTGGGGTAGTGCAAGTATCTTAGTGATTTCTTGGATGTATATTATCATGATGGGTGCAGATGGGTTGACGGAAGCAACCAAAATTGCCATTCTTAATGCTAATTACATGGCTAAGAAATTAGAGTCATATTATCCGGTTTTATATCAGGGAAAAAATGGTTTAGTGGCACATGAATGTATTTTAGATTTGCGAAGTTTGAAGAAATCAGCGCAGATTGAAATTGATGATGTTGCGAAGCGGTTAATGGATTATGGTTTTCATGCACCTACTGTTTCTTGGCCTGTGGCTGGGACAATTATGGTTGAACCAACGGAAAGTGAATCTAAACAGGAATTAGATAGATTTTGTGATGCTTTGATTGCGATTCGTGAGGAAGTTGCCGCAATTGAATCTGGTAAGATGGATATTCACGATAATCTTTTAAAAAATGCCCCTCACACTGCGGAAAGTTTGATTATTGGTGAGTGGAATCATCCCTATTCCCGTGAACAAGCTGCTTATCCTGCAAGTTGGAATAAGGAATATAAGTTCTGGCCAAGTGTGGGGAGAATTGATGCTGCTTTTGGGGATAGGAATTTTGTTTGTTCTTGTTTACCGATGGAGGCTTATAGTTAGTTAATTGTAGGGTGCGTTAATGAAATGTAACGCACCCTACGGACTGATATTTTTAATCACTTTTGCCATTGTTGAGAAAATATGCGATCGCTGTATCTCCTAAACCTTGTGTAGCGATCACTCCAGCACTCGCAGCTAACACACTACCATAACCAGGTAGAAATTTTAAAGCAATATCAGCCATACTCACAAATCCAGCATTTGCACCTACAGTTACTCCTCCTGTTACAAGAAGGTCTTTGCGCGTTTGTAGCGTTTGTAACGTTTGTACGGAAAATTCTCTGCCACTAAGCCAGCCAATATACATCACCATAAAAGCTTGAATACCGAAGACTATTGGTATTGCTGCACCTGGAATTGGGTTAGCAGAAACAAAACCAGATAAAACAGTACAGGCTGTAACAACTGTTCTAGCGACACTCAATTGAAACTCTGTAATATGAGCCATTCGGGACAAAGATCCGCGTGTCTCCCTTGGCGTATACTTAATCATTGTTTCCACTAATTCTGTAATATTCCACCGATAATCTTGATCAGATAGAATCAAACCATTTTTACCATCTTCATATTCAGCATACGCAACAGTCGGAACAACATTTTTTACATGATCTCGTAATTCGGATCTTTCTTTTAAAAAAGCGAAAAAACTTTTAACTTGTTCCTCAACATTACGGTTTTTTCTTTCATTTTCAGTTGGCAAAGGCACTCTCGGAGGAGATAATTCATCGCACTTCGTAAGAACTCCAATAATAGGCAATTTACGCTGATACTGCTTGTTAATTTCTTTAACCACTAATTCACACTCATCAAGGTCTTTTCCACTAGCACTATGAACCTCTGTAGCCTTACACAAAAAGAGAATAACATCTGGACATTTTTTTTTAACAGCTTGCATTATACTGTCATAAGGTGTTTCTGCTGAATCATATTGCCTTGGTTCTTGAGCCTCTTGTAATCCTCTTGTGTCCAGGATGTGAAGCAAATCACTACCTTCATGGTAGTAATTTTTCCATTCAGCCTTGCCTGTTTCTGGTTCTGTATCGCTGACTTCTGCAACTTTTAAACCACAAATGGCATTAATTAGGGATGATTTACCACTTCTAGCACGACCAATTACCATAACTCGTGGTGGACGTATTCCTTGCATCACAGAACGTAAATTTTCTAATTTTTCGTGAATATCGCTTTTCATTCCCAAAATGTTTGGTAGTTTGTCTATATATTTCAAGAGTTCTGTTACTAGAAATTCGTTACGATCCAATGCTTCGTTTACTTCCTGAGAATCAGTCATATTTCTAACTCCAAATTTGAATATCATTAAAAGGTCATGATTTATAAACATGATGATTATACACTTGTATGGGCAAAGTGCGATCGCTCATCTTCTAGCTTAGATTAAGTTAGTTAATTGTAGGGTGCGTTATTGAAATGTAACGCACTATTTTGATTGTGAATAAGGTGCGTTACGCTGACGCTAACGCACCCTACGGACTACAGACTATTCTTTACCGCCGCCAAAAAGTTTGTAGATTCCGTATCCAATAGCACCAGCAGCAACTACAGGCGCAGCAGCAACTATAGCAGTACCAGCAATCGCACCTCCGCCTACAACACCACCAATACCTGCAAGGGTACTCATAATTGCAGCACCAGAAGCACCAGCCACTACCGTTACAGCACCAGCACCAGCTACACCAGCCGCAGCGCCAATATTTGTAGCGGTTCTTGCTGCTGAACGAGCATTACATTCTTTCTCAGACAAACCAGGTTCTTCTTTAAACAAAGTTTCGTTAAGTATTTTTGCTCCAGCATAAGCAGGACCTCCAGCGAACACAGCAGGTCCGGCGGCCATCCCACCACCTACTATACCACCAGCAGCAGCTAGACCTGAAGCGATTCCTGCTCCCGAAGTTGCAGCAACAGTTAACCCTGTAGCTGTACCGATAGCAGCACCAACAGCGATACCAGTCTCTCCAACAGATTGTATTACCTTTGTGTTGCTTACTTCAATGCCTGGATCACAATTAGCAAAAGCTGGACTAACAAAACTGTTTAAAATTATCACACAGGTAAGAATCAGTGTCAAAAAAGAACGAACGATTTTGATATGTAGCATAGTCCTTAATCTATTGCAACAGAGTAATTATTCTATTACATTAATATTTAAGTGTATATTTTACAAGCAATATATTTACTGACTTTAACAGAAATTTATAAACTACTTGTTGAGCAATAAAACTGTAAAAGCATGGATAAGGTACACCAACACTCAGTTTTAGTGCGATAGCGAAGCGATTCGTAGGAATCGCTCATCTTCTAGCTTGGATTAAGGAACGCAACCCAACATAATGAAAATATCTGATTCATATTTTTTGTCAGAATCAGGATGTCCAGGATTTTAGGATTTACAGGATTGTGATTTGTAGGTTATTGGTGGGATGCTGAAATTGTAATTGTCTGAATCAGGATGTCCAGGATTTTAGGATGTACAGGATTGTTATTGATTAATTGTCTGTGAATATTGAAAAATGATAATTACAATCACAGGATATTATCTATCATCAAAAAATCGCCATTTTTCCTAAACAATAAAAAAATTACATCCTGTACATCCTCCAATCCTGGTTATCCTGATTCTGACAAAAAAGATATTATGACAGTGATACCTGTTAATTTTATTGAGAATCATCAAACATAGATGAAAGATCACGACGACCACTTACTACTCGTAAAATTTCAATTCCATCATCCAATACTCGATAAAAAATTATATATCCTTCAAGGGATAATCCGCGTAAATCAGGGTTGATTTCTGAGTAGCTTTTACCACTATTGGGAAAGGAAACTAATTGTTTACATTTGCGGTTAAACTCCTGAAAAAATTTTTCACCTGCTTCTAAGTTTTTTTGTGAGAAGTATTCAGCAATTTCATTCAGGTCATAACTAGCGAGAATATTAATAACATAACGATTCATTTTTTTACCTGTCTTTGTTGCTGAAAACGATCTAAAATTTGATTAACAAATGTTTCTCCATCAATAGGTGGTGTATTTTCAGAAATGGAAATTGCTGCATCAATTTTTTCTCGCACTTTCTTAACCCATTCTGTTTCATTCCGATCATACTCATCTAGTAAATGGAAAGCAATTTCCATCAGTTGTTCTACAGATTGGTATTTTCCTGTTTGCAGTTTTGTTTGAATAAAGTCTTCTTGTTTTGGTGTTAGATTGATAGTCATAGTGAGTTATAGTCAATTTTTGCTAGGTATATATAAACTATTGTAATCTAATTTCAGACTCTTGGAAATAGCGATCGCCATAACTGTATATTTTGGTGAAAGTTTATAAATATTATAACATCCTGTAAATCCTAAAATCCTGGACATCCTGATATGGCTTGCGCCACGCTACGCTATCAGACAAAAAATTCAGATTAATAGTGTATAATAAAGATAAACCTCACCAAAGGTATATATAATTATGAATACATTAGAAAAATTAGAATTGCTCAGTGAAAACTGTAGAGACAACACAGAATTAGAAAGAATTATTGGGCAACTCCTAAATGTAATTTTAACTCGTCATCGTCAAAAACTAGCTACATATAACTTAGATATAGATAAGTTTGAAAAAAAATATCAACTCACTTCTGAACAATTTATAGAACAATTTAACTCAGGAAGTTTAGGGGATGAAATGGATTTTTTTGAATGGTTCGGTTTATGCGAACTTCGCAAAGATATTTTAACAAAAATCCATAAGTTAGAACAAGCCTTATGAAAAATATTAAAAACGCTGATGATTATTTAGCTTGGATCAAATCTATAATTACACTTTGTCCAAAAGCTGTAAATTTTAAAATTCTTAGAGAAGAAGCACAAACTGATAAAGGTTTATGGCGTTATCGTGTGATATTAAAAGATGGTAGTTTTTTAGAAATGTTTGAGTTTTTTAAAATAGAATCTGGACAAGTAGAAATAATTAAATATAGTTTTCATTGGCAAACTGAAAATAGAGAACTAATAAAACGTTGGGATAACGCACCCCATCACCCCGAAATTGCCACCTATCCTCATCATGTACATGATGGTTCTGAAGACTCTGTTTTTCCCTATTTACCTGTTGATATTGAAGATATTTTTAAACTCCTTTAATCCTGGTTATCCTGATATGGCTTGCGCCAGGCTATCAGACAAAAAATATTTAAAATTATTAATTTAAAAATTTACTATGTTATAATATAAAAGTTATCAAAATTATTAAAATAATTCTATGATGACTCAAGTAATGATTCAACCCTCATACTGGATAGAATCTGGAATTGAAATCAGCAAAGTCAGAAATTTGAACTTGTTTAAATTCACTCCAGAATTACAATCTAGGTTAGAAGAACTTGCTGATAAAAATAAAGCAGGAATGTTAACTACAACAGAAGAAGCTGAACTAGCAGGAATATTAGAACTGGACAGGATTTTTACTTTATTGAATGCAAAAATAATTGCTGAATCATGACAGTTAACGAGACAACCAAAAAATTAGTCAGGGAAAGAGCAAAATTCCTTTGTGAATATTGTCATTCTTTAGAAGAAGCAAGTGCAGCGTTATTTGCTATTGATCATATTATCCCCCAGTCTCTTCCTGGTTCATCAGATGACCCTGATAATTTAGCTTTAGCTTGTCAACGTTGTAACGGATATCGCTATAATTTTATAACTGGTATTGACCCGGAAACTGGAGATTTAATTCCTATATTTAATCCTCGAAAACAGAAATGGTCAGATCATTTTCTTTGGTCAGCAGATGGTTGAAAAATTGTTGGTATTACTCCTACAGGAAGGGCTACTTGTAATCGCTTAGACCTCAATGATGATAGGCATAATGAAGGTTCTATTATCAAAGCGCGTCGTTTTTGGATAAAAGGTGGTTGGCATCCACCAGATGAAGACCCGCGACAAAGTTGAGAAACCCCAGCACTTTCACAATAATATAGATGATGATCAAAATGTTGGGTTTCACTGCGTTCTACCCAACCTACAGTTTGTATGGTTCGTTGGTAATTTGTAGATTATTGGTGGGATGCTGAAATTTTCATTGTCAGACAAAAAACATCTTAATCAAAAATAGAAACTACTTTAATACCAATAACTTTGTGCATAGGTTTTGTTTTCTTCTCAGTAGTAATTAACTCCTCAGCACCAACAGAAAAAGCAGCAGCTACATGAAGTGCATCCATAGCAGCTAATCCATACCGAGAAGCAATTTTATAAGCCTCTTGTACAATATAATTTAAATCATTTGCCCAGTAAATAACATCATTAAAAAACTCTTCATAAAATTGAGATTCTTCCGTTTGCTGATGATAAACTGCTTTAGGACTTACCTCCAATCTGACAAACTCACTAGCAGCAAATACCCGGTGTGAGTCTGATAGTATTTCTAATGCTTTTTCTGCAATTAAACTAGCACCATTGGTTGCACTCAATAACACACCCGAATCAATATAAGTTATAATCATTCTTATCTACCTTGGATTCCACCCCTACGATCAGCTAATTCTTTTTCTATTTCATCTGCATTTAATAAAGGTTTACCAGATGCAACAATTTTAGAGCGAATTTCTCGCAAACGTTCCCCCAAAGGCGGTTTTTTTGCAGTGGTTTTCAATTGCATAAATTCCACAAATTTTAAGACTTCCTGTTGTTTATCCTGGGGTAATGATCGCCACTTTGTTAATAATTCTTGTTCTGAAATCATTGATTTTTACCTAATTCAGTTAATTGTCTTAAACCTTATTTTCAATAATAGCAAATCTCACATCAAATTAAACCATGTTCTGCTGCTTTTTCGCGTAGTCTTGCTTCTAGTTCTGGAGTTAGGGAAATAGCGATCGCCATAACTGTATATTTTGGTGAAAATTTATCAATATTATAACATCTTGTACATCCTTTTTATCCTGATTCAGACAAAATAGTGTATAATACACATATCCATACACATAATCTACCTAAATATCATGCGAACCAATATTGAACTTGACGACGGGTTAGTAGAAGAAGCATTTCGTTTAACTAACGTGCGAACCAAAAAAGAATTAATTAATCTAGCATTACAAGAACTAATTCGCGTTCGTAAAAAGCGGAACTTACTTGATTTAAGTGGACAAATTCAATTTACTCCTGACTACGACTATAAAGCATTGCGAGAAAATCGAAATGTTTCTGATTGATACTTCCGTTTGGATAAATGTTTTACGCGATAAAACAGGAGTTGCACGTCAAAATCTCCAGACACTTATAAAAGGTGAGAATGTTTTTTTGACTCGATTTACCCAAATGGAATTATTACAAGGTTGTCGAGATGAAAGGGAGTGGATGTTATTGCAAACCTATCTGCAAGAACAAGACTATATTGAAGCAACTGATAATACTTGAGTTTTCGCCGCACGAATTTATTATGATTTACAAAGACAAGGGTTAACTGTTAGAAGTAGTATAGATTGTTGTATTGCCCAAATAGCAATAGAAACCCAGCTAACCCTAATTCATAATGATCGTGATTTTGAAACTATTCAACAAGTAAGACCTCTACTATGTTTGCGTTTTTCATCTTCTAGAAATTAATAATTAGCACCAAATTAAAAGAGTACAGGATGGTAATTTGTAAGTTGTTGGTGAGATGCTGAAATTGTAATTGTCTGAATCAGGATGTCCAGGATTTTAGGATGTACAGGATTGTTATTGATGAATTGTCTGTGAATATTCAAAAATGATAATTACAATCACAGAATATTATCTATCATCCAAAAATTGCCATTTTTCCTAAACAATAAAAAAATTACATCCTGTATATCCTTTCATCCTAGATATCCTGATTCTGACACAAAAATACTCAAAAATCTCCAGTTATTCTCTATTTTTTGTCCGGGAATATTCCCCAGTAATGTTTGACGAATTACCGCTTCTTGAGGTAAACGCAAATATTCGGCAACTTCATCAATTGTGAGAACTTCTGGTAATGTTATTTGACTCATAAGGATTGCCACAACCTTGTATTTTTGTGAATGTTTATAGTTAATATTTCAAGTCAAAATGTTGATTTTTTGGCAAAATCATCAAAAGACCGAAATCTTCCTGCTTCAAAATCATCTAATCCTTGTTGAATACCTTGAATAGCTGCTTGTGAGTCTTCTAATTCCCAGTCTAGGATATTTTTTAATAATTCAGCCGCAACTAAACTGATATCTTTTCCTTGTTGGGTTGCTTTTTCAAGTAGTCTTGCTTCTAGTTCTGGAGTTAGGGAAATAGCGATCGCCATAACTATATATTTTGGTGAAAGTTTATAAATATTATAACATCCTGAAAATCCTTAAATCCTAGACATCCTGATTCTGATAAAATAGTGTATAATACATTTATTCTTTAATGATAGACACATAAAAATTCTCTCAATTGATTATGACTAATATCACAATCTCTAACCTTGATGATGATCTGAAAAATCAGTTACAAAAACGAGCCGAAAAACATGGAAATTCCCTAGAACAAGAAATTACAGAAATTCTTCGTCTTGTCCTCTCAGAAAATCCTCAAAATCCGATCAATTTAGTCACTTTAATTGAAAAACGTTTTGCCGATTTTGAAGGTTTGGAATTACCGGAAATAGAGAGAGACGCAATTCGCACAGTGTCAATATTTGCCGATTAAAAAATGATTATTTTGGATACAAACGTCATTTCTGAACTGATGAAAACTCAAAAATCAGCAATAGTTCGTGAATGGGTAGCAGCACAACCTTTAATGAGTTTGTTTGTTACACTCATAAAGCAGCTATAGTAACGCGCAATGTTACTGATTTTGAAGGATGTGGTATTTCTATTATTAATCCTTGGAAACCTGAATCAATATAATGAAAATATCTGATTCAGACAAAATAGTGTATGATACACATATCTATACACATAAGTCACCTAAATATCCATGGTCTAAAACCATCCTTCTTGTTCGAGGGTCTCGATTAATTGTAGTCCGCGAGGATCGCCGACTCCCAGTAGTGAGGCTTTGGTGTCTTCTCTTACTCCTAAGTCTTTGTCTTCAGCAAAAGCTTGAATTAGTGCGTCTATGGCTGTAGCATAGACGACATTGGAAGGTAGTTCTTTGCAAAGCTGGCCGATTGTCCAAGCGGAGTTACTACGCACAGCAGCTACAGGGTCTTTAACCAAGGCTTCGATTAGGGCAGGAATTGCGCCGACGATGGCTTCATAACCTACTTCTGTCATCTGTGCAAGGGCGCTGGCTGCCCAGAGACGGACGGCGGGAATGTCGGTTCTGAGGGCATTGGTGAGGGGTGCTAGGGAACGGCGATCGCGGCAATTACCTAAAGCCCAGACTATGCCTTTGCGAACATAACCATTAAAATCGCGGTTGAGTTGCCTAATTAAGGGTTCTACGGCTTCTTGGGCAGGATTACGACCGATACCGTAGGCGGCACTGACTCGGACGAGGGGACAGTTATCTATCAACAGATGGATGAGATGAGGTGTTGCCCGTTCATCTTGAATATCACAAAAAGCACGCGCTGCTAACATCCGTTGTTGGGGTTGGGGATTGGCTAGGAGTACCAGCATTAATTCCACATCAGGCTTTTCCACTTCTGATTCATCATTCAGTGGTTCTATTTGGTCTAGTGGGGTAATAAGCTCCCCTTCGGTGTCGAGTAGGCTTAGTTCGTATTCGTCGTACATAATTATTTTACTGTAACCCTATTCCCCGTTCCCTGTTAAGAGTTCCCTAACTCAAGTGATTTTATCATCCAGAGGGATTGTTCTTGATAACCAAGTTGATGATAAAGATTTAATGCGGGTGTATTGGAGAGAAATACTTGTAGTCCAATTTGGCGATAGTTGGGCTTACCGGAGACATCGCCTTTTTGTGTAGCCCAATTTTCTATATAAGCCATTAATGCTTTACCAATGCCTTTGCGCCTATATTCTGGGATGACGTAGAGGAGAAAGATGTGCGGATGGCGATCGCCACTAACCTGATCTATAGCATTCCCCACCCATAAACAAGCTACGGGTGATTGGTAATCGGTGATTGGTAATTGGTGAGGAATTTTCTCCCCTACCTCCCCTACCTCTCCTACCGCCCCTACCTCTTCATACACCCACCAGAGGGGGGTATCACGACAGAAGTATTGCTCAACTGTATGTGCCAAATGGGAAAAGTCTTGATCAGGGAATTGTTCTTGGTAAGTGCGCTGCATGAACTTGACCAAGAGGGCTTTATCGAGGGTAGAACCTTGGCGAAGAGAATAGCCGGCGATGAAATTCAAAATAGACTTATTCCCTAATTACCTAATGATCATGCCAATGGGAGCGGGAGCTACCATATCCGAGGGTAAAAAGATGCGAGCGCTGACTGCTACCAAAGCCAGGGTAAATATCAACACTGCAATCAAAGGGGCAATATATTGACGAAAAATAGCCATGTTTTTGTTTATGAATAAATAGCAACAGTATTAATTCTAGCGAATTCTCAAGAATAAATTAGCCAACTTGCACTAAGCAAAATGAATTTGTCTTTTTCTGCCCTAATATTAAGGCTGATCCTGGTCTAATTCATTTAAGACCTTTTCACAGTACCAATTTTCGGGCATTCCCGGAACGTTTTGTTTGGCTTGTTCAATTAGTCTTTCCGCCGCCGCTACGTCTCCAGATAATCTAGCGATGAGGCGATTTTTGAGGTAGTTGCCGGTCACTTCTTCATCTAGTTGGTTGGGGATGCTGGGATTGAGTGCTTGCAGGGGTTCGCGTCGCAGTTGCCAAAATAGGACGTAATAAAGTGTTCCAAAAATTAGGATCAGGCTGATAGTTCCTAGTAGTGTGACGGGGTTAAAAGGCAGATTTTGCAGCACTAATTGTGAGAGGACATAGCCCAGTAATAGACCTGTGACTATTAGAACAAATGTACCGATAATAATAACTACTTGTGTTCCCATATATCTTTTTCTAGTCCTGGTCTGGTGGCTGCTAATACCTTGGGATGCCAAGGGGCGACAATAGGTAATAGTAGCAAACCAGGTAACGCCGCCACAAGAGAAAGTAAGAAAAATGTCGGCCAACCTGTGGCTGTCGCCCAACTACCGGCGGGGGCGGAAAGTACGTCTCGACTAATGGCCATGAGGCTGGAGAATAAAGCAAACTGGGTGGTTGTGAATCGGTGGTTACAGAGACTCATTAAAAAGGCGACTGTAGCCACTGTGACTAATCCAGCGGAGAAGTTTTCGATGTTAACGGCGATGACTAGTAGGGAATAATCTTTTTTATTAGCCATAGCTAGGGCATAATAACCTAAGTTACTCAGTAATTGCAGCGATCCAAATACCCACAAACTGCGATTTAAGTTAATTTTGGTCATGATCACCCCCCCAGCTAATACGCCGACGGTGGTGGCAATAAATCCCATTCCGGCTTGGATTGCGCCGATTTCGGTTTTGGTAAAGTCTATTTCCCGTAAAAATAGGTTGGCTGTAATCCCAACCAGGGAATCACCTAGTTTATAGAGGAGAATAAAACTGAGTGTTAAGCTGGCTTGTTTGATGCCAAAGCGGTGAAAAAATTCTTTGAAAGGTAGGAAAATAGCTGTTTGTAAGTTTTGAGGGGAACTATCTTCCGTAATTTCATTGAGGAGGGAGTTTGGTAATAATGCGGATGTAGTGATCCAAGCTACTAATAATCCTGCTAGTAACCAATAAAATACGGGTTGGGGAATGAAACCGACAAAAACGCCGGCAATTAACCCTGCTACTAGTAAGGTGATCAGGACTATGAAAATCACGTCTTGCCTAGAAATGGGCGCTAGTTGTGTTTTATCTGGGAGTTTGTGTTCTTTGGGCGACCACAAGGTGGTAAATATACTCCCTGCCATAATTACTGCCATGAGTAAATATACGACGTTCCAAGGTAAGTAATCTGCTAAGACTAAGGCGAGGGAACTGGTAATAAATAGGGCGATCCGGTAGCCTAATACCCACACAGATGCCCCTGGCTGTGCCTCTAGGGGGTTTAAAATGTCTGTCCGGTAGGCATCCCCGGCGATGTCCTGGGTGGCGCTGAGGAAGGTAATAATTAGGCAGTTGATGGCGAGGATTTGTAATATTTGGTCGCTTTGGGCGGGTTGTTGAATGGCCAGGGCGGCGATCGCCAATACTAACCCAATTTGGGTAATAATTAACCATCCGCGTCTGCCACCTAGCAATGGTGGTGTAAATCTATCTAATAGGGGCGACCACAGGAATTTTAAGGAATAGGGTAAACTTAACAAACCAAATAAGGTGATTTTGGCAATATCAACTTTGGCATCTTGCATCCATAGTTGTAGGGTTCTACTGGTCAGAAATAGGGGTAAACCTGATGCAAAACCTAGTAATAATAAAGCACCCATTTTCTGGCTTTGGAACGCCTGTCGGAGTGCTTGAATTTCTTTCATAAGAGTTATCTTGTCATTTCTACTAGACGGTGCAAAATCAGGATTTTACGTTCTTTGTAGCCTGTTCAATTAGATCTTCAACTTTCTTAATATTCTGATCTCCGGCTAAGTAACCAATACCCCGATGTAAATGTAAGCGAAATTGCGTAATTAGGGTTTCTCTATCTGTATCTAAGCCGTCGTTGTAGCAGCGTTGTTTGAGGGCTAAAAGTAAAATATCGGACATTTCTCCCCCAAAAACCCGCCATGTCATTTCAACGTTGCTATCTTGGGGGATAGGTACGGGAGAAGGTGCAGCAGCTTCTGCAAGGGAACGACAAAACGCCCACCGACATAATATATTCCATTGTTCTATTTTGGTGCTGCGTTTGAGTTTGAGGAGTTGTTCTTTGGCTGTTTGGGAGAGTTTGATTCTTTCTATTGGTGATTCCATGATTTTGGTGATTGGTGATAATAAATTTAAGTCTCACGCAAAGGCGCAAAGACGCAAAGGAAGAAATAAATCAGAAGTTTAAAATTTGCTAATTTTATATAGTTTGTTTATTTTGATTGTGGGCTAGATTACGGACTATGCGATTTAGAAAACTCAGATAATCATCTATTTCTTCATAACTATCTAATTCTTGTTCTTCTTCTGGTGTGAGTTGAGAATTTTGTTGTTTAAAAAGTAATGTTTCAATGCGATTCTGGACATTACTAGAAGCACGAAAGATAGGTGTTCCTTCTTGTAACTCGATTGTGACAGCACCTTCTAAGAGTAAGGTAGCAGGTAAATTATGTAAAGTTGGTAGTAGAGGAATTGTCATATTTAAATCCATGAAATACTAAATAACATTTTACCAAAAATAACCAGGTTTGATTGTGGTTTCTCTTTTACCTGAGTTGTATTGGAGTAGGTATTCGCGGGCTATGGCTTCGGTTTCTTGCAGGTTTTGATATTCTTTTTTGCCGATTTCGGTGTCGGTGGAAAGGAGGATTACTTGATGGCTGGCTGAGGGGAAGTATCTTTCTACTAGGTTGTTACGGTGGGAGGAGTCTAGTCTTCCTAATGGGGTGTCTATGGCGATAGGTAAGCGTCTTCCTGATACTTTGGCTAATCCCCACAGGAAGGCGATCGCTAATAGTTGTTTTTCACCGGCGGAAAGTCGGTGTTTAGGGACTGGTTTTCCATTTAAATCATATAATGATAATCCGAAGGTTTTGCTATCAATAGCTATACGATGTACTAAGTCTGATTTATGTAATAAATATAGAAAACAATTTTTTACTTCTTCTTCTAATTTATTCAATTTTCTCAAGGTTAATCTTTCTCGAAACACCTTTAATGTTTGTTGAACTTTTAACGCCGAATCAATAATATGTTCACTATTTTGATATTTGAGATTGTCTACTGTATATTCATTTAATTCCTGTCTCAATCTTTTAATTTCTGTATCTAATTCTATCAGTTTTTGAGTCATTATATCCGACTGAGATTTAAGTTTATTAAATTCAGTTTGGGATTCTTTTACTGCTGTTTGTAGTTTTGTATATTCTTCCGGTGCAGCCGCAGTTTGGACTTGTCTTTCTAAAGTTAGTATTTCTTCTTCATAATTAGTTAATTCATCTAATTGCTTCTGGGCGGTATTTTGGTAAATTTGTAACCGATAAGTTATATTGTCAAGTAAACTTAAACTTTCTTCATCTCCATTTAACCAATTATTTTCCGTTGATAAGTTATTAGTATATAAGTTATTGATATCTTCTGCTAAAAAAGATTGAATATTAGTAAGTTTATTAGTTTCTAGATTTAATTGTTGTAGCCAATTTAGTAATCTTTCATCTCTAGCAATTAAGACATCTTTCGCTAATTGGATTTGTTGAGTTTTCAGTTCCTTTTCTCCCTGTCTTTGCACTTGCGATAATAAAGGACTAATCAAAGCTAAAGGTAAAACATCAGCAGCTAATTCACATAAGGATTCACGGAGATTATTAGCAACTTTAATTTTTGCTTCCCTTTGTTGTTCTAATTGACTACGTTCAGCGGCAATTTTCCCACCTTCATTCACAAATCTATCTAAAGCTTCTTCATGAATTTTGGCTAATTCTTTAACTTCAACATTCAGATTTGCAAGTTTTATCTGATTATTTTCGTATTCTTCCTGTTTCTTATGGAGTCGGGTTTCAATTTCTTCTAATTTAGCTAGATCTTTACTATCTGCAAATTCTCGTTTTTTGCGATTTACTAATATTTCTAAATCAATTGCCAATTTATCAGCTAATTCTAAACCCAAAAGTCCGTTAATAGCATCAACAACTATGGGCGGTGGGATTTCCTGTTCTGCAAGTTCTTTAACTTGTTCACCGTCAAACAGAAATAAATTGGAAATGCCTATAGGTAAGATATTTTCTATATATTCATCCCAAATATTTACCAATGAATCAATTGGCCATGTTTCATCATCTCCTAATATTCCTAAATGGTCTTTTCCGTCTTTGGGATTTTTTTCCCAAGTTCTTACAACCCGATATTTGATAGGTCTATCGTCTTCAATATGTTCAAAAACTAATTCAATTCTGGTTTTTTCTGTGGGGTTAGCTTTACTATTTA
Source organism: Dolichospermum sp. LEGE 00240 (assembly GCF_015207875.1). GTDB lineage: Bacteria > Cyanobacteriota > Cyanobacteriia > Cyanobacteriales > Nostocaceae > Dolichospermum > Dolichospermum gracile. The sequence continues at coordinate 148,621 of NZ_JADEVZ010000002.1, forward strand.
CACATTGGGTTAAAAAATCACTATAACTCAGATTTCCCCTGGTTGAACATTGGGCACGTTGTCCATATAAGGCCAGACGAATGGCATCCATAAGGGTGGTTTTTCCACCGCCGTTCATTCCTCCTAACAGGATAATTGGGCGGGCGTTATCTTCGTCAACGTGGGGGTTGAGGTTGATGATTTGTTTTCCAGCATAAGGACCGAAGTTTTGCAGGACTAATTCTAGGAAGATCATGGTTTTTAATAATGTTGGTTTATAGAATATGGGGTGAATGATATAGCGAATGATACCCGGCGAATGGAATATTGCTTCGCAACGCCAAGGGCGAACGCGTCTACACAGGCAAAACCCACCTTCGTGGGTTCAATTTATTGGTTTTTCTTGAGAGATACGGGGCGAATAGAATTCGCCCGTTATTCCATTCGCCCTTTATTCCCCATTATTATCCTTTTGTGCGTATTTGAAATTAGCCCAAGTCTGTGGTTTACTCTCTTGTTTTTCAGCGTTATCTCCTAAACTTAATTGTTTGAATTTTTCCCGAATTGTCGCAACATCACCTTCTAATGCTGCTTGTCGTAAATCCCGTTTTAAATGGGCATTTGCGATCGCTTGTTCTGGTGAACGGGAACTTGTATCAAAGCATTTTTCTAGGCTTTCATAGATACCCACACGGCGAGTTTTTTTCTTAAATTGTCTTTCTGTATCTAATAGTCTGGCCATTAATTCTAGGTGCATTCCATCACCTTCACAGATTTCTTCTAATACTCCCCATTCATCACTACCAAGTATGCTTTGATCTGCACCAGGACGAGGATCTTTAAATACTTCTCCTGTGACTTCTTCATATATGCGGGGTAAGCTATCATCAAATTCGTGTTTGTCTTCTAACCATATTCGGCGGATAGCACTCAATTCTTCTAGAGTAATTAGAGTAATATCACCCATATTTTTAGGTGCTGTTTGACGGACTTGTGTTTGCGCTGTTAATACTCGTCTTAGCCAATGTTCTCGCCAATATTTTGTATAAGGACCATGTATAGGTTCAACAGATGTTTCACCATTTACATTACGTTCAAATAATTGAACTTCTCCCCAGATACGACGAAAATCTCTTTTACTTCTGTCATCTTTAATATCTAATTCATTGCGAATATCTAATAGAGGCTGCATCCATTCTTTTTCTTCATCATTTTGGATCATTGCCTCCATTGATTTATCTTTACTAACAATTGTGCATACCCAGCAACCAAATCGAGAATCGCCACAACTAGGTGTAGAAGTATCAACAACTAAAGGACATTCATTATCTGCTGTTGCACCTCGATACATAGTAAATAAATCTTTATTGCTATATCCCCAAGGATTTTCAAGCTGATTGAGATAAATCCAGACTTCATCAGTAATCCAATCTTCTATAGGAAGATAAATCATAGAATTAGGTCTATTTGGATTCAAATTCATATGATCACGTATCCGCCATTCTCGATGTTTAGCCATCGTAATAGAACGTTTGATACTTTCAGATTTACGAGTACCCAATACAAGAATTACTTCACCGTTAGTTTGAATTACTTCCCGAATAAAGCTGTCAGTGGGTTTAATTTTTAATCTGTCGGTACACCAACGCATACGATTACGTGGTGCTGGATAGCCTTTACCTATTAAGTTCACCCAAAAGGTATCTTTAATTGCTGGATAAAGCAGATGGGCTTGAATTGGCATTCCTTGTTCTTCAGCGGCAACTCTCATTCGTTCTAAGGAGTTGCGTACCCAAACAGAGACTACAGGATTTTCTACTAATGTATCTGTTGTAATTACATGAATTGGCTTAGTTTTTTTTTCCGGTGGGAGTTCAGCGATCGCATTCCAAATAAGCTGTAAAGTAGCAGTGCTGTCTTTTCCACCTGAATAACCTACTACCCAAGGTATCTCATCTAAACAATACAATTCTTGAATTTCTGTTGTCAAAGCTTGGATATACTCCACTAATTCTGGTACAGTACGATTCGGCTGATTTTTATTTTCTGGCTGTTGTGCTGTAGTCATTTTTCCCTACCTCTGGATATATGAACATAGAATCAATACTTCCCTTTGTGGGAATGGAATCATCTAGTATATAAATAAACTTAAGCTATGCGTGCAACATATTTTTAAAAATTGCATCCCTAGTATCCATTTTTTTGGACAATAAAGCAAGAGTTCATCACTAAGTTTTCAAAAATTAACATGAATGATAATACAAATACACTAAATAATCAACTCGCTAACGAGTATCTAGAACGGGAAAATAAGGATAAACAGGTATTAGCTTTGCTGCTAGACAGGTTTTTAGAGAAGAAAGACCAAATTCTTGTCCAAAAAACCGAAATGGGTGGTACAGAGGCTTATATAGGTTCTGTGACATTGGAATGGTTTGCGGGACGGGTACATTTTGCGTCTGGTTTACCGCTGCTGCAAAAAAAGTACAACCCAGAGACAGAGAATATTGAAATTGATGCTGATAGTATTGATGATATTCAACAACGTCCTGTTGACTGGTCGCGTCAAGCCCCGTTAGTACAGTATTTAGCAGCGAGGAAAAACCATAAATTTCCGGCTGTGTTGGTAGTAATTAATCAACCTTGGGTAGATAACCCCAAAGCAGCGGAGTGGGATAGTCAAGGACGGGCTAAAAAAGCGACAACTGATTTTATACCTTTAGATAAAGATGGTAAAGTCGGTTTACTGAATATTTCTGAAGAAAATGTGACAATTTATGCTTTAGATGGTCAGCATAGATTAATGGGTGTCCAAGGTTTAATGGAGTTAATTAAATCTGGTAAACTCCAACGTTATAAAAAGGATAAAACTGCGGATGATAGTTTTATTACCTTATCTGATTTGATTGAGAAATATCAAGTAGAACCTGCTTATTTACAAAATTTATCTAAAGAAAAAATTGGCATTGAATTTATTTGTGCGGTGAATACTGGAGAAACTTATACAGAAGCAAAACGACGGGTCAGATCAATTTTTGTTCATGTGAATTTAATGGCTGCACCTTTAACTAAAGGTCAGTTAGCACAATTAAATGAAGATGATGGTTTTGCTATTGTAGCGCGAAAAATTGCGGTTACACATCCACTTTTAGAACAAAAACCAAATCGCAATCCCCGTGTTAATTGGAATAGTGCCACAGTAGCCGCTAATTCTACGGTTTTGACGACCTTGCAAGCCTTACAAGATATGTCTGAAAGGTATTTGGGTCAAAAGTTCCCCCACTGGAAACCTTTGGAAAAAGGGTTAATTCCTATGCGTCCAGAAAATGAAGAAATTCAGGAAGGAATTGCTGATTTTAGATTACTTTTTGATAATTTAGCTAATCTTCCCAGTTATAAAATATTGGAACACGAAGATACAACTGCTTTGCGTCGTTTCCATTTTGAAAAAGACGGAGGTGAGGGAAATATGTTATTTCGTCCAGTTTCTCAAGTAGCTTTAGCCCAAGCTTTGGGAACTTTGGTATTTAAAAAAGGTTTTGCTTTGACGGATATTTTTAAGAAGTTGGAGAAATTTGACCGTCAAGGGGGTTTTAGTAATATGGAATATCCTCAATCTTTATGGTATGGAGTTTTATATGACCCCAATAAAAAGCGGGTACAAATAGCAGGAAAAGATTTAGCTGTGAAGTTATTCATTTATATGTTGGGAGGAATGACTGAAAAAATGGAAGTTACTGCTTTACGTAAAGCTTTAGCTAATGCTAGGACGACAGAAGAACAAACTATAGGTTTTGATGGTAAGTTAGTTAAACCTCAAGATGTAGGACTTCCAGTTATTTTATAATAATAGCCCATTATGGCTGAAATATATGATCACGATGCCATTGTAAAGCTTCAATATCTGGAAAATATTTCTCTACTTTCGGTAATATGAGTATTTCCCCATGAAATTCTGTTATTGTTCTAGCATGGGGAGATACTTCTTCTAATTCTTTACTAACGATAATTTTGTATTTATCATCAATAGCAAACCAACCTCTATCAAAAGCCCAATGATGATTTTTGCAAAGCGCTATTCCGTTATGTATTCTACTGTCATAAAAAGCAGAAAATGGCTTTATATGTGCGCCGTCAACAATATTTTGATTACCAGTTTTAGTAACTTTCAACCCACAAAAAGCGCATTGACAATCATATACAGAAACAACCGCTTTTCTAAAGAAAGCATTTCTAATTAGTGTTTTTTTTAAACTCCATTTAGGAATAATTTTTAATGTATCTGTTGATTCGGTTATAGTTTCTTGTTCTAAGGATTCATTTTGAAAATTTTCATTAATTTTTAAAATTTCTCCTATCTCATTTTCATCAGATGAAAGCCAACTTGATACAAGTGCATCAATTAATTCTTTTCTGGTACTTTCATCTTGTATTAAACTAAAAAGTTCATCATCCAGAAAAGCGTAGTTAACATCATGTCTAAGTCTGGGAATTGTTTGAGGACGACCACCCTCATATTCAGAACTAAACTGAAGATGCCAAAACTTACATTGATTATTTTTCACATTTTTCAAGTGAAAAAACGGAAGGGCAAAATCGCTACCTTTAAACGGGCTAGATGCAATTACCTGCCAATACTTTTTAAATGTCTCAATTAAATCATCAGAAATATAAATTTTTTCATCCTTTATTACATTTTGTGCAATTAGATCAATTACAGATAAAAGTAATATTGGTTGGTTGAGTGCATAACCTTTTTTATCAGTTTTGTATACATTGAGGTTAGAGAAAGATTGACAATAATCAGCTAAACTTCTCTGATTGGATGATTGTTTTACTTTGGTCATTTTTACTATTACTATGAATATCTAAATTTTTGATTTATGGTCTAAATCTTCTCAGATCATAATTTTCACCCTCAAAATCATCCTTAAACCTGTCAGAATTGAGAAATAATAAAATTCGATCAGAATAATCTACTGCACCTCGAATTTCTATTTCTAATACTTCTAAACCACCATTAGCATACTCTTCAAATATATGATTACGCTTTTCATTGTTATTACCATCATGAAAAGATAAAATTCCTATATCTTCAGTTTCAATAAGTCCTAAAAGATTTATTACCGTATCATAGCCTCTAACAATAAATTGTTCTTGAGGAATTGGTGATGGTTCACGTTTAGAAATTTCCCCCAAGGGGACACGCTTTTTATACTTTACACCCAAAGCAGCAGCAAAAACAATCACATCAGCGAAAGTCTGAAAAGGACCAGTTCCCCCATCAGCAGAAGTTAAACTTTTCACCAACTCAGCTTTATCCCTAGCAACCCTGATTCTACCAGTTTCCGCCATAACTATAAAATATACACCCTTAACATCATAAACCAAACCTAACTTATTAATATCACATACTCACACTCCTCTTTGCGCCTCTGCGTCTCTGCGAGAGAAAAAAATCAAAAAACATCCTCATAAACCAGAGAAAGAGGAAACCTAAAATCAACACTAACCAAATGTACCTCATCATCCTCAACAAAAGGATGTAACTCCCATAAACCCTTCTCATTTAAACGAAAACAATCCAAACCAATTTTATCAGCACTAATTAAAACATATTTCTGCAAAGATTCAATCCGTCTATATAGCTGAAACTTACCTCCTCTATCATAAGCTTCCGTACTCGGAGAAAGCACCTCAACAATTAAACAAGGAAATTGAATAAACTTAATTGCTTTTTTATCCCGTTCATCACAACTTACCATGACATCTGGATAAGTAAACAGACCATTTTCCGATATACCTACTTTAGCATCTGCCATAAAAGGACGACAATTACCACCCCGCAAATGATTTTTTAATCCAGAAGCTAAATTTAAAGCAATAGTAATATGAGGAATAGTTCCCCCAGTTATAGCAAAAACTTCACCATTGATATATTCGTGTTTAATATCTTGTTGTTCCTCCCACTCCAAATACTCCAAAGGACTCATATAAATTGGATCAAAATTAGCAACCATGACATTTACCTCCTGACTTTCCGTAAAACAAATTAACTAAAAATTTGCAACAACCAGCGATTAACCTCACCATCATCTTGAGTTAAACTGCGTTGAATAGCTTCCTGAACAGTAGATATTTGCAACCCTGGTAAAACCTTTGACTCCTCAATTCTCCTACTTCCACCATCAATAATTTCAAAAGCAATAATATCATTATTATTAGCATTCATTACCCAATATTCCTTTACCCCCAACCGTTCATAAAGTAACCGCTTAAAACCCAAATCATCATTAATAGAAGAAACAGCAACTTCCACAACTAAAGTCGGTGCTGTTAACTCATTAATATTGACAGGAGAATTATTCAAAGGTGGAAATGTTATCTTATCCCCAATATAAAAAGCTAAATCAGGTTGACATTCTCCCTCACTTGTTCTGCGAAAACTGGTATTTACCCAGCCTTTAATCTTAATATTTTTCAATGTCGCATAAAAATTCACAACATTTGCAACAACATTATTATTATTTCCATGAATTGAACCAACAGGTGACATTTCTACCCTCATATAATTTTGATAAAAATAAAATCTTCCTTGCTGATAATCAGAATGTTCAGCAACCTCCATAAACTCATCCCAACTCACACTTACCCACGTATCCGTCACCAAACTTAAAGAACTAACAACCATTTCTTTCTTCCTTTGCGCCTTTGCGCCTTTGCGTGAGATATATTAATTTCGTTCAACCTCAACAATTTCCGTATATTCAAAACCATTCAAACTCTGTCGCACCAAAGCATATTTTTCCCTCCCCAACTCAATAAAATCCTGTTCACAATTAGGTTTAGAAGAATAATAAACTAACACATATTCCTTCCCAATCTTATCAGCAATTTCCTCCTCAACTTCCACCCTCCATTGAGTTTTGGTCACCAACACAACCAACTGATTTGCTAACTTAGGAATAGTTCGCGCAATGTGGCGACGGGAATTAGCGTCTAAACTTCCAAAAGGAGAGTCCATAACAATGGGAAAAGTGCTACTTTCAGGAAGCATGATCATTTTTCGTCTTTCACTCCAGTCACGCACCTTATCAATAATACTAGCGATAAAAGATAAACTGAGAATTTGATTTTCTCCTGTTGAAGCTGCGACTGGTGCTTCAATTCCCGTCGTATTTTCCACTAAACTTAATTCATATTTTTCGCTAATTTTGGGAATATAGGGAGTAAAAGAAATATCTGCAAATATTTCCTGTACTCGCTGTTCCAATTGGAGACGAAACTGATTTTCTTGACGGTTTTTCACTTCTGATAACCTGTCAATTGCATCTTGAGTAGCATTAATGCGACGCTGTGCTAAAGATTGTTTTTCCTCATTTTGTTTTTGCTTAGATATTTGTTTGATCAAAGCATCAATAGTTGTTTTAAGGTGAGAAACTTCCTGTTGATTTGCACCTTGTTCTCGATTTAATTCATCACTTTTGGCTTCAATTTCATCCAGACGTTTTTGTAAATTGCTAATTTCCTCATTGGGATCTTTTCGCAGTTGTTCTTGAATACTATCTAATTCAGATTCAACTTGGGATAGATTGTCTCTTAACTGTTTGACTCTGGTTTGTTCTCTATCTGCTTCTTCCCAAAAAGCATCTGCTTGTTTATCAATTTCATCAACTTGCGCGCTCATTCTAATTGCGGTTTCTTCGACAGTTGAAGAACCAGATTTTCTCATTAAGTTCTTGACATGAAAATGGGTGTGAGTTCCTTCTCTTAAATCTGCACCACAAATACAACGTCCAGTATTGAGTAAATCATTGATAAATTCCCGCGAAATTCCTGCTGTTAATTCACCACTTTGTTTTAAATCTGTAAAAATTTCCCGAAATTTATGCGTAGTTTCCGATAACAGAACAGTATAACCCCGTGCGGAAATAACTTTTTTTAAATTTTCCCGTGTTTTCTTTAAATCTTCTCGCAAACTATCTCTTTGGGAGTCTAAACTTTGCTTTCTTTCCTGTAATTCCTTAACAGCACTCAATTCTCGTAACTTATTACTAACTTCTTTTTTAAACGTTTGTTGATATTCCAACTCTTGATTTATTTCTGTTTGACGTTGATTAATGGTTTCAATTTCTATTTCTTGTTTTTCCTTTTGAGTTAATAGTTGTTTCGTTTCTGCATCACCAATATGCTTGAACTCAGTTTCCAAAGACTTTTTAGCATCTTTTAGGTGTCTAATAGAAAGTTCAATTACTTCCACCCCTAAAAAAGTTCTAATTGCTTCTGCAATTTCTGCTTTATTATCAGAACGGACAATTTCCTCAATCCGTTCACCGTCAAAGAAAAAATATTGATGTAAACTTGCTGGTAAAATCTGAGTGATAATTTCCTCTGGTAATTGATTAGGAATTTTCCATTGACCATCTTCTCCACCTAACCACATTCTTAGTTGAGTTTTTCCAGCTTCAATAATATCACTTTGATTTTTATAAACCCGACAACCACGTTTAGCACGATAGCGAATACCTTCATGTTCCCAACCAATTTCTACGGAACATTCTACAGGTTCTCCTGGTTGAGATTCGGCGATTGCGCGTTTATTTACTAACTGTTCAGTTGACGCAAAAGCCGCACTAAACTTTTCATATAAAACCCAAGTAAACGCATTCAAAAAACTGGTTTTACCAGCACCATTACTACCATAAACCATAGTAGTATTGCAAACATTTCCAGCAGCTAAAGTTATCTCTGGAGTTTTCCCATAAAAGGAACGAAAATTACATAATTTAATCGAAGTTAGCTTCATTGCACCGCTTCCTTCACAATAGTGAGAATATCATCATTAATATGACCTTTACTCTTTCTATCTAATCTGCTTTTCTCCAATCTCCATACCTTTTCAATAATTTGCTTTACCTCCGGTGGTGCGCTGGTAATTGGTTCTTGAACATCTTCAATATTTGTTTCTGATATCATTTCAATACTGCAATAGATTTATTTTCTATTTTAACCCTTAACGAGTGACAAGGTGACAAAACAGCTTGTTTCATAAGGGATAGAACCTGAAAGCCACGTTGAAAAAAGAGGCGCTTATGAGGCTTGAGAGCAATCAAGTTTAGAGCTAAGTAAGTTAGCATTGAAAATCGTCGTTATGGCAAGGCAAGAGGCAAGAGTGAAGAGGGTATGGGCGATTTTACTTTTCTTTACACAGATTGGTTTTATTGTGTTCACCTACTTAAATCAGCCCATAATTCCATTTTACGCAGAGTTTACCTATTCCTAAAAATCTTTGTAGATTACGTTTCCTGCTTTGATATTTAATTGGTTGGGGAAATAAGCTGGCTAATTTTGACAGTTTCACCCGGAGATGAGCTTGTATTAATAGGAACAGTATCTCTAATATCAAATACTGCTGTTCACTCAAATGCTTTCGGAAAATTGTTTGATATGATTGTGGTAACATTTTTTGCTTTGGGGGCATCCTTCTATTTTTTTACCCCCTTATTTTCTCAAATTATTGCCACATCTCATCTTCAACCGCCTTGTCACCCGTTAAGCTATTCCCCAGCCCCCAGCCTCCTATTTCTCAGATTCCTGAGAGGGTGGTTTTTGAAACACTAGATAAATGTAATATGTAGCCATAGGGATGACAGTAGCGGCAATTAATAGCCCGACAACCCAAGCAGTAGCATTACCTTGATCTGTTTCTTCAGCTTTGGTAAAAGTTCCTTCTACCTGGACTGTCTCCTTGAGTTCTGGTGGACCGGGATCTGCTTGACCGGATAAAATAGCAACCAGGCGATCGCTCACATCCAAAAATCCTTGGTTATATTTATTGCCCTCACGTAATGCCGTACCTAATGTTTCTTCAACCACACTCTCGGCAATAGAGTCAGTTAATAATGACTTCACATTATCCCCACTCAGTAAAGTCATTCTATTAGTAACAGTATCAACCAGTAATAATACTTGGTTGGCTTGCTCTGCCGCTGTTGGAAACCACTTACTAAATAATCCTTTGGCAAAACTTTCCGGTGTTTCTCCATAGTCGAGGCGGTGAATAGTGACAATTCTGGCTTCATTACCAGTTTTTTGCGCCAAATCCTGGAAAGCCTTGCTAATCTGACCTTCATTCAATCGGCTAATCACATCACCTTGATCTAAAATCCAAGTGTCTGCTGTCAAACTGGGTATTTCGTATACACCAGTGGCCGCAGCAGGTAAAATAAACAGTGAAGTCGCCATCATCATCACCAATATAGGCAAGATAAGACGAATAACGTATTTTTGGTTACTAAATAATTGCTTGAGTAACTGTTGCATGGGATGAATCCTTAAACAGACTTGCAATCAAAATACTACATAATTGGGTCAGTTGTCAGTTGTCAGTTGTCATTGGGAAGAAATATTCCCCCTGCCCCCTGCCCCATTTCCTCAATCATCAGCGGGGATATGTGCCTTGATACGATAAGATTAAATTTAATAAAAGTAAAAAATCTTGGTTTTAGAGAAAGATCATGACAACTTCTATCGCCTTTGACTTAGCATCACTAAATCAGCAATTTGAAACGGCAACCCCTACAGAAATCCTAGCCTGGTCTATACAGAACATCCCCACGGGACTAGTCCAAACTAGTGCTTTCAACGTTGATGACATCATCTTGACACACATTTTCTATAGCGAACTTCAGCATCCTGTTCCTGTTATTTTTCTAGATACCCTTTATCATTTCCCTCAAACCCTAGAATTGGTAGCTAAAGCCAAAGAACTCTATAACCTAGATTTAAAAACCTATAAGACACCAGACGTAGATAGCCGTGAAGCCTTTGCTGCTAAATTCGGTGAAGCCCTTTGGGATACAGATATTACTAAATTCCATGACATTACCAAAATTGAACCACTGCAACGCGGTTTGGACGAACTTAAAACTGTGGCTTGGATTACTGGTCGTCGTCGTGATCAAGCAGTTACTCGTGCTACCATGCCCGTATTTGAATTAGACGGTAAAGGAAGATTAAAAATCAACCCTCTAGCCACCTGGACTCGCAAGCAAAGCTGGGCCTATGTAGCTGAACATCAAGTAATTTACAACCCTCTTCATGACCAAGGTTATCCCAGTATTGGTGACGAACCTATTACCACCAAGGTCGGTGAAGGTGAAGACGAACGGGCTGGACGTTGGCGTGGCAGCGAAAAAACTGAGTGTGGAATCCACATTTAATCACACTACTCCCCTAGATCCCCGACTTCTTGAAGAAGTCGGGGATCTTAACCCCTACAACCAATAAACTATGAAAATTCTCCATCTTTCAGATATCCATATTGGTAGCGGTTTTTGTCATGGGCGTGTTAATCCAGCCACAGGTTTAAACACACGACTGGAGGATTTTGTGAAAACATTATCTTTGTGTATTGACCGAGCGATCGCTGATCATGTAGATTTAGTCCTATTCGGTGGTGATGCCTTCCCTAATGCCACACCTGCACCCTATGTGCAAGAAGCCTTTGCTAATCAATTTCGCCGTTTAGTTGATGCAGATATCCCCACAGTCTTATTAGTGGGAAATCATGACCAACATTCCCAAGGTTTAGGGGGTGCGAGTTTAAATATTTATCGGACTTTGGGAGTACCAGGGTTTGTGGTTGGTGATACTTTAACGACTCATCGCATTTCCACACAAACAGGAAATATACAAATAATTACTCTCCCCTGGTTAACTCGTTCTACTTTAATGACTCGTCAAGAAACTCAGGGTTCTTCTCTAGCAGAAGTTAATCAAATCCTCACAGACCGTTTAGAAGTAGTTATCGAAGCAGAAATTCGCCGTCTTGACCCGGATTTACCCACTGTGCTTTTAGCCCATTTAATGGCTGATAATGCCACTTTAGGTGCAGAACGTTTATTAGCAGTCGGGAAAGGTTTTACTTTACCCTTATCTTTATTAACTCGACCATGTTTTGATTATGTGGCTTTAGGTCATGTCCACAAACACCAGAATTTAAATAAATCTAATGACCCACCAGTAATTTATCCTGGCAGTATTGAACGGGTAGATTTTAGTGAAGAGAAGGAAGACAAAGGTTATGTAATGATAGATTTGGAAAAAGGGAAAGTAAATTGGGAATTTTGTCCCCTACCCGTGCGAACATTTCGGACTATTGAGATAGATATATCCAAACAAGATGATCCACAAAAAGCATTATTAAAAGGAATTACTAAATATGATATTCAAGATAATGTAGTGCGACTCATTTATAAACTGCGGTCAGAACAATTGGATTTAATTGATAACTCTTCTCTTCACCAAGCTTTAAGCATTGCACACACTTACACTATTCAAGCCGAATTAGTTAGTCAATTAGCAAAACCTCGTATTCCTGAATTAACCGCGAGTAGCAGTATTGACCCAATGTCAGCTTTACAAACTTACTTAAATAATCGAGAAGATTTAAAAGAAATAATGCCCTCTATGTTAGAAGCAGCACAAAATTTATTAACAGATGATGAGGGAATTTTGTTATTACCCCAAGTTACCTGAGTTCGGTGTTAGGAGTTTCTCCTTCGGAGACGCTACGCGAACGGAAGTCAAAATTAATATGCCGTAGGCTTTTTAGGAATTTTTAATAACGCTGGAAATTGGGAAAATTTACCTAATTAATCTATTTTACCAACGGGTAATGGCTCGCAAATATGCAATAATAGGAATCTGATAAACTTCAAGAAAAATCCAAATAATAATTCCTAAATGTGACAAAAAAGTTAGCACCGTCCAAACAAATGGAAGCCATGACAGGGGAACATGAGAATGGGGAGGAAAATAATATGCTGTTACTCCTATTAAGGTAGTCGGTAAAATAATAAAAGCAATTGCGGATAAACCATAACCCCAACCTAATTCCACATTTCCTAATCGTGCTTGTGTCCACCTTAATCCATTCCAATTCCAAACTAAAGGCGGTTCTCTAGAAGGCATTTTCACCTGTTGTAATTCCAAATTAACTGTAAAAATCTCATTGCAGAAATCACAACACATAGCTTCCATCATCAACATTTGCGAAATTTTACCCACGCGACATACTGGACATGGATAATTTTCTTGAAAGTTTAAAGATGTTGATAAAATTGGAGATTTTGGCATAATTATGGCTTGCTTAATAAACTTTGAAACTATTCATTTAGCTATCACTTTCCCAGATTTAAGACTATTCTTATCTCCTTCTAATTCTTCCTCCTGACTCCTTCTAATAAAACAACCTAGTTTCTTGATAAAACCAGGTTGAATTTGATATAATGACAATATTGGAAATGTAATTAGTCTAGAAAACCCATCAAAAGTTCGGAGTCATCGAAGGTATTCGGTGCTATTGGCCGATTTCCGAAGACGGAATAGTTGTCAGCAACTACCAAGGTGCTAGAAGCAATGGGACGAATACCAGACAAGTTAATACTATCAACTACTTGGAATGTGTTTGCACCGATGGGACGAATTCCCATAGAGTTGAAGGTATCAACTACTTGTAATGTCCCGGTGGTAATGGGACGCATTCCAGCAACTATGATTGTTCCCTGAGAACTTTCTTCAGTATTACTGATATTATCCTGATTATTTTCTGTCATTTTTATTTCTCCTTTGCATTAGATGACACTTGTTCAAACTGAATCTTTGTTTGTTAAGTGAATTTTACAATAATTAAGGAAAGAAGTATTTTTTTCCTATATATTTAGAGTCTAACCTTAAACTAGCATATATCACAGGTTGAATCTGAGACTGATATATTTTTTCCTGAGGTTAGAACCTTGATTATATCAGCTAATGTACATTTATTTTGGTACAGAGACGTTATATCAAGTTATAAAATTATTTTATCTTTTTTATAAGATAACTGTAGCGGTATGCACTTGAATGAGATACAGAATTCACCTAAAAAACCATACACCAAATGACTTTTAACTCTGTTCCCTGTTCCCTGTTCCCTGCTATATCATAATTAGAAATCATCCAATTAAAGAATTAAGTAACTCTGCCATTTGGATTGAGGATTTTGATGGTTTTTTTCTGGTATTAATAACCGCCAACTTTTACCTTCTTTTTGAACTTGTAGGTAGACTTCAAAGGGTCTTTTTAGTTGTTTGAAACTGCGTTTTGGTAGTTTTACAGTAAAGTCGTAATTTCCCTGTACCCGATAAGCTGGTAAGTTTTCAATGGTGAGGGGTTGTTGTTGAGTAATAGATATGCGCTGAATATTAAATTTTTGGAAGTTTAAATCTAGTTGTTGGTTAAGTTGCTGTTGGGTTTGTTCTAGTTGGAGGGCGATCGCTTTTTGCACTAATTCCGGTGTCGGTAATAAGGCAATACTAGTACAAGCTGTGAGGAAAATTATCAAAATTGTTGTAAAAATTAACTTAATCATCTTTAATTTCTTGTGAATGTATTTGCATATATCCTCATTAACCACCATTCACTGGAGGAATTAAAACCACCTCATCACCATTTTGGAGAATAGTATCTGGTGCAACAAATTGTAAATTCACGCCAAAGCGGGTTATTTCTCGCCATTTGCTTAATTTTGGGTGTTCAGCAATTAGGCGATCGCACACAGTTTGCACAGGTGTACCATAGGGAAACTCCCACACTAGTTCATTCACTCCATAAACTTCTTGATAAACAGCAAATAACTTAACGGTTACAGTGATAGATTGGGACATATAATTTTTCTATACAACCTGATCATTTAATCATTGGGAATTATTGTAAATTTACCCCCCTTAATTTGCACAAGAATAGATTGACCTTCCCGCTCTCTTTCTGGTGTAAACTTGAGAGGATAACCCGATGTTTCATTGGCAGGAAGACTAACATTTGCCAATCCTTTCAATACTGTACTACGAGATGGATTATTAGATAAAGCTTTAATCAAAGCCTGAGTTGCATCAAAGCTAGTTGCAGTTCGCCAACTAATAGCTCCTCCCCACTGCTTATCTGCTTTTTTTGCAAAAGATTGAGCTTGTGGTGTTTCTCTAAACCAGGGTACTGCAAGGATTAAACCCTCTACATTTTTACTATCGCTGATTAAGATATCACCCTGATAAAGATTATCTCCACCTAACATTTTTAATTCTCGTCTAGGTGAATTTTGGGAATTATTCCTGAGTGTTTCGTTTATTTTGGTAATTTCTTTGGCAATCTTGAGAGTAATATCAAGCTTTTGCGTATTAGAAAATAACATTACTGCTTCTGCTTGATCACCATAAACACTTTTACCAACTTCTTTTTCTGCATCAAATGTAGGAGAAGTTAAATCAATTAAAGGTTTACGAACTACCTCACCTCCTAGTTTTTCAAATTGATTTGTAAATATCTTTTTGATACTATTACTATATGCGTTAGTTGGGTTGGCAAAAATTACTGCCTTTTTTAATTTCAGACTTTTATAAGTGTATTCAGCAAGTTTTTTACCTGCACTTTCATCAGAAGAAACTGCTCTAAAGAAAACTGGATTTTTTAATGAAATGCTAGTGCTGGTAGGGGAAATCACTGCCAACTTAGCTTTTTCATATTCTGGTAATGCCATATTGGTAGCATCACTAGAAATATGTCCAATAACTCCCAGTATAGAAGAATCTTTGATGAGTTCTTGAGCTACTTCTTTGGCTTTTTCTATATTACTGTCATTAGCAATCACAATTTCTAGTAATCTGCCATTTAAGCCATTGTTACTATTAAATTGGTTTTGTGCTTGAGCTACTCCACGTAATACTTCTTGAGTCACAATTGTGCTTTTGTCTACTGGTACAACCACTGCTAATGTTAAAGGCATACCTTGTTGACGAGCCAGGGAATTATTATAATAAATTAGCACTTCTGGATCATAGCGATTAGCTGTTACAGCTTGTTGAAATAACGTAGTTGCTTCTTGATAATTACCTTGTCGAAAGGCTTGAATCCCTCTGTTGCGCGGGATATTATTAATCTCAGTAAATAAAGTGCGATCGCCTCTACTGATTCTACCATTAATTATACTATTGTCTCCTACACAAAAAACACCTAATTGCTTTCTTTCACCTGGTTCACATTTAGATCCGCGAGCAATACTAGCCACTATAATACTAGAAATAATAAAAACAGCAGATGCTATTGCAGTTAAAATAATCAAACTAGATTTTGCTCGAATATCTGGAATATTAACTTCACTTAATTGATTTTCGGTTGATTGATGTAAATTAATATTAATACCACTATGATTGACAACGCCAGTCTCAATAGTTTGGGAATGAGTGCTTGAATGGAGAATTATATGACTAGGATTTTTTTTTTGCTCAATTTTATCTAACTCATGAATTTCTTCTTTTAGTGGGTGACGTTGTATGATCCACAGCCGGACAAATTCTATTCTAACATTCTCCTTTATTTCATCTAAAAACCCATTACTTCTCAGAATTTGGTTTGTTTCTATAATTAATTTATGTTCTGTGTCAGGTCTATATTTTTTTATTAATTCAACATAATCATTTGAATTTTCTTGCGCTTCTGCTATCGCGGCAAAAACAACTCTTTCTAGAATTGAAAATCCTTCCCAAAACCATGTTAAACCAGCCTCAGCTAACTCAATTGCTTTGTTAATAATGACTTTTACATCTTCACTACTAACCGTCCATTTATTCTCCTCTCGCGCTCTCCCAAAAATAGTAAAACATATCGCTTGGGTGAAATAAGGGTGTCCTGCGGATAGATCAAAAATTTCTTTTATCGCATCTTCTTCATATTCAAGGATATTTTTTGCTGGGTTAATAATCAACTTTTTTGTACTATCTTCGTCCAATAGCCTAATTTCTCGAACAGGCACATCCTTAAATATCTTACTTATCCTGTGGTTATTTACTGATTTTTGTTCTATTAGCAAAATTAAAAATAATTTTTTATTAATCTTAACAAGGGAAGATAAATATTGATAAAACCGCTCTAACAATTCCGAATCATGACTATTCATTAAGGCATCAAATTCATCAAGCACCAAGACCAGATTCTTATTTTCTAATAACTTATATACTTGCTGTAGAAATTCATGAGAAAAGACTCCTGGAGCTAATTCTAACTCTGTAATTTCCGGTAGTTTAATATTTTCATTATCCAACGAAAGATCATTAAGGATCTCTTGAGCTAAATCCGCCAAAATTTCACTCAGGGATTTTTGGCTATAATGTTCTAAATTAAATGTCACATAAACAAACTCATGTAAATCATTGAATCCATCAGGAATATTTCTAATGACAGATGTTTTACCAATGCGTCGTTGACCATATAACAAGATGATATGACGGTTATGATGAATATCATCTTGAATAGACGAAAATAGCCTTTCTCTTCCAAAAAACAACTGTTGGTCAATAGGACGACCAATAATATAAGGGTTTCTTTGAGACTTAAAAGAAGTAATCATACCTTCATAATACCTCCAAACATTTTAATTGCATCTGTGAAATCACGGTTTTACTGGATCAATTTGTTCAAATTTACTTGCTTTAATCTCGACAAGAATAGACTCACCTTGACGCTCCCTTTGTGGTGTGAACTTGAGGGGATAGCCTGATGTTTCATTGGCAGCAAGACTGACATTTTCCAGCCTTCCTAATACTGTACTACGAGATGGATTATTAGATAAGGCCTTAATCAAAACCAAAGTTGCATCAAAGCTAGTTGCAGTTCGCCAACTAATATCTCCCCCCCATTGCTTATCTGCTTTTTTGGCAAAAGATTGAGCTTGTGATATCCCTCTGAACCAGGGTACTGCAATGATTAAACCCTCTACATTTTTCCCACCGTTGCTTAAGGTTTCATCCTGATAAAGAGTATCTCCAGCTAACATTTTTAATTCTGGTCTTGGTGGATTTTGAGTTTTGAGTGTTTCGTTTCTTTTGGTAATTTCTTTAGCAATCTTGAAAGCAATCTCAACGCTTTGTGTGTCTGGAAACAACAATGCTGCTTCTGCATTATCACCATAGACGCTTTTAGCCACTTCTTTCTCTGCATCAAATGTAGAAGCAGTTAAATCAATTAGGGGTTTATGAACCACCTCACCGCCTAGTTTTTCAAATTGATTTGTAAATATCTCTCTGATACTATTACTATATGAACTATTCGGATTTCCAAAAACTACTGCTTTTTTTAATTTCAGACTTTTATAAGCATATTCAGCAAGTTTTTTACCCGCACTTTCATCAGAATAAACTGCTCTAAAGAAAACTGGATTGCTTAGTAAAATGCTAGTGCTGGTGGGGGAAATAACGGCTAGTTTGGCTTTTGCATATTCTGGTAATGCCGCCTGGGTAGCATCACTAGGTTTATGTCCAACCACTCCCAATATTGAAGAATCCTTGATGAGTTCTTGAGCTACTTCTTTAGCTTTTTCTTTATTGCTATCATTAGCAATCACAATTTCTACTAATCTGCCATTTAACCCTTTATTTTGATTAAATTGATTTTGTGCTTGGGCTACTCCACGTAAGATTTCTTTAGCAGTATCAGTAGTTGTGTTTTTGTCTAATGGCACAACTACTGCTAAGGTAAAGGGAGAACCTTGTTGGCGAGCTAGGGAATTATTATAATAAATTAGCACTTCTGGGTCATTTTGATTGGCTTTGACAGCTTTTTGGAATAGATTAGTAGCTTGGGGATAATTACCTTGTTGGAAGGCTTGAATACCTTTGTCACGAAAGGTATTATTAATCTCAGGGAAGAAAGTGCGATCGCCTCGACTAATTCTACTATTATCTACTACACAAAAAACACCTGATTCCTTTCTTTCACCTGTTGGACAAGTTTTGAAAACTTGAGAAATACCTGCACCGAGAACTATGATTCCAGCTAATCCACACGATGCTATGAGTATTGAACCACGATTAAGCCACCTGGAAATCGTTCCAGAAGGTTTACTTACAGGTACATAATTTGTATCTCCAACGTTAAGATTAGTTTTAGACTTATAACTTTGAATTTCTTCCAGTCTTTGTCGAGATATTTTTCTCTGAGGATCAATTTCTAAAACAGACTCAAACTGTTCTTCAGCCTCAGCCCATTTTCTCTTAACTATTAACTGATGTCCATAATCTTCTGCTATCTCTATAAAGGCATCTTTGCTACTTTCTTTATCAATGTCATAAGCTAGTGTGTGAATTTCCAAAGCTTGCTCAAAATTTTCTTCGTCTGAGTATTTTTTGGCTAAATTTAATAAAGACGAAAAAACAGATTCTTGTTTATGATTGATAGAATAGAACTGGTAGGCTCGTTTATACAACTCATGGGCTTGATTGAGTTGTCCAATCTTCAAATATTCTTCAGCCAAAGACATTACAGTTGTGAAGTTGTTGGGATTATTTTGTAACGCTTCTTCATAAATCTGCAACGCTAGTTCATTATTTATTCCTCTCAGTTCATTAGCTGCTGACAAAAGTTTATTTACAACTTCTTCATCAACTTTTTCTAAGGTACTAATTTCATCTTTTAGCTTATGCGTTTTCACTAACCAACGGCGGACTAATTCTATTTTAACCCTGCATTGTGTGTCATCTAAAAAACCATATTCATCTAATTCTGCGTATGCTTTAATCAAATAGTCTGCTGACACTATTCCATAGCTTCTTAATAGCATTAATGGAGTTTGGATAGCTTTATTTTCTTGAATAGCTATATTTTGAGCCTCTGCTGCTGCTGCAAAAATAACCTGCTGCTTAGTAGTTAATCCGCCCCAGAACCAATCTAAACCACCTTCAGCTAATTCAATTGCTTTATCTACGATACTTTCAACATGATGACCATTTATACTCTGGGGAAGCACATTTGTTCTCTTATAGCTATCGCGTGCTAGATTATAAATGGCAGAACATATACACTGGGTAACATAAGGATGTCCTGCGGATAATTGGAAAATTGCTTCTATTGCTTCTTCTTTATATCTTAAAAATTTCTCAGCAGGTTTAATAATTAACTCTTTAGTATGATTTTTATCCAATAAACCAATTTCTTTACTTGCTCCTGGTCGTAATGAAGAAACTAATTTTGGCAATTTTGATATATTTCTTCCTACTATTGGGATAATAAATAACTTCTGATCTTTTTCCAGTAATTGTCTAATATAATTACAAAAATTATCACCATCTGTAGATAATTCAGTATCTCTTTCAGTCAACACATCAAATTCATCCCATAGCAAAACCAATTTTTTATTACCTAATTGTTGATAAACTGTCGGTAGAAACTCAAGATAAAAAATTTCAATATTGGTTGAAATATTCTCCGCTAAATGGGTTAAAATTTCCTCGTTTGTTTCTAGTCTCTCTATAATTCCAATTGCAATTAAACGGATAATTTCTTGATGAGACGAGTTTACTGTACATTGAAAATCGAAACTGATAAAAACAAATTCATCTGTAGCTAATTTTTTTGGAATCTGTGCAATTACAGATGATTTGCCAATGCGTCGTTGACCATGTAATAAAATCAGGTTTACATTAGTTTGAAGACTATCATTAATAGTACCTAACAAATCGTCGCGTCCAAAAAATCTTTCTGGATCGCTAATCGCTGTACCTACTATGTAAGGATTTGGAGGAAAATTAGGCATTTTTTATTTTCTCGCAATCTATAAATTTAATTTCAAATCAATCATTAGCTATAAACTTAGTAGAGAAGTTTATTTTAACTTCTCCATCCAAATAAATGTTCATCCAGGAAATACTGGTACTACCTTGACAATCCAATCCAGGAAAGATTTTACTTGATCTGGATTTTTTCCTAACCAAGCAACTACTTCTTTAACTTGGTTTACTTGTCCATGACTAATCAGATTCATAAATTCTTTTTCTCTATCTCTGATTGATTGTTCTGGAGTCTGCAAAATCTCCTGAATTACCCATTTTTTCATAAGTAATGAAGTGAAAGAGTAAAATTTTTCGGGTTCTGTAGAATTGGAAGTAATTACACCCTGTTCTTCTAACTTGATTAAAGATCGTTCATGTTGTGTAAGAATGCGGCCAATCCCACTTAATTTAAATTTTATCTCCTTTATATGACCTTCCATATCTAATAAAGCTATCAGCATCAACAAAACTTGCTCTTTGGGATTGCATCTATGCCAAATTGTTTTGAAAATCTGTTGAGTATCTCTTTCAAAATTCTCAGCAAATGATTTAATATCGGCATTACTCCCAGGCTGTAGTTCTCTATATAGAAAAAACCCAGCGGTTTGGACTAACATTGGATGTCCACCGGTGATATTCATGATTTCACCCCGTAGTGTGGGTGGTCTAATAATATTTAATAGTTGAACTAAATCCTTAGTAGTAAACAATTTCAGAGATTGAAACAAATAGTGATTGTACCAAGGAGAAGCATTGGGGTTAAGCTTAGGACCTAATTCACTGAGGCGTTGGAGTGAAGCCACAATCATTGAGAGGTATTGACTTTCTTCCGCATGAACCGCTAAACTACGACACTGAGCTAAAAATGTTTCCATTTCTGTTTCCGTGTACTGATCGTTTGGTATCAATGCTGCATCAAAATTATCTACCAACAATACTAAAAACTTATCTTTTTTAGCCAATTTCCGTAATGCTTGGCGCAGACTATCATTTGTCGCCGATTTTTCAAGTAATGGCTTGATTTCAGCTTGTAGTTTTGGTTCACTGTCTAATTTATTGTGCAGCAGATTTAAAGCTTCTCGCCAAAAACCACTAGAAGTGAAGGGAGTGAGACTTTGACAATCTAGGATGACAGCGATACCTTGAGATGGATCTAATCCATATTCTTGCCATGTTTCCTCAGAAGCCAATTTCTGCAAAAATGAAGACTTACCCATTCCTGGACCACCCCAAATGGCGAAATGGCTGCGGTTATGGATTTGGTCAAAAGCATAGTTAATTTCTGATGTCCGTCCTATGAAACTTTCTGGGAGAACTGGTTTTCCAGGAAAAAAAGGATTGGAAGACATAGTAAATTTATTTCTGAAGACGGCGAAAAGAGCAGATTTTACTGATAACGTCAGTATACTATCAGTAGTGTACTTGTTTTATCTCTTAGAAGCAATATGCAATCTGAATTTAATTTCTTTCAGCACTGGTATCCACTCATACCAATCGAAGATATTGATCCCCAGCGACCAACATCCCTCACTTTACTGGGAATGCGCTTGGTGATTTGGAAACCCAGTAACTCAGAAACCTATCGGGTATTTTTAGATCAATGTCCCCACCGTCTCGCACCATTAAGCGAAGGTAGAATAGAAACTAAAACAGGTAACTTAATGTGTAGTTATCACGGTTGGGAATTTAATGAAAATGGTATTTGTCAGCGCGTTCCCCAAGCAGAAAACCCAGAAATTATTGCCAAAAATAAAGAAAATTTTTGTGTTGTTTCCTTTCCAGTCCGTCAACAACAGGAACTACTTTGGGTGTGGCCAGATCAAAAAACAGCAGCAATAGCAGAAAATACACCTTTACCATTATCACCACAAATAGATGCAGAAAAAGGATTTGTGTGGTCGAATTATGTTCGTGATTTGGAATACGATTGGCAAACATTAATAGAAAATGTTGCAGATCCTAGTCATGTTCCTTTTTCTCATCATGGAGTTCAAGGTAATAGAGAAAAAGCTAGACCTATACCTCTTAATATAGTCAAATCAACCATTAATTTAATTGAAGTAAATATCGAAAGAGGTTTACCCACAACCATTACATTTGAACCACCTTGTAGATTAGAATATGCCATTAATCTTGGTAATACTGGCAAAAAATTAGGTTTACTGGTTTATGCTATTCCTGTATCTCCTGGTAAATCAAGAATCGTTGCTCAATTTTCTCGCAATTTTGCTAAGACCTTACATCGCTTGATTCCTCGTTGGTGGAATCATATTCATGAAAGAAATCTAGTATTAGATGGGGATATGATGCTACTAAATCAGCAAGAGTATTTATTACAGAAGAAACAATTACATGAAAGTTGGAAAACTGCTTATAAGTTACCAACAAATGCTGATAAATTAGTAATTGAATTTCGCAATTGGTTTGATAAATATTGTCAGGGTAAATTACCTTGGCATGAAGTAGGAATTAATGTGAGTGAACCTGCACCTATTAATGATAATCATGGGGAAATGTTGAATAGATATAAACAACATACCCAACATTGTAGTAGTTGTCGAACCGCAGTTAAAAATCTAGAAAGGTTGCAAATAGGACTTTTAGTATATTTTGTAATTGTTATATCTGGAGTAGCTGTATTACCAGATCATTGGCGGTTACAGTTAGGTTTGCCACTGGTAATTACTGCACTTTTAGGTTTAGGAGCTTACAGTTGGCTAAAATTTTCGCTCATTCCTAAATTCTACTTTGTAGATTACATCCACGCAGAGAAATAAACAATTCAAAAATAAAAAATGAATCAATAATAATATCTTACCAATTATCAATTACCAATCACCCATTACCCATTACTAAAGCTTCAATTCCAAACGTTGAAAATCTTGCTGAATTTCAGACCATAAAGCTTTATTGTACGGATCAGTTTTTAAGGCTTTTTTCAGATAAATTCTGGCTTTTGGGAGTTGTTTTTCCGTAATTAAGGCTCGTCCCCAGATTTGATAAGCGATCGCCAACCATTGACGCACCTCCCCATCCCCCGGTAAACGCGCCACTAAAGCCTCTGCTAGAGCGATCGCCTGGGGAAACCTTTTTTCCTGTAAAAATCGCTGTAACTGTTCATAAGTCTTCCACTTTAACCGCTGTTCAATCTCCTCCAAATTTGGTGGATGGGGTGTAACCATTGTTTTTGGTGCTGCTGGTTGAGTTTGCACCTCCGTAGCACTAGTCCTTGGCTTAATTTCCTCCGGTGGTAAAACCGTTTGCAGAAACTTATAAGCCTCAGTCACCGCAATAAACTTATCTTTCGCTCTGAGATCATCTGGGTTGATATCAGGATGATATTGCTGAACCAATCGGCGATAGGACGCTTTCACATCAGCAAAAGAAACTCCCGACCTTAAACCCAATATCCGGTAATAATCTTCAAGATCCATGTTGCTTCATTTGACTTCAATTCAAAATTCAAAACTAAAAATTCAAACCGAGAAACTCAGACTTTTGAACCTTACATCTTGAATTTTGAATCATTTTCCCCTATTTAAATCCGTTCTTCAATCACCCGATCAATTAAACCGTATTCCTTAGCTTCCTGAGCAGACATAAAAAAGTCACGATTCATGTCCTTCTCAATTTTCTCTAAAGATTGACCAGTATTATCAACATAAATTTGATTTAACTGGTTACGAAGCCGCAAAATCTCCTGAGCCTCAATAGCGATATCGCTGGCCTGACCACGAGTTCCACCCGAAGGTTGATGAATCATAATTCGGGAGTGAGGTAAAGCCATCCGCTTCCCCTTTGTCCCCGCAGCCAACAGAAAAGATCCCATGGAAGCAGCCAAACCGACACAAATTGTCACCACCTCAGACTTAATGTGTTGCATAGTGTCGTAAATCGCCAATCCTGCCGTCACCGAACCACCGGGAGAATTGATATACAAATAAATCGGCTTAGTTTGATCATCGGAATCTAAATAGAGTAAATAAGCGACAATCGCATTAGCGATACCATCATCTACTTCCTCCGTCAAAAAAATAATGCGCTCCCGAAATAGTCGATCTTCGAGATCGATCCATTGCTCATAGGTGCTACCGGGGAGACGATAAGGAACTTTGGGAATACCAATAGGCATAGGACAATTTTAGTGAAGACTATGAAAATAGAACTAGAGAATTTCCGTCAAAGTTAACAAGCCAGAATCCAAAATAAAAATCACACTCAAATAGAGCTTGACAAATTCTTGGTACTTTCTAGCACCCGATCAATTAGTCCGTATTCCTGCGCTTCCTGGGGAGTCATATAGAAAATACGTTCACTATCTTTCGAGATTTTTTCGGCTGTCTGTCCCGTATTTTGGGAAAAAATATCAAAAAGTATGTTTTTTTTCTGCAACACCTCTTCCGCATTCACTTGAATATCTGTTGCTTGACCCTGAGTCGCCACACTAAACTGAGTCAAGGCAATATTGGCATGAGGTAAACTGAATCTTTTTCCCTTTGTCCCAGATGATAGAATCAATGCTGCCATACCCACTGCTTGACCCAAACAGATAGTAACAATTTCTGACTTGATGTACTGGATTGTGTCATAAACCGACAAACAAGCCCTAATTGACATCATTCCCAAAGTTTCATCCATACCAGCCAGGACAGGATCACCCAAAGAATTGATATAAAGGTAGATCGGTTTACTCTGATCCTCCGACTCCAGATACAGCATAGCAGACATCAGGGAATTAGCCAGAGTCGTATTCAGTGGGCGATTCAAGAAAAGAATCCGCTCCTGCGCCATCCGTTGATCAATACTGACCCACTGCCACTGGTTACCACCAGGGATGTTATAAGGAACTTTTAGTGATGAATCAACAGCCATAGGGATAATTAGAAGAAATTAGAGATGATGAGAACCGATTTAACGTGAGTTCGGAGTTCGGAGTTCGGAGTTCAGTTTTATGATTTTTCAACGAGAGAATAAGGGTTTGAGACTCATACTTGGGGTGAGTTTTCCACAAATTATCGTCATGTCGAACTCACGTCAATTTAAGCAATCATTGGTAAAGGTTTCGGCAGATCCTTCATGCTTTCGAGAACGCGATCAATTAATCCGTATTCCTTGGCTTGTTGGGGAGTCAAATAAAACATCCGCTCAGTGTCCTTGGCAATCTTTTCAGGAGACTGTCCAGTGTTTTGAGAGAAAATATCCAAGATAGCCGTTTTGTTAGCTAAGACTTCCTTGGCGTAAATTTGAATATCTGTTGCTTGACCTCTAGTCCCACTGCGAGGTTGATTCAGGACAATAGTGGCATGAGGTAAACTAGCTCGCTGACCCTTAGTTCCGGCAGATAGAATCAGTGCTGCTGTTCCCAATGCCTGACCAATGCAAATTGTATGTACGGGTGTTTTGATATAGTTAATAGTATCACAGATGGCAAAAGCTTCCGTTTCGTAGCCGATCGCATCTCCCGTATACCAAGATGTCCCCGTTGAATTGATGTAAAAGAAAATTGGCTTGTCGGGATTGTCAAACTTCAGATAAAGCAACTGAGCAATAATTAGCTTGGTTACATCAACGCCCATTTGCCGTTTGTATTCATCTGCTGAAACTAAAGGCATTCCCAGATAGACAATTCGTTCTTTTAAAAGTAGAGAAGCTAAATCTGGTGGCGGTGTCCGGTAGGAACTGTCGCCGTAGTAAGAAGCTTGAACTGACTTGATGGGGGAATTTTCCATAGCAACTGATGATCTGAGATTATGCCGTTAATGTATTACATCCTAGCGCGATGCTCACCCAATTTAGGGTGCGGATTTCTCCCAGATAGTGAAAAAAGCTAAATTTTAAAATATTTGGGTCTTGAGTACCAATTATGCCAAGCACAGCACAATTCAAGCAGTAGGGGCGCAGGGTCTGCGCCCTCAATTGTATGGTATCCCACCAATAATCGCTATATCTCTCATGAAAAAATTGGTTGTAAATCTAAAATAAATCCTGGTAATACATCTTCTCCAGATAAACTTGTAGGAGATTCTAAAATTTCTATTTCCTGATTTGGGCGATAAATTTCTACTTGTTTATTTTTCGGATTAATTAACCAACCTAACCGCAAACCATTGGCGATATATTCTCGCATTTTGGCTTGAGTATCTGCTAAATCATCGCTCTCAGACACCAATTCAATCACAAAATCAGGACATAAAGGCAGAAACCTTTTTCTTTGTTCTGGTGTAAGTGCATTCCATCTTTCCATCTTAATCCAAGACACATCAGGGGAACGGGTAGCACCATTAGGTAATTTAAAACCTGTGGAAGAATCAAAAGCTTTTCCTAAACCATTTTGGCGATTCCAATATCCTAAATCCAGACACATTTCAAAATTTCTATTTCCGGTTTCTCCTCCTGTGGGTGGCATGATACTTAATTCTCCTTGAGCCGATAATTCTAAACGTAAATCTTTATTAGCAGCGACCATTTCCACAAATTTATCATCTGTGAATTTTAGTGATTCTGGTATTTGTAAAATTACAGCAGTCATGATTCATACCTCGTGACTAATCTCCGGTGAGGGAAGTTCTATTCTTCATTCAATAGGTAAGTGAACTTTGTTTGTGTAGTAGCGATCGCTAATTGCCGTTATTGTACTAAACTGTAAAAGTGTTCACAATTACCGCTATTATAATTCTTGAGGTGTTAGATCAAGAGTGTGGTAAACCAGGGGTAAGAAAATGACAGAGAATCAAGGACAACTCCCGATTTTAGCTGGAAACAAAGGAAGATACCAACTTCTCAAACCTTTGGGAAAGGGCAGTTTTGGAGATACTTTTCTCGCTATTGACTTAGATACGATGAATCAACGCCATTGTGTTGTTAAGCGATTACGAATTGAGAGTCATCATTCTCCTGAAATCATTGCGGGGATTAAAAAAGCCTTTGAAAAGGAGGCTAAGGTTCTGGAAGATTTAGGAGTTAGAAGCGGTAACATTCCCTGCTTATATGATTATTTTTCCTTAACTGTAACTGACCCTCAACTCCATACCTCACAAGAGTTTTATTATTTAGTTCAACAATATATCGAAGGTGAGGATCTAAGTAAAGAACTGGAACAACAAGGACGTTTCTCGGAAACCAAGGTTTTGGCTCTATTAAATAATATTTTACCTGTTTTGGAATTTATCCATAAAAATAACGTTATTCACCGGGATATTAAACCTAGTAATATTGTGCGCTCCCAAGCAAAAGCAGAAGATAACAAATTTTATTTAATTGACTTTGGAGCAGTTAAACAAGTAATTGAAGGTAAGATCTACACCACAGAAATATCTATGGTGTTTGGAACTCTTGCTTATGCTCCTTTAGAACAAATTAGAAAGAAAAAAGTTGATTATTCCAGTGATTTATATGCTTTGGCTGCTTCTTGTGTGGAATTATTAACAGGTGAGTTTCCAGAGGATTCCCGTGATGTTAATAATCTTTGGAATTGGCAAAAATATCCCCATATTAGTGAACATTTAGGTAAGATACTAAGGCGTATGCTCCAAGAAGATCCTTATTATAGATTCCAGTCAGCACGGGAAGTAATGGAAGCTCTAAATAAACGTGATGATCAACAAAAGGAATTAAAGCCGTCTAATGGGGATGAAAATAATGGTGGTGGTGAAAAGACAATAATTATCTCTCCTTCCCAACCTCGATTTATTCAAGTTTTATTGATAACAGCAACTATTTTGACGACTGCTGGGGTTTTAATAGCTATTTACCGCCATCAAAATCAAGTCCCTCCAGGGGAAATTCAAACTATTCCTGGTCAACTATTTGAGGATAAACAATTTGGAATTGAGATCAAATATCCTCAAGACTGGAAGGCTGAAAAACAACAATATAGTCCGATAACCGGGGGAACTATAGCCAAAATATCTCCTAATAGTTCCAGTTTGAATCTAGATGTAGGGTTATTTATCCGTGTGGTATTGATAGAAAAATCCCAGTCTCTATCAGAGTATAATCTGGCTGCTATCGAACAAATTCAAAAATCTGTTAAAGACGTACAAATTCTCCAACAACAACCAATAAAAATAGATAATCGAGAGGGATATCAAATAGTTTATAGAGGTCAAGAGCAAATCGGTAACTTCAGGTTTAAAGTCATGGAAATTTGGACTATCAGTAATTCAAAAGTTTATATTCTGACCTATCGAGCCGAAGAAAAACTCTATGATCCCTTTCTTAAAGATGTAGAACAAACCATGATTAAGTCTTTTCATTTGCAGTCTACTTTATTTTTATGAGGGACAGCCCAGTAATATACCTTGCCAGTTGACATTTGCACACTAGTTATATTAACGTAGGATTGATTCAACTTATAAGCTTTTTGTAACCCTCTTAATAACCTGATTTCTTATGGCTTTAGTTATGAAAAATAACCTATCAGCACCCTTAACTGGCCTGGCTTTAGCCTTGAGTGTCACTTTAGCCAGTAATCAACCCAGCCAAGCTCAAAGCCGTCAATTTAGTTGTGGTTTGAGCGATAACTATCCAGTAACCGTGGTTCGTCACCCAGCCAGAGGTAGTGTGTCCTTAATTGTGTGGACACCAGGAAGTCTGATTGGTGACACATGGACACCTCAAAAACGTTGTCAAAAAGTATCAGATCGTTTCCAGAAACTACACAATCAAGGTCAACTGAAAATCCTGAAAACGGGAACAGTTAACGGTCAATCTGTTATCTGTGGTTTAGGAACTAATCAGGGAGCTTGTAATAACAAAAATGTTTTACTGACCATGACCAAGGATCGTGACCCCAAGCAGGTTCTCGAACAACTATTGAATACCCGTGTGTCCGCAGGTGGGGAGGCTGTTTACCTCAGTGGCGACCAAGCGGGACACATTAAACCAACAATCAACCGTGATGGCACTGCCAGCGTTGATATTAATCAAGTGATCAACGGTAAAAGTGAGCCGATCTGGTAAATTGGAAATTATGGGGGGAAAATCATGAGTTGGCGCAGAGGAATGGTCGCTGTTTTTGCACTAACTGGTTCTGTTTTGCCTTTGGCAACTCCAGTGTCGTCAGTTCAAAAACCCCCTTTTTCAATGGTTAATTTGCGGTCTGGCCAAGAACAAATTCAACTTGAACAAGCAGCCCGTTTAATCACAGTTAGGATTTTAAGTAGCCCTAAACAAAAGCGCGATCGCTCATTAGGTTCTGGTGTACTATTTTATAAAGATCATAAAAATCACTTCACCTCAACCTATGGAGTAATTACCAATAATCATGTTTTACAAGCAGGTGAAGCTCCCTATTTTATTCAAACTCCCGACGGAAAAACACACCGTGCTAACTCTGTGGTGCAAAAAAAACAACTGAGGGGAAATGATTTAGCCTTATTAGAATTTGTAGCTGACTCAGAATACAAGATTACCACCAAATCAAATCAACAAGCCGCCATTGGAGATGGAGTAATAGCCGCAGGTTTTCCCCTCAAAAATAGCCAAAGCAAATATCGGGGGTTTGTGATTAAACCCGGTAACATTGAATTGGTATTGGATAAAGCCCTAGAGGGAGGATACCGAATTGGCTCTACCAATGACGTAGAAAAAGGGATGAGTGGCGGACCCCTATTGAATCGCGCGGGGGAATTAGTGGGAATTAATGGACTTCATGCTAACCCAATTTGGGGTGATCCTTATGTTTTTGAAGATGGTTCTTACCCAACGGACGCACAGCGAGAACAAATAAGTCAATATAGCTGGGGTATTCCCTTAGAAACAGTCAAGCAATTATTGTTTGCCAAAAGTAAGCCTTGATGCTTCTAATTTTGGGTGAAACAAAAAATATAATACAGCAGTTTCCGTGATTATGAGGTACAGATGTTAATGATCAAATCCTTGTAACACAGGCATCTTGCCTGTTGATAGTGTACCTCATTTACCTCAAATCTGCTGTATATAAAAATATAGTATTGTATTACTGTAGGGTGCGTTAGGATGAGATCCGTAACGCACCCCATCATTGATAATAGTGCGTCACGCTATCGCTAACACACCCTACCTAGTAGTATTGTAGTATTGTAGGGTGCGTTAGGATGAAATCCGTAACGCACCGCATCATTGATAATGGTGCGTTACGCTATCGCTAACACACCCTACCTAGTAGTATTGTAGTATTGTAGGGTGCGTTAGGATGAAATCCGTAACGCACCCCATCATTGATAATAGTGCGTTACGCTATCGCTAACACACCCTACGGACTTGGTAGGCTTTTTTGACTTGTGCCAGTTCAGGGTGCGGAATGTGGCATATAATTCATTGATTTGTGACTAAAAATACCGTATAGTATAATAAATTTTTGCAAGTTCCAAGGTTACTGATGGTGACTAAGTTCAACTAGACAAAAATTTTCCGTTGCTATGTAAAGCGTAAATAGAAAGCAAACAATAGTTTCCAAATCTTCGGAGAAAGTTATGAATATGCACTCTGTTAAGATTGTTGCTTTAGGCACTATAGGTGTGCTGGCAACAACCACCTCTACACTGGCTCAATTTAATACTAATCCTATCCATCTGACTCAGGCTACTAGCTTCACTTGCGGTCCCCACCTAAAAACTTACGTAGTTCGCTCACTAGATAACCGGGCAGGAACCGGGATTCGCTGCGTCAAATTTAGTGAAGGAGGAGCAGGCGGCGCTAGTATTCCCCGTCTGGCGTGGTACGGGGAAGGAGCCTGGGGAGGGTGTACCTACCGCCATCTGGGACACGCATTTTACGAAGGTAGGATGCTGGTTGGGTCTGCGTCGGATTTTCATGGTAATGGTGAGTGTACCAACAACAATTTTCCACGTAATCTAACAGTCCGAGGAACTACACCTGACTGGACAGTGATTCAGGTGACTGGTGCCTGGAATGAGGAGTGGCGTTCAGTTTCCTCAACTAGTTATAGACCCCTACCCCGTCCTCAAACCTGTGGTGGCTATCTTGATCAATACAGGGTATCTGATTTGGGTGGTGGCCGTCCCGGAGCAGGTCTGCGCTGTATGCTTAAAGTTGGTCAGGCAAATACAACCTGGTTTGGGAACGGGAATTGGAATGGGAATACTTATTCTCACTTAGGGACTCGCGGAAACAATGGGTATGGCGCTGGAGATATATGTGGAAATGGCTTTGGACCAAGCTGTAATAATTTCGGTTACGGTTCTCTGACATTCACCCCTACCCCCGGTGGTTTTAAGGTGACTGGTGCCTGGAGTGAGCAGTGGCGTAGGTAGAGACAGTTATTAGCGAGATTTTCGGCACAATAGTAATTCATCGGTTATGGGTAATTCATAAATTACCCACTACATCCACAACTTTGATCAGATTTGAAGATACTAGGATTTACGCATTGACAAGATTCCCCAAATATGTGAGGTAAATTTTATCCCTTGTAGGGTGCGTCAGACACGATATTTTGACAAAAAAAACAGATTCCCTCTATCTGACGCACCCTACTCAATAAGTTATTCCCAAAGCCGAAAACGACGCAATTTCCTTCATTCATATCATGGTAAATTAGTGAGCGTGCGTAAGTCCTGGATACTAGTATAATATTTCTTGAAAACCCATTAACAATAATTAAGGTTTTTTCTTTTCTTGAAAAAAAGCCCAAGCAGATTTTATCTAAAAAAATTGTACAAAAAATAGTTGAGAATTTCAAGCCCTGAAATTAACTTTTTTCGTTAGCTTATTGAGAAAATTCTCAAGATTATTGAGAATATAGGGTACTTGTGCTTTTTTGCTGAAGAATGATTTAAATAAATTATTAGATATATTCAGATGTATAATAATCATTGATAATGGTGCGTTACGCTGTCGCTAACACACCCTACCTAAATGAATCTCATTTTACCCATAATCCTTGATCATGGTGCATTACTATTGAGCAAACCCAATCAATTCCCCAGTCGGTTTTAACGTGCATTACTATTAAGCGCTCCCCAATCAAATCCCCAGTCGGTTTTAACGTGCATTACTATTAAGCGCTCCCCAATCAAATCCCCAGTCGGTTTTAACCGACTTGAGCTTTCAGACAGGGAATTTATTCCCTGGCTGTCTGGCTGTCTTACATCTTTGCGTGAAGTACAAAGAAGGGCTACTATAAAAAATAGTATTATAACAGACAAAGGACTATGAAATTTTCCCAGGGATTAGGAGTAATTCTAGGGACAACAACCCTAGCTATAGTACAATACCAACCCGTATCTGCTTTAACTCCTGTACAAGTTAATGATATCGCTAAACCAATCACCGTCATGATTGGAGGATTAGATGGTAAGGGTTCAGGAGTAATTATTGACAAAAATGGTAATACCTACACTGTGCTAACAGCTAATCATGTGGTGAAAAAAGCGGGATATGGTGTTTATGAGATTATCACCCATGACGGGCAAAAATACCCGATGGAAAACAAAGCTCAAATTCTGGGAAAATTAGATTTAGCCTTAGTCAGATTTACCAGTGACAAAAATTATCCCCTTGCTAAAATTGCTGATTCTCGGACAGTTGAAGAAGGTGCAACGGTATATAAATCTGGATTTCCTATTCCTTCTATTTCTAATAGTCAACAGCGAAATTACTTCTTTTTAACATCCCAAATTACAGCTAGAGGAAGGGGAGAAAATCTGGGATATGATTTATTTTTGAGTGGGAGTCCAAGACCGGGGATGAGTGGGGGACCAATATTAAACGACCAGGGGGAAGTAATTGGTATTTATGGTAAGGCTGAATTTGGCAGAAGTGAATCAGCGTTAGCAAGAGATGGTGTTCAGGGAATACCGACGGAAAAGTGGCCAGGTTATTTGATTGCTCAAACTTTTACAGAATGGTGTCAACAAAAAGCCAATTTATCTCAACAGACAAGAAGAACGGTAGAAGTATTACTACAAGTTGCTAAAACCCAAAATTGTGGTCAAGCTAATCAAACGCTGACTAATTTGACTGAGCTTTACCTTGAGGAAAATCAAATTAGCGATATCAAACCTTTGTCTAATCTGACTAATTTGACTGAGCTTTCCCTTGAGGGAAATCAAATTAGCGATATCAAACCTTTGTCTAATCTGACTAATTTGACTGAGCTTTGGCTTAGGAAAAATCAAATTAGCGATATCAAACCTTTGTCTAATCTGACTAATTTGACTTAGCTTTCCCTTTCGATAAATCAAATTAGCGATATCAAACCTTTGTCTAATCTTTTGTCTAATCTGACTAAATTGACTAGGCTTCGGCTTGAGGGAAATCAAATTAGCGATATCAAACCTTTGTCTAATCTGACTAATTTGACTTTGCTTTCCCTTGAGGGAAATCAAATTAGCGATATCAAACCTTTGTCTAATCTGACTAATTTGACTGAGCTTTGGCTTAGGAAAAATCAAATTAGCGATATCAAACCTTTGTCTAATCTGACTAAATTGACTAGGCTTCGGCTTGTGGAAAATCAAATTAGCGATATCAAACCTTTGTCTAATCTGACTAATTTGACTAGCCTTTCCCTTGTGGGAAATCAAATTAGCGATATCAAACCTTTGTCTAATCTGACTAATTTGACTTTGCTTTCCCTTGAGGGAAATCAAATTAGCGATATCAAACCTTTGTCTAATCTGACTAATTTGACTTTCCTTCACCTTGAGAAAAATCAAATTAGCGATATCAAACCTTTGTCTAATCTGACTAAATTGACTTGGCTAGACCTTCGGGAAAATCAAATCAGCGATATCAAACCTTTGTCTAATCTGACTAAATTGACTAGGCTTAACCTTGAGGGAAATCCACTTGTCTCTAAACAATGTCCTCTGCAACCAGAGTCTATTTGTAAGTTTTAGTATTGTAGGGTGCGTTAGGATGAAATCCGTAATGCACAGAATCATTGATAATGGTGCGTTACGCTATCGCTAACACACCCTACTGAGAATCATTGATTAAATAGCCATATAGGCACAAGAATAAATGACTCGCTTTATACCTCATTTTACCCATAATCCTTGATCATGGTGCATTACTATTGAGCAAACCCAATCAAATCCCCAGTCGGTTTTAACCGACTTGAGCTTTCAGACAGGGAATTTATTCCCTGGCTGTCTGTCTGTCTTACATCTTTGCGTGAAGTACAAAGAAAGGCTACTATAAAAAATAGTATTATAACAGACAAAGGACTATGAAATTTTCCCAGGGATTAGGCGTAGTTCTAGGGACAACAACCCTAGCTATAGTACAATACCAACCCGTATCTGCCTTAACTCCTGTACAAGTTAATGATATCGCTAAACCAATCACCGTCATGATTGGTGGATTAGATGGTAAGGGTTCAGGAGTAATTATTGCCAAAAATGGTAATACCTACACCGTGCTAACAGCCAATCATGTGGTGAAAAAAGCGGGATATGGCATTTATGAGATTATCACCCATGACGGGCAAAAATACCAGATGGAAAAATTCCCCAATTTAATTAGTAATATTCAAGATAATACCCAAGCTAATACCCCTCCTAATAATCCTAGTCCTACAAATGAACCTACACCTGTTATATTTCAAAAGTTAGAAGCATTGTTAAAAGCAGGAAAATGGCGAGATGCAGATTTAGAAACTTGGGAATTGATGAAAAAGTTGACTAAACGAGAACAGGAAGGATGGTTAAGACTTGAAGATGTGAAAAATTAGGTAGAAAAATGCCATAGGGAATCAGCGTTGTCTCTGGCGGGAAGTCGTGGTCTAATGATACTGTTGGCATCCGAGTTGTACCACCTCGGTCAAATTCTCCCACCTTGACTGCCACCTTCGCATCAATGGATATCCGCAGAGTATGAGGGTCATTATCAGCTTCAGTATTAATCTCTTCGACTTGTTCAAAAATAGCTTCTGTTTCGGGAATCTTCTTGATAGGCTTAGTTTTAAGAACTCGTTTTAAGGTATAACCCAAATCATTCAATTTTCGGCGAATTGTTTCAGATGTTGGTAGTTCTTCGTTCGTGTATCCACATTGTGCAATTAGTTGACGACGAACTTCACTTGCTGTCATGGGTGTATATAATCGTGTACTTTTAAAGCTGGGGTCAGTTTGACTTTGTGGGTCTACTAAGGATTTTATATCCTTCAATAAGTTCGGTAATTTTACTTCTGCCCCCTTGCG
Organism: Dolichospermum sp. LEGE 00240; assembly: GCF_015207875.1. Classification (GTDB taxonomy): domain Bacteria; phylum Cyanobacteriota; class Cyanobacteriia; order Cyanobacteriales; family Nostocaceae; genus Dolichospermum; species Dolichospermum gracile. The sequence continues at coordinate 184,385 of NZ_JADEVZ010000002.1, forward strand.
TCCACTTCGGTCGAAACCATCAATAATCGGCTGACCACTTTCTAATTCCTGCATCCCTTTCCTGATGGTCCTGTCTATTCCATCCTAACTCCCGTTCTACTAAAGTCTGTCCCCCTATTCCCAATCCTTTGACTACTTCTGCCATGAATTGTCTTCGGTCGCTTCCCTTGAGTTTTTTGGCTGTTTTTATATACAGAGATTTTAGGTTCTCCGTGAGTTCAATGATAGATTTTGGACGCATGAGGTTAGCTGCACACTGAAATTATCTTCTCTCATTATAGGATCAATTATTCTGTGGAGTTCTCTTAATTGACAATTATAATAATTATTTATCAATGCGAAACCTGACTCCTGCTTCAATTTTCTTCCTATTCCCTGATTCAAAATACTAAACTCCAGTATAACCCCAATGTTAATTAGACTTCAAATTAAAACTCCAGAGAAATTACCGTTTTTAGAAAAATTATGTTGGCAAAGAGAAGATATAGAAAATCTTACTCCTTTAGAAATGCTGAGAATATATGAACGCGGGTGGCATTACCGGGGAGTTTTAGGCAACTTGATCCATACGGAAGCCTTATTTGTGCAACAATTAGCTGAATATTATCATTCATGGTTAGGAGCGAAAATGTTTGAAAGGGAATTTCATCAAAAAATTTTAATTGTTCTTAATCAATTAAATGCTAATTTTTTATTAGAGTGTGGCGCGTATTTTGGCGGTGGGACTCTGGTTAGTTTAAATCATGGGGAATATAGATTAAGTAAGGATATAGATTTTCTCTGTTCCACTGGTACTGGCTACCGATTACTGCGCCAAAAAATAGCTGAAAATCAATATAATGCCCTTTTTAACACTCAAAATAATCTCAACCTACCCGGAGAAATTAAAGCTGACCAGTACGGAATAAGATTTGCCATTATTGTTGATGAAACTCTGATTAAATTTGAGATAATTATGGAAGGACGGATTGAATTGGGAGAGGCAGATTATCCCAGTTGGTCGTCTGTCCCATGCTTAAATCAAATTGACAGTTTTGCAGAAAAACTTTTAGCTAATTCTGACAGATGGAATGATTCCTCGGTAGAGTCGAGAGATTTAATTGATTTGGCTATGCAAAGGCTCAATTCTCCCATTCCTCAAGCAGCTATTGAGAAGGCAGAATCAGCTTATCCTGTAATTGAACCTTTAAAAAAAGCGATCGCCTTTTTCCAAAATCACCCCAATTATCGAGACAAATGTTTTACGGCTTTGGGAATTGCCGAACCTAGTAAAATTATTGATGGTATTGATTTAATGGCGGCTGATTTTAATTTAAACAAGACAACTAGAACATTTAGCGAATCTCAACAAGACTGGGAATGACGAAACTATAGTCACTTGGTTTATAACAAAGTTGAAGCCACAGAGATATCATATCTTTGTCCAGATTCTGTCACATCAAAGTCCATGATTAACCGTTTAATGTGCGAGAAGTGCTGATTTTTTCTAGTAATTAGTTCAGTAATCATTTGTGTAACCCCCTGTTGAGTTTCTGCATCCTGAGACGACAACTGTTGTTCCAGAAAAGTATCAAGTATTGTTTTTTGTTCTGATTCAGGCATTACCGCAGCATTCCAGGCTATTGCAGCTAAACTCAATAAAGCCTTACATTGTTTCAAATTGTGTACTGTATCTAAATAAGGTTCAACGAACTGTTGGAGAACCTCTGACATTTTTATAGCCCCCTTGGGTTCTATCGGTATATTTGCAGCCAATTCCCCAAATACACCCCCTTGCATCTTTTCTCTAAGTGCTTCGAGATTTTTATGTTTCTCTTGGGAACTTGGTGTATTCTAGTTGACCCTGCCGCAAGGTTTCCAGGACATGATCGGGTAAATTCAACAATGGCAAACGACCCCCTGGGCAATCTTTTTCAACACTGCGATCGCTGGATGTTTGGGGTCATATACAGCCAAGGGTTGACTATTCATTACTGCATCCGCAAAGGCTGTGGCCCGGGGTATCTTCGGATAAACTTTGGCTAGTGGTGATAACTGTTGTTCCAAAGCCTCCAAAATCACTTTGTCTTGGTTGGCGTTCACATACAACGTTGGTACAAATCCGGCGATCGCTAATTTCGGATTGATATGTTTCTTCACCTGTTTGATGCTATCCAACAATAACTCCGTTCCCTTAAATGCCTTGTAATGAGTCTGAACTGGTACCACGAAAAGCTGATTGATTGAGTAAAATCTTTGCTTCTCTTAAAGTTTCTTCACTTTCAGATAAACGGTACTCAATTAATAACTTTAGTTGCTGATTTATCATACAATAATACCCTCCTGTAAAACCTTAGACAGTAAGGGACAGGAAGAGAGTTTTAGGCGATTTTAGTTTTCTTCACATACCTTTAAATTTTTCGGTTCACCTACTTACCTTAACAGTCAACTGTTAACAATCATCTCTTAATAACTCAGAAAATCCTGAGAAATAGCAAAGGTTTCGCTAATGATTTCTGATGCTAATTGATTCCTATGTCGCGCTTCGCTATCAGATTTGAGTAGAGGATAGTCCTGATGACCATTAGAGGATGATTGAGATTGTAAATACATTCCCATAGCTACACTGGGTAGATAGCTAATATTGTAATTTGCCACCTTTGCAGAGGCTACCGAAACAAAAGACAGATTAAATAAACTGTGCAAAGGTAACTTGTATAGGTCACGGTGGGGAATTAAAATGATTGTCTCTACCCCTTCCAATTCTTGAATAATTGTGGAAATATTCAAGATATTTTGCAACTCTAATAGTTTGGATAGTGTTGCTGACTGTTGCCAATCTGCTAACCATTGTTCAAATTCAATTAAGCGTCTTACTCCCTCTGGAATTGCTTCTATATCTTGGATAGGTGTAAAAAGTAAAATGGGAGATGGGGCTTGATCTTTGATAATGAATGTGTGCAAAGCGGCTGGACTAATATGCCAATAAATTATAGCTGTGGATGGATTCAGCAATTTTTGAATAACATAATAATTCCCCGACTGAAGTTGATAATTTAAATCAGGTATTAACCACTGTAAACAATTATTTTTACCCTGTTCAGCGATTTCCCAAGCTTCTACTAAGTCTCCTGTATTTACAGCCAAATCAACTGCTAGTTGTCCCAAACCTATGAATTTTAGTAAGAGTTGTTTTTTATTTTCATCAGAACGGGTGGGCTGATTGAGTAATTGTTGTAATAGTTCAATTCCCCATTTTTGTAGTTCTTGGGCGGCTGTTGTTTCTCCTAAACAAACAAGGACTTTGACTAGAAGTTGCAAAATTTCTAAATGCAAGTCAGGAAAACCTTCTGGTGTGAGGGTGGATAGTGCCAATTGGTATTCAGACATGGCATGATGCCAATAATCCCGATGTGCAGTTGCTTTTTTGCCTTGCTCGTAATAAGTATTACCAATAGCTATATGTAATCTTCCCCAACCTTCTGGATGGGTATCGGGGCGAAGATGTTTTAAACCTTCTTGATAACTAGCTAATTTACCTTCATAGCCGCCTAAGTTGAGGGCGGGATTGGCGGCAGAAATGCTGCTGACGACAATTAGTGATGATTGTTGGGGGGTGAGATGACCAGCAGCGGCCCCTCTTCCTAGCCAAGCTTCCCAATAGTCTAGTTTAATTTCTAAGGCGCTGTCATAGCAGGAAATGGCTTGAGGGAAACGATCTAGGTAAAATAGGGCTACGGCTTGGTTATACCATGCCGGATGGAAATCGGGTTTGATGCCGATCGCTTGTTGATAGGAGGCGATCGCATCTTCCCGACAACCTAAGTTTTCAAAGGACACACCCCGGTTATACCAAGCTAAATAAAATTCTGGTTGCACAGCCAGGGCTTGATCCCAAGATTCAATCGCTTCTGACCATTGTTTTAAATTAAATAGCACCACACCCCGGTCTATCCATACTTCATGATAGTTGGGTTCGAGATGGAGGGCTTGGTCGTAACTAGCGATCGCCTCTGCATATTGCTCAACCACAGCTAAAGCTATACCTCGGTAATACCAAGTTTCCCCGTCTTGGGGTTCTAAATTCAAGGCTTGATCATAACTATCAATGGCTTCCCCGATCAAACCTAACTTGAGTAATGCCAAGCCTCTGCTAGACCAAGCTGGTTGATAATCTGGTTTAATAGCGATCGCTTGATCAAAAGAAGCAATAGCCCCATCAAAGTCTCCCAACTCACCGAGAATACCGCCTCGGCTATACCAAACCTTATAGAAATCCGGTTTGAGAGCCAGGGTTTGGTCATAAGCAGCGATCGCCTCTGTAAACCGTTGCAAATAAAACAGTGTCAACCCCTGATTAAACCAATATTCATAAGCTTGAGGTTGGATTTGACTAGCTCGTTTATACAAATCCAAAGCCGCTAATAAGTTTCCATCCTTAGCTTGCTGTAACCCTTCATAAAATAAACTTTCTGCCGGATTAGTAACAACCATTTGTGATCTGGATTGCTGCACAATCTGACCATCACGAATTGCCAATTCCGACGCTAACTGCTGAACAAGATTGTTACTTTGCTCCAACCGCACCACCAACTCATCGAAAGTGGCTGCTAACTGCGGTTCTAAATTTACCAAAGACTCATGCCAGCTTTGCTCCCTGGGAGATTCTGGATCGGCAATTATATCCGCTACATTCTGGGAAAATTCCTGAATTTTATGCTCATAACTCTGATAGTCATTTTCCGTCTTGGCAGTATTGTCAAAAATATCTTCAGCCAAAAACTCATGACTTAACTCTAGAGACTCACCAGTGAATGGCTCCTCAACCATTGGGGATTGTAGACTACTTACAGGTTCCATTTCCTGATATTGCCAAATTTGTTCCCCAAATTGGCGCAGCAATTCTTGGCCAGGAGTATCTAACTCCCCCTGGGTCGGTATGGAAATTTCCCACTCCTGTGACTCTTGCGTACTTTCATACTCCCGATGAAGATTGCGCCGCAATAGCTGCATCCCAATGTCATAGGACAAGTTACTAACCTCTCCAATACTCAACTCACCCAGTTTCACCATCCGCTCCGCTAACTGAAGATTCGGTGCGGGAGAAGCTAATAATTTGTCTCCAAATATCAACAGCCAATCTATCCAACGGTCAGCAGTAATACGCGGTTCCATCCGCTGCAAATACTTTAATGCCCATTGTTGTCCTCGCGCTTGATGCACTCCTTCTAGGAGTTCGTTAAATAAGAACTCTAGATCCGCATTCGTGAGTTCTGGTGGTTGATCTGCCACCAGATTGCCTTGACTAGACTTGGGATCACCTATCCCAAGACGGCCAAAGGGGTACTGTAAAAATCTGTTAAGCCACTGCAAGAGCCACCTGAACATCTGCCAATTTATGGGATTTTCTTTCTCCTAGATTGTAGCTATTGTTGTGTCAAAAAAATTATTAATTACGGAAAAGTCTAGAAAATTTAATAGACCTGCGTAACAATACTAATAGCTACACCTAACAAATCAAACTTGAGTTAAGTAGATGAACAGAAAAATTTAAAGGTATGTGAAGAAAAGTAAAATCACTCCAAACTCTCTTCCTGTCCCCAGTTAAGAGTTCCCTGTTCCCTTGCCCCAACGACAATTTTTAACGCCCACCTACTTATGGGGATTTGTCTTCATCAGACTGAGTTAAAAATCCTTTTTATACTATTTCACAAAAAGCGTAATTTTCCCTAATCCTGTGTTTCCTAAAACTGAAGACTATAATCACGAAAAGTGTCAGTCCTCAGTTTTGATTATACAGAAGGTTCGTTCGCTTCATTATACTGATTAACCAATGCCTGAATAATCTCTTCGGGATTTTGTGTTTCCACTCCTAATTGTTGGGAGATTTGTTCACATAGGTTCTCATCCTGTTGCAACATCATCAACAGTTCATCTAGGGTGACAGTTTTGTATTCCCCTTCGGATAAATTTTCCTCTGTGTTGGCAGATACTAAGGGATTACTCTCGACTACATCAGGACCATCATATTCCCAAATTGGTTCTCCTGGATTAAGTGTTAAGACTTTCATGCCTATATCGTAGGACAGATTGCCGATTTCCCCAACTCCTAGCTCACCAAGTTGGACTAATCTGGCTGCTAATTCATTATGTGGTTTAGCAGATGCTAATAATCTGTCTCCAAAACGCATTAACCATTCTAACCACTGTTCCGTACTAACACGATGTTCAAGATTATGTAACCATTTTTGCGCCCAAGCTTGTCCCTTGACCTGATGAACCCCTTCTAGTAGTTCTGTAAATAGAAATTCTAAATCTGTATCACTTAGGGGTGGAGCTACTTGTGTGGGGACTTCCTCTCGACTAAGGGTGAGATTTTGTTTACCACCAAACAAGTGCCGAAAAATTTTTTTGAGCCATTGAATTAGCCGCTTGAACATTTGATGCACCATTGATGTTGCCTATTAAAATTTTAGCTGTGGGAGTGACTAGTAGTTCGTCAAATTTATTTTGACGGATAAGGAGAAAATGAACCACGAAGGACGCAAAGAGCGCGAAGGAAGAAGAAAAATTTATTTACCCGTCAATTAGTTTTTGACAGACTACTAGAGATTTAAAACTATAAAAATTTTAGATTTTAGATTCAAAAATTTGGTACAAGACCCGTCCTTTAGGGTGGAGTCAATTCAAAATCGAGCGCTATGAGTTGTTACAATAATAAAACCCAAAAATTTACCTGGAATATAATACGGATTTAAACCTGTCTCCATGTCTTACGAACCACTGCACCATAAGTATCGGCCAAAGAGCTTCGCTGAACTAGTGGGTCAAGAGGCGATCGCTACTACCCTAACAAATGCCATCCTCTCAGCGAAAATCGCCCCTGCCTATTTGTTCACTGGCCCCAGAGGTACAGGAAAAACTTCCAGTGCGAGAATTCTCGCCAAATCTCTCAATTGTCTCCAAGGCAACCAGCCAACCCCCCAACCCTGCGGCGTTTGTGAAATCTGTCAGGGTATTACTAAAGGCTATTCTACTGATGTTATTGAAATTGACGCTGCTAGTAATACTGGTGTTGATAATATCCGGGAACTGATTGAACGGGCGCAGTTTGCCCCGATGCAGTGCCGTTATAAAGTATATGTGATTGATGAATGTCTAACAGGAGATTCTTTAATTCTCACTAATACCGGACTTGTTCGCATTGACAACCCGAATATTAAAGGACAAAAAGTTCTTAGTTACAATGAATCCTCTAAAAAATGGGAATTTAAAAAAGTTGTCCGTTGGTTAGATCAAGGGGAAAAGCAAACTTTAGTTATCAAAACAACTCACAGAGAAATTAAGTGTACAAGTAATCATTTAATCAGGACTGATCAGGGATGGATAGCAGCCAAAGACGTAAAAGAAGGAATGAAGATACTATCCCCTGTGAATGTGGATGCGGCACGCTCATTTACAAATTTGGAAAAGGTAGAATCTGTTCACCTCGCTGGAGTTGAGCGAGTTTATGATCTGGAAGTTGAGGATAATCATAACTTTGTAGCTAATGGATTACTAGTACATAACTGTCATATGCTAAGTACCGCAGCGTTTAATGCGTTACTTAAAACCCTAGAAGAACCACCCAAGCACGTTGTTTTTGTTCTGGCGACAACAGACCCACAAAGGGTATTACCAACAATTATTTCTCGTTGTCAAAGGTTTGATTTTCGACGGATTCAGTTAGAGGCAATGGTAAAGCATTTAACACATATTGCCGATAAAGAAAGTATTAATATTTCCCATGATTCTCTGACTTTAGTAGGACAAATTGCCCAAGGGGGATTAAGAGATGCAGAAAGTTTATTAGATCAATTAGCTTTAGTCGCTGGGGAAGTGACACCGGATAAAGTTTGGGATTTGGTGGGTTCAGTCAGCGAAAAAGACCTATTTGGATTGTTAGAAGCGATCGCTCAAGATCAAGCAGAAATAGTCCTAGACACTACCCGGAAAATCCTCGATAGAGGACGAGAACCCCTAATTATTCTCCAAAATCTCGCCGCTTTTTATCGAGATTTTCTCATCGCTAAAACTGCCCCCAATCGTCAAGATTTAGTTGCTTGTACTCAGTCAACTTGGACATCATTAGTTGAATTTGCCCAAAAATTTGACATCAGTACCATTTTGCTAGGACAACAACATCTAAGAACAGCCGAAGTCCAACTAAAAAACACCACTCAACCCCGGTTATGGTTAGAAGTAACATTACTGGGATTATTACCCAGTGCCAATATTCAAATCCCAACTGCAAATATCCTGCCAAGAACCAATACAACCGCTGCAACCCCAACATATCCACCCGTTGCTGCACCACCAGCATATCCACCCACAAATCACAATCCATCTGTTAATTTCGCACCACCACCACCCCAAGAACTTGTATCTCCACCACCCACAAACCATCAACCAGTAGGAGAAAGTTCACAATCCGATTTAACTCAACTTTGGCAACAAGTTCGTGGACATATTCAACAGTTACCCACACAAGCATTACTGGGTCAAATGTGCCACTTAATGGAATTTAATGGTCACACTGCCCGTGTAGGTGTAAAAGCGGTTTGGTATGACAAAGTGAAATCTTATTTACCTATTATCACCACAGCCTTTAGACAAACTTTCCAGCAAGAAATTCAAGTTACTTTAGAAAAAGCTACCGCTGCAAACACCACATCTACCAGGAGAAATCCACCACCACCAACTTCTCCTCCAGTTCAACAACCACCAGAACCACAACCCACACCACAACCAGTAGCTACAGTATCCACGCCATTACCCACACCAGTCCAAATTGAGCCTGTTGTTACCAATACAGCACCAGTACAAACTCTTTCTCCGCCATCGGTGTTACCATCTCCATCAAATTGGGATCATGATGGAGTCGTTAAAGCTGCGGAAAGTTTAGCCAAATTCTTTTCGGGAGAAATTATTCGGATGACAGATGACAGTTTCCAACTATCGGACTCTGTTAGTTCTGCAGAAACACCGGAGATATATGAATCCTATGTTGATGATGAATATAATTAAATAAGGAATGTGAATTAAATAAGGTGCAAAAGTAGGGTGTGTTAGCGACAGCGTAACGCACCATTCCAGGTTACATCAGAATTGCAGGTTATTAAATTTGCGTTCCTAAGAGAACTCCACAAAAAAATGATCCAATTTTGTGGGATGGGCATCCTTGCCCGTCCTTGATGATTAGCGGGCAATTCGTCCCGCACCACAAGAAATTTTGGGATATTTTTTTGATTGGAAGTCTCTAATAAACCTGTGCTGCATGAGTTGTCATTGCGAGTGAAAGGAAGCAATCTCTTGACAACCGATAAACCACCTAACGCAAAAATCTCTCAAACCCTTATTCCTCTGTGTCCTCTGCGCCTCCGTGGTTCGTTAATCAGGATAATTTATTTCTTGGAAGTCCCTAAAACTAACGCAACGCCGGCGGTAATCGTGGTCTACCGGTAGAAATTGCATAGTTAATTACTAACAATTGTAACCATAATCCTGGAAAGCGATTTTCTAACCAAGATTGATTCCATTTTAAGAATTGTGGAAACCATGTCCCCAAAATCAGACTGACTAAAGCATGACGAGCAAAGCTCACATAATTACCCAGCCAACGTAATAAATCTCGCCAACCAGCTAATTGCCAAATCCACAATAATAAAGCCGGATTTTTCATGGCTGCTTTCAAAGCGAGACGGTTAAAAGTGAACCAATCACAACGATCTTTAATGAAGTTATCTGTAACTTCTGGGGTTTCATCTGTTAATAACCCAAAGAAAGTATTCAGCATCCCATTTATCATTTGGGGGGCGATAAATTTGCCAGTAGGAACCATCATTCCTTTAGAAAATAACCACATTACCGCCACATTACTTTGGTAAGCCCGAATTTTATTTAAGTGTTGCTGACTTAATAAATCATGTTTGAGCGCGATATTTAACAGAGTAGTTAATCGGTCTAAATTGCGGACTAAAGACCCAAAACCAGTAAAAACTAGAGGAGACTGCAAAGAAGCAGCATCACCAATGGCAATTAATCTATCAACTGCAATAGTGCGATCGCTACTATCTACACTAAAATGTCCTGGTATATAGCCAAAAGTGGGTTTCCTCCACACTAATTTATCCAAATCACAACGCCGATACTCTGGCAAAATTGTGAAAAAATCCTCATACATTTCCAACAGAGAACCAGGATTTTGCTCATTCACCTCATGATAGTGAAACAGATAAATCGTCAACTCTTCCCCAACCCCAGGAAACAACTCCCAAATTAACTGTCGTCCCCTAGAAATATCCCCATGACTATAGAGAACATCCCCATATTCAGAATCCCAAACCCCAGGCTCAAAGCCCTTTTCAATCACCGCTCCCACCGTTGGACACACACTATCAAAAGCCCGACCACCATTTAATTGCCAAGCGATCGGTGAAGCCGTTCCCATTGCATCTATCAACAACCTTCCACTCACTTGCCGTTCATTGCCACTAGGCAAATGTTTGACATTAATAGCAACTTGTGTAGAACTAATATTCACCTGGGAAAACTCCGTTTCGTCCCAAATATCACCACCAGCAGCTTGAAGTTTTTGTCCACATAATGCCAGTAACCTTTCTGAATCTAAAGCTATATTCAGAACAGTAGGAGTGTGGAGAACAGGGGATTTTAACTTAGCAGGATTATTCCCATCAAAAAACTTATTAAAACCGTCCTTATACTCCCTAGAAATAATTTCTGCTAATTCAGCATTTGTTAACAAACCCAAATTGATTAAACTTTGGATTTCATCACGAGAAATATTCCATTCTCTGTTCATTTTACCAAAAGGTAATCTTTCCACCAACAGCACCTTATAGCCCAATTTAGCCATCACTGCCGCATGAATTGACCCCAAAGCACCACCAATATAAATCAGGTCATACTCAGGACTAGCAGCAGGAGAAAGAATAGGTGATGTTTCCTGGCTATTCCCTTGATAAAATACCACTTGACGGGGCTTTTGCGGATTTCTTACCCCTTCGCGCCACCGTTGTTCCCACCAGTAAGCCCGGTTGAGGTGATATTCCCCATTAGACATTTTCTGAAAATACTTAACAGTTAAGGGATAATAAGGTTCTAGCTCTGCGAAAATTGAATTTTGGGCATCAATGACAGGTAGTTCCGGGTAGCAATTAGGAAAGCGACCTCTAATTTCCTGTGTCAGAGATTGGAGAATACCTCTCTCCCCTGGAAAAGGTTCATCTCCCCAACGGAATACCTTGAGATAAGTTGTTCGCTGCACCGACCACACAAATATAGACAGTTCTACATCACCAGAAGTGGGACTTTGAACCGCGCTTCTCAACCGCAAACCATCTGGGGTAATTAATTTTTGCCCATTTTCAACAACAAAATCTGTTTGTAGCCATTTGCTAACGGATACTGTATCGGGCGTAGGAATTTCTAAATAAAGAAGTTCTTGCATATTTTTCTGACATCTCCTATCCATTTACTCACTTAGACAGATTAAAAAAAGGCAGAAACTAGGTTAGACTCTGCGCTAATTAACTTCATAAAGATCCCATAAAGAATTTTAATGATTTATCAAGTGTAAGGACTCAGCATACATAAGGTTTGAGATTGAAGAGAACAGAGAAGAAAAATCTTTTTCCGCCTTCTTTCTACCTCCTGCTTCCTGACTGAGCGCAAGTCCTGCGCCCCTACATCATGACTCCTGACCTCTGAATTCTTACTATCAAGTTTATTGTTCATATTGTAAATTTCCTAAACCCACGCCATGAATTATCCTATCCCAGACAGTCCCCAAGAAATATCTGCACTCAGAAAACAGCCAGTTGATGAAGAACTAGTTGCTGCGGTAATTGCTGGTGTAGTTAGAGTTGTTCGCGCCCAGGGTCAGTCCTTAGATCAATTAACGACCCAAGTATTAGCGGATGATCAGATGTTAGATAGACAACAAAGACGCTGGTTAAGTCAGTTGGTTACTCAAGCATGGGAAAACTTTCCTTAATACCTACAATATATACTTGAGAAGGTCATAACTAATTGGTTGCTTGCTCCAGTATTAATACTTATTTTTTAGCGCTTTCTACAGAATGCTACGCAAACAAGTTACCTAAAGGTAAGCTATCGTTCCACCTTCAGATATGATCTATTGTGGGAATCAATACCTTGTCCATTTCCTGCTTTGTTGGGTTAAGCGACAGCGCGACCCAACGCATTTGTTCGGTTTTATACTAATCGCTCCGCGAACGTTTACGTTCCACAACCTAACCTACAAATCAGGGAATAAGACCAAATTGATAGAACAAAAATTACTGAAAGTTAGAAAACACAGGGTTAACACATAAGCTGTTATTCTAGTTTTTTTTAATTTTCCTTAACCTTTAATTATTTATTCCTTAAATAAATTGGGATAGATTCTCTTTATAGTCAAAAACTTACTCATTTTTTTAGAGATCAAAAAGACTAAAATCTCCCTTGCAGACTAAGTAACAACAAACCTCTAATTGTCAATACAAAAATTATGAATTCAATTCAACTTAACCATATCGGTACTATCAAATTAAGCGGCGCAGAAATTTCTGATTTTGACCCCATATCTCAACGCCTGTTTGTGACTGGAGAATCTGGGAATAAACCTGTTCTCCAAGTAGTGGATGTTTCTGATGCAAATAACCCCACTCAAGTTACTAACATTGATCTTTCTAGCTTAGGTGCAGGAATTCAAAGTGTAGCCGTCAGAAAAGGCATAGGAACTGGAAATAGCATTGTGGCGATCGCTATTTCTGCAACTACAAGTACCGACCCTGGTAAAATTGCTTTTTATGACGCTGTAACTCTCACTAAAATTTCCGAAGTAACAGTAGGTGCTTTACCTGACATGATCACTTTCACTGCGGATGGTAGCAAATTACTTGTCACCAACGAAGGAGAACCCAGTGAAAATTATGCCATTGATCCAGAAGGTTCAATTAGTATTATTGATGTTTCTGGAAACATTGCCAGTTTAGATAACAGTAAAGTTACAACTGCAAATTTCACGGCATTTAATGGGCAAAAAGAAACTTTAAAAGCCGCCGGAGTCAGACTTTTTGGGCTTAATGCCACCGTTGCTCAAGATTTAGAACCAGAGTATATTGCAGTTTCTCCCGATGGCAAAACTGCATTTATTACCCTACAAGAAAATAACGCCTTTGCAGTTTTAGACATTCCTACTGCTAATATTACTAAAATTGTTCCATTAGGTTTTAAAGATCATAATTTACCAGGAAATGGTCTTGATGCTAGTGATAGAGATGTTAATGGTACTTCTAGTGGTGGAGGTAAAATTAATATTCAAAATTGGCCAATTTTCGGGATGTATCAACCCGATGCAATTAGCTCTTTTCAAATTGCTGATAAAACCTATTATATCACCGCCAATGAAGGAGATGCGCGGATTCGTCCTACAGCAGATGGTACTTTTGGTAATGAAGGATCACTATTTAACGAAGAAGCAAGAGTTTCTAGTTTAAATCTTGATCCTACAGCTTTTCCTAATGCTACTGAGTTGAAAAAACCGGAAAATTTAGGACGTTTAACCGTTACCAATAAACTAGGAGATACCGACGGAGACGGAGACTTTGATCAACTTTATGCTTACGGCGCTCGTTCTTTCTCAATCTGGGATGATCAGGGTAAATTAGTATATGACAGTGGCGACCAAATCGAACAAATTCTCAAACAACAAACGCCTACATTCTTTAATGCTAATAATGGTTCAGCCACTGAATTTGATACTCGTTCCGATAATAAAGGACCTGAACCGGAAAGTGTAATCGTTGGTGTGATTGATGATGTCCCTTATGGATTTGTGGGCTTAGAACGTGCGGGTGGTGGGGTAATGGTTTATAACCTCAGTAACCCAACTGCACCTGAGTTTATTCAGTATATTAGAACCGAAGGTGATATCAGTCCTGAAGGTTTAAAATTCATTTCTGCGGCAGATAGTCCTAATGCTAAACCAATGCTGGCAGTTGCTAATGAAGTTAGTAATACTGTTAGCTTTTATGAAATAGCTTCCCCACCAAAGTTAACTACTTATGAATTTCAAAATCTACCCAAATTAGGCACAACTTCTACCGGACAAGATATATTTTTGGGCGGGTTTTCTGGATTGTATTTCCAAGGTGTAGCAGATAATGGCAATCTCAAATTTGTTACTAATACAGATCGTGGTCCCAATGGTGAACCCACAGGTCAAAATAGACCGTTTTTATTACCCAATTTTCAACCAGAAATAGTCAGTTTTGAACTCAATCAACCGACTAATCAAATCACAATTACCAAAAGAACTGGGTTATTTCGTGAAGATGGTACAACTCCATTAACTGGACTTCCCAATGTCCAAGCTGGGGCTGGTGGAACAGCTTACACTGATGAAATTGGCGTTGATTTAAATGGTCAAATCTTACCTAATGATACTTTAGGGGCTGATGTCGAAGGTATCGTGATTGCACCAAATGGCAACTATTGGCTGGTGGATGAATATCGTCCCGCAATTTACCATTTTGATGTCAATGGGAAGTTACTTGATCGTTTTGTTCCCCAAGGAACAGCAGCAGCCACAGAACCAGATCAACCCGCAGGGACTTTTGGAACTGAGGTATTACCCGCAGTTTACGCCCAAAGACGGGCAAATCGCGGCTTTGAAGCAATAGCACTAGAAGGTAACAAGTTATATGCTTTTATTCAAAGTCCAATTGATAATCCCGATAATGGCACTGATACAACCTCCAGAAATTCCCGTAATTTGCGAATTTTGGAATTTGACATAGTTTCTAAACAGGTAACTGGTGAATATCTCTATCTCTTGGATGATATTACAGGCAGTGGTAATGCCAAAACTGATAAAATCGGTGATGCTGTTGCCTTGGGTAATGGTAAATTTGCCGTTGTAGAACGAGATGATAGAAGTGATAATACTTCCAATAAACTTATCTATCAAATAGATTTAGCAGCAGCGACTAATATCAATAATCCTGCTAACTTTACTTTGCCAAGTGGTAAGACTATTGAACAATTAAGCCCGGCTGAATTAACTACCGCTGGAATTATTGCTGCTAACAAAACTTTAATTGTTAATGCAGCCCAAATAGGTTACACCGGGGTTGAAAAATTAGAAGGTTTGGCATTAGTTGCCCCCAATATTCTCGCTGTGATTAATGATAATGATTTTAATGTTGCAGGCACAACAATTCCTGAGAAACTAGGCATTATTGAGCTACCTGATTATCTACCTATTACTATTAGTGGTACTTCAGGAAATGATTCACTAACAGCCTTTACAAGCGGTTATACTGTACTAGGTTTAGCAGGTAATGACTATATTAGTGCTGTTGAAACAGGAAGAGGTGGCAATATCCTGGATGGTGGTGCAGGTGATGATGAAATCTTTGCTAAGGAAAATGATACGGCTTTAGGTGGTTCAGGCAATGATCAAATATTCCCCGATCGCAATGACAAAGTATTTGGTGATACTGGTAATGATATCATCTTCTCTGGTCTTGGTGGTAACACCTTAACAGGTGGTGATGGTCAAGATACCTTTTGGTTAGCTAATGCTGCATATCTGCAAAGTCCCAACATAATTACCGATTTTAATCCAGCACAAGATTTATTAAACGTTAATGTTGATGGGTTTAAGGACATAAATCAACTTACACTTTCACCCCAGGGAGATGACACCTTAATTAGTGCGAATAGTAATCCCTTAGCTATTCTGAAGAATTATGAATTACCACAGTTTGCTATCACCTCAGCTTCAGCAACAGAAGGAAATATCATAATTTTCACTGTCACTCGGACAGGAAATAATTCATCTTCACAAAGTGTAACTGTAACTACCTCTATTGCTACAGGTGATACAGCCAGTGATACTGACTTGACTGCAAAAACAGCAACTTTGACTTTTGCACCGGGAGAGACTACTACAACCTTTGCTGTCCAAACAACTCCAGATGTCCTGTTTGAAGGAAATGAGACATTTACTGTCAGTTTAAGCAATCCTACAAATGTATCAATCATTAGTTCTACAAACGCCACAGCCCAGGGAACTATTACTAATGATGACGCTGCACCCATATTTAGCATTGCTACCGCTGAGGCATCAGAAGGAAATGCTATTAACTTTACTGTAACTCGGACAGGAGATGCCCAGGCTCAACAAAGTGTGACTGTAGTTACCTCTATTGCTACAGGTGATACAGCCAGTGATACGGACTTGACTGCAAAAACGGAAACTCTGACTTTTGCACAGGGAGAAACTACTAAAATCTTTGCTGTCCAAACAACTCCAGATGTCCTATTTGAAGACCAAGAAACTTTTACTGCTAGTTTAAGCAATGCTACCAATGGTGCAATCATTAGTTCCACAAATGCCACAGCCAAAGGAACAATTAATAATGATGATGCTGCACCCATATTTAGTATTGCTGCTGCTCAGGCATTAGAAGGAAGTGCAATTAATTTCACTTTGACCCGCACTGGAGATGCTCAAGCTAACCAAACTGTTACCGTATCTACCTCTATTGAGGCACAAAATACAGCAACTGCCAGTGACTTTAGTGGAAATACTCAAACTCTCACATTTGCACAGGGAGAAACGACTAAAACCTTCACAGTTGCCACAATTCAAGATTCCCTTGTGGAAGACAATGAGACTTTCACTGTTAGTTTAAGCAGTCCTACCAATGGTGCAATTATTAGTTCTACAAATGGAATAGCTTTGGGAACTATTACTGACGATGATACACCAGCGGAATTTAGAATTTCGGCGGCTGAAGCGTTGGAAGGAAATGCCATCAATTTCACTGTGACTCGTTCGAGAGATAATCTGATTGCTCAAAGTGTAACTGTAGCCACTTCTATTGCGACAGATGATACAGCTAGTGCAAATGACTTAACTGCAAAAACTCAAACTCTGACATTTGCCACAGGAGAAACTAGCAAAACTTTCACTGTTCAAACAACTCAAGATAGCCTATTTGAAGGCAATGAGACTTTTACTGTGAGTTTGAGTAATCCTAATAATGGTGCGGTTGTTAGTTCCACAAATGGCACAGCGAAGGGAACAATTAATAATGATGACGCTGCACCCATATTTAGTATTGCTGCTGCTTCAGCAACAGAAGGAAGTGCAGTTAATTTCACTGTCACCCGCACAGGAGATGCTCAATCTAACCAAAGTGTCACTGTAGCCACTTCTATTGCGACAGATGATACAGCTAGTGCAAATGACTTAACTGCAAA
>NZ_JADEVZ010000138.1 GCF_015207875.1 Dolichospermum sp. LEGE 00240
CCCCCAACCCCCTCCCCGCAAGCGATGAGGGGGCTAAGATGTAACTTATATGATTGGAAATCGCTGTAATATCCAGATCCTCGACTTCTCAAAGAAATCGGGGATTTATTTTTTGAAAAAATTTTCTTTTTTGCATAACCTCTAAAACCTCAGAAATACATATAGTTGTGAACCAACAGTCAAGTTATAAATTCACATTCATGATCATGAATTTGACTGTCTATGTATTTATTGTCAATCAGCGAGGATTTGATGGGGTCAAAAAATTATCTGGGGGGAATTGCAGATTTTAATAATCAAGGAGGGGATGATGATCCAATAGTTACACCTAATTAATTAATCAGGTTTCGTGCTTTTAAACACCTGATAAATCTTATGTCAATAAAATGAGTCAACTTAATTATTTTTGAGGAAATACAACTATGAAACTTTGGAAATTAGCAGCAAGCATTCTGGTATTTAGCACAATCATTATTAGCCCCAAAGCCAACGCTCAAAATTTGTTAAAACCTCAGCAACTAGCACCATTACAGAACTCAGTAAGTCCCAATTCTAAAGATGTGGACACATACTTTACACAGGGTTTTAAAAAAGTAGAATTGAAAAATTTTCGAGGAGCGATCGCTGATTTTAACAAAATTCTCGAAATTGATCCTAATAATGCTTATGCCTATGTTGGGAGAGGATTTAGTAGATTTGGTTTAGCAAGCTATCAAGGCGCAAAAAAAGATTTTGATAAAGCCTTGGAAATTACTCCCAATATTGCTTATGCTCACTTTTTTAGAGGTTTTACCCTAGTGATGTTAGAAGATAAACAAGGAGCGATCGCTGATTTACAAAAAGCATCTACATTGTTTAAAGAAGAAGGAGAAGACGAATTTGCCCAAAAAGCGGATAATGCAGTTAAACAAATAGAAGCTAGTTAGAAATTATCCCATAAATTATTCAGAAATCGTAGGTTGGGTTGACGCAAGGAAACCCAACATTTTTACATTTTGACATAAATTATGTTTCTGTTGAGTGAATATTGCATAAGCTCCAAAAGCCCAGAGATATATAAACTTTGATACAATAAATCCCCTATTCAACCATGAAAAACTTCAAAATCAGTTCCATTAGCTTAATTCCCCAACTAGCATCTAGTTGGATCATGCTTTTGACGACTGTTTCCATACCTGTTAACACCGTTCAAGCAAATGATCTATACCTAAAACCATCAACAGCAAATATAGATACAATATCTAATTCTGCTAACCAAACATCAATATATAAGCAATTACAAAAAAACCTCATTAATCAGAATAAACCAGAAGCTGCATTAGAAATTTCTGAACGTAGTCATAATGGTGAATTTTGGGAATTATTAACCTCACATAAATCAAAGCAAATAGCCGTCTCTCTATCTTCAGAGCAAATTAAACAAGTTGCTAAACAACAAAATGCCACAATTGTGCAATATTCAATTATTAATGATGAATTTGTCATTGCAGGTCAAAAACAAACCCAAGAATCAGAACTGCTGATTTGGGTAATTAAACCCACAGGTGAAATTGCACTTCGTCAAGTGAATCTAAAACCTTTATGGCAAAAAGAAAATACATCTTCAAGTGATTTAGTCGCGGGAATTCGTGGGATAATGGGAACGCAACATAGAAATAACAAAAAAATAAAAGTATTCCCAGGAGAAAAGGATATTTTAAAAAAAGATTTGCAGAAACTACATGAAATTTTAATTCAACCCATTGCTGATTTATTGCCAAATCAACCCGATAAACACATTATTTTCATTCCTCAAGGAGACTTATTTTTTCTTCCCTTTGCAGCATTGCAAGATACAAAAGGTCAATATTTAATTGAAAAACATACCATTGCCACTGCGCCCTCAATTCAAGTTTTAGATCTACTTTATCAACGAAAACAGCAAAATCAAGGATTAGTGAAAGATGTGTTAATCGTTGGTAATCCTATCATGCCTTCTAAACCATTGCAACCAGGGGAAAATCCGCCAGAAACATTTAATCTTCCAGGTGCAGAACAAGAAGCAAAACAAATAGCTGGGATTTTTAAAACCCAAGCACTAACAGGAAAAGCAGCCACAGAAACCACAATTGTCCAAAAAATGCCCCAAGCGAAAATAATTCATTTAGCTGTAAACAACATAACCAATAAAGAGGGAGAATTTAGCGATGTATTAGCTTTAGGAACTTCCGAACAAGATGATGGTTGGCTGACATCTGAAGAAATTATCAACTTGAACCTAAAAGCGGAATTAGTGGTATTAAGTGGTAATGATACAGCTATAGGGAAAGTTACCAATGATGGCGTAATTGGTTTATCGCGGTCTTTTTTTACCGCAGGTGCTACCAGCGTGATTGGTTCTTTGTGGAGTGTGTCGGATAGGGAAACAGCATTTTTAATGACGGAGTTTTATCAGGAATTAAGTAAAAATCCAGATCAAGCTGCTGCTTTGCGTCAGGCAATGTTAACAACTATGAAGAAATACCCAAATCCGATGTATTGGGCTGGTTTTATTTTAATTGGCAATTCTCAATAAACTGTTAATTTTCTCGCAACAATTGGTATAAAATCCATGTCTTATCGCCAAATTCGGTTAATTGCATTTATCACTTTCATCCTGACAGTTTTACAACCTGTGGTTAATTTGCCGATGTTATTCCAGGTATCGCAGGTGTTAGCACAAACACCAGCAAACCGGAAAGCAGAAGCAGATAGACTATTTCAGCAAGGTATTGAACAGTTTCAAATAAGTCAATTTACAGCAGCATTACAGTCTTGGCAACAAGCATTGATCATTTATCGTCAAATCAAAGACCGGGATGGTGAGGCACGTGCTTTAGGTCTTCAAGGTGAAGCTTACCTTAAACTGGGAGATAAAACTAATGCGATCGCATCTTTCAAACAAGTTTTAGCAATTGCCAAGGAAATCAATAATCAAGAGTTGGAGAAAATTGCTCAGGAAGCTCTACAGTTTGCTCAAACTCAAAATGACCCTCGTCAAGCAGAAGCAGACAGACTCTTTCAGCAAGGTATTGAACAGTTTCAAATAAGTCAATTTACAGCAGCATTACAGTCTTGGCAACAAGCATTGATTATCTATCGGCAAATCAAAGACCGTCAAGGTGAGGGTAAGGCTCTAACTGGTCTGGGAATTACTTACGATGCACTAGGAGAATACACCAAAGCCATTGAATACCACACCTCCAGTTTAGCCATTGCCCGTGAAATCAAAGACCGTAATGGTGAGGGTCAATCTCTAAATAATCTGGGAATTGCTTACCATGCACTAGGAGAATACACCAAAGCCATTGAATACCACACCTCCAGTTTAGCTATTGCCCGTGAAATCAAAAACCGTAGGGGTGAGGGTGCTGCTCTAGGTAATCTGGGAATTGCTTACCGTTCACTAGGAGAATACACCAAAGCCATTGAATACCACACCTCCCGTTTAGCCATTGCCCGTGAAATCAAAGACCGTTATGGTGAGGGTACTGCTCTAGGTAATCTGGGAAATGCTTACGATGCACTAGGAGAATACACCAAAGCCATTGAATACCACACCTCCAGTTTAGCTATTGCCCGTGAAATCAAAAACCGTTTAGGTGAGGGTGCTGCTCTAGGTAATCTGGGAATTGCTTACCGTTCACTAGGAGAATACACCAAAGCCATTGAATACCACACCTCCCGTTTAGCCATTGCCCGTGAAATCAAAGACCGTTATGGTGAGGGTGCTGCTCTAGGTAATCTGGGAAATGCTTACGATGCACTAGGAGAATACACCAAAGCCATTGAATACCACACCTCCAGTTTAGCCATTGCCCGTGAAATCAAAGACCGTAATGGTGAGGGTCAATCTCTAGGTAATCTGGGAAATGCTTACAATGCACTGGGAGAATACACCAAAGCCATTGAATACTACTCCTCCAGTTTAGCCATTGCCCGTGAAATCAAAGACCGTAAAAGTGAGGGTCAATCTCTAGGTAATCTGGGAAATGCTTACGATGCACTAGGAGATTACACCAAAGCCATTGAATACCACACCTCCAGTTTAGCCATTCTCCGTGAAATCAAAGACATTGCAGGGGAAGGAATAAGTTTAGATAATCTAGGATTAGCTTTCTATAACTCTGGCAACCTCCCACAAGCAGAAACAACTCTCTTTACTGGCATTGAAGTATGGGAATCTATCAGAGGAAAATTAGGGAACAATGATAGCTACAAAGTCTCTATTTTTGAAGAACAAGCTCGCACTTACCGCATATTACAAAACGTCCTCATTGCTCAAAATAAAACCAATGAAGCCTTAGAAATTTCTGAACGAGGACGTGCTAGGGCTTTTGTGGAATTATTGTCTTCACGTTTATCTAACACAAATACCAGTCAAACCTCACAACCTGCTGTTGATAAACCCACTATTTCCTTATTACAAAAAATTGCCAAACAACAAAATGCTACCTTGGTTCAATATTCTATTATTACTGATGATTTGAAAATTGATGGTAAACAACAAACCAAAGAATCAGAACTCTATATCTGGGTGATTAAACCCACAGGTGAAATTGCCTTTCGTAAATCTGATTTAAAACCTCTGTGGCAAAAGGAAAATACCACTCTGAGAGAACTCGTGTAACCGTTCAGGGGGGTAGAAGAGCGATCGTTAAAAAATTACCTCCAAAATGTGATAAATTAAGTGACATGGAACTAAATCGCGTCAATCACTTAGAACAGATACCTCCAGAAGATTGGGGTAAGA
>NZ_JADEVZ010000021.1 GCF_015207875.1 Dolichospermum sp. LEGE 00240
CTGATTCTCTTGTATTTAAAAGTTTGCAAACCTTTACAGAGATAGAGTTTTCGGCTTTTATGGTTTAGATTTATCGGCATTAAATTTTGGTAATTTTAGTTGTGACCATAAAAGAGACGAAAGAGCCGAAATTCCTTGGCTAAATATTCAACATACCCTATTCATCTTAAATTTTGGGCGCGTTGTGAATATCAATGGCGTATTAATCCTGATCAAAAGGATCTTTTACCGAAAATTACACAATCAACAATTTGGAATTTGAGTGCTTTAGAAAATATATTTGAACAGCAGAAAGTTCTCAAATTTTTGATGTTGCGAGTTTATTATCTTTCTAAACCTTGTATAGTTAATATACCAACAGATACAGGTTTATTTTACTGGACTAAATCTGAAGATATAGTACATCATGCAAGTGAAAATGATATTCCTGTGGTTTCTGATTCTAGTTTTAGCCAACGAAAAAACCTAATTTTATCTGGAAATATTTCTCCATACCAAAATATAGAAGCTTTACAGTTTCAATGTGAAAATATTTCAGAAACTAATCGAGATATTGAAAAGCTAAATCATGACATTAAGCAATTTTTAGGCTGGTATAGTGTTCCACCTATTCCAAAATTAGATAAAAGTTTAGATTGGATAAAAAACATTGCTAATGTGGGTAATTCTAGTGATGGTAACGAATTTGAAAGATTAGTTCGTAAAAGCTTTGTAGAAGTAGGCTTTTCTTCTTCTAATACAAATTCTAAAGCTAACTTAGATCCTGATAAATTAGGTGGTGCTGGAGGTTTGGATTTTTATTGTGAGTATCCTTATCGAGTCGTAGGAGAATGTAAAGCTACTGCAACAGAAAAAGTTAGTGATGGTACAGCATCACAACTTTCAAAACTGGGATACAAGCACTTACAGCAAGAATATAATAATTGTATTAAAATTATTATGGCTGCTGGTAAATTAACAAAAGATGCTGAAGAAACAGCAAAAGGAAATCAAATGAATGTTATTCGTCCAGAAACTTTACAAAGATTAGTTGAATTAAAAGCAAAACATCCAGGTTCAATAGATTTATTGAATTTAAAGCCATATTTAGAAAAAGAACCATTTGGGGAAGCATCTAATGATAAAATTAATGAATATATAGATAAAGTAGAAAAAGAGATTAAGTTGCGATCGCATTTAGTGCAGTTAATTAAAAAGGCTGACAAAAAAGTGGGAATTGAGTATATTGAGGGTGTTTATGATGTTTCTAATCCACCACAAACTATATTGAACATTCAAGAAATGCACGAAATTTTAATAGAACTATCATCACCCTTAACAGGTTATTTAGGAAGAGAAAAAGGAAACGATGGGAAAACAGATAAATTTTACTACTTGCGCGACTTACCAATTAATTAAAAAGAACCCTGTATCATATTCTACTAACTGCTCCAATTTCATGCAACCGCAACATACAATGTACAGCATGAGGGTGTTTATCTCGTGCTTGCTGACTAGCAACTTCCTTATTTTCTGGGTCTTAGCGCGAAATCCAAATACTAACAATCCTCAAGATAGATACCGTCTCTCTAAAAATATGCAAAAATGAAGGTAGAAATATCTGTTAAAAACAACTTACAGCAGATTACAGATTAATGAGGTACAGGATCTAAATTCAAAGCGAGATAGCAAACCAATTTTACTCCTGACTCCTGACTCCTGCTGTAACACCATTCTCTATTTTTGACTCCTGACTCCTATTCCCAGGGGGGTGAGACTATGATTGATACAAGTAACGATATAAGAATTATTTCTTTAGTTCCTAGTGCTACGGAAATTGTGGCCAAACTGGGCTTGTTTGATGCTATGGTAGGGCGATCGCATGAATGTGACTATCCTCCCGAAATCGTCAATCTTCCAGTTTGTACCCAAGCCCGTTTGAATGGTGATACTAACAGCCATTCTATTCACAAAGAAGCCGACAATCTATTACAATCTGCTTTGGGTATCTACAAAATCAAAGTGGATGTTTTAGAGAAATTGCACCCTACCCATATTATCACTCAAGATCAATGTGATGTCTGCGCTGTCAGTTTACCAGAGGTAGAAAAAGCAGTTGCCCAACTTACCCACAGTTCACCGCAAATTATTTCTCTACAACCCAATACATTACAGGATATGTGGGGTGATATTGAACGGGTTAGCCACACATTTGGCGTAGATTCAGTAGAAATACTGGAGAATCTAGAGGCCCGTGTCAGAATTTGCAAGCGTAGACTACAAGGACTTTCTACCGCTGAATTGCCTAAAGTCGTGTGCATTGAATGGACTGATCCTTTAATGACTGCTGCAAATTGGGTTCCTGAATTAATTAACCTAGCAGGAGGAAGACCATTATTTAGCATCACTGGCAAACCTGCTACTCATGTCAAATGGGAAACATTAGTAGATAGTAATCCAGATGTGATTATTTTCATGCCCTGTGGCTTTGATTTGCAACGAACTCACCAAGAAGCAGAATTATTAACTCAACGTCCAGAATGGAAAAAACTCCACGCTGTGCAAACAGGAAGAGTATTTATTACCGATGGTAACGCTTACTTTAACCGTCCTGGTCCGCGATTAGTAGATTCTGTGGAAATTTTAGCAGAAATATTGCACCCAGATATTTTTGACTATGGTTATCAAGGTAGTGCTTGGCAAATCTTGTAATTATTGCCATCAGGGGTAAGTTAAACGGGCGGTTAGAAACCGCGTCTACACAAGCAAAACCCGCCTACATGGGTTTCAAATCCTTGATTTTTTCGTTAGTCCGCGCAGGCGGACTTTGTTTGTATAGCAGTGAATTCCAAATCATGGGACTTACGCATTGACAGGATAAACCAAATATGAAGTATGGGTTTCCGGCATTTTAACCTGATTGTTTGATGATTTTTGAGCGATAGTGAAGCGCTATTGATCGGAAGTTAATCGCCAAAAGCCTGAAACGACCAAATATCCTTCATACACATGATGGTGAATTTGTACAGTGCGTAAGTCCTATAATCGCCAAATCTAACACAATCATTGATCATGCCGGGTCTCCCCGCGTCAACCCAACTGACAAATACTACTTAACAGGGATAGAATCAACATCCACAGTTTCGCCAGGGGCATGATGAGCCGGATTGGTGGTACTATTTTCTACAGTCCCTTTTTTTGCCTTCCAACCATCAAGAACTAAGGAAGAAACTTCGGAAACGAATAAACTCAACAGTAAAACATCGTCAATTTGACCAATAATAGGAATAAAATCTGGAGAAATATCTAAAGGGCTAATTAAATAGGCTACAGTGCCGATAATTATCCACCAACGGTATCTGGGATTGCGTAGTGTGTTTCGATACCATGTATACAGGGATTGAATTGAGAAGTTCATATTCTTAACCTCCAGTGATCTTTTTATTTTGGCAAATAATCATCTAAACTCCCGGTGGGAATAACCGCCATATTGTGTATAGAAGATGTTACTCCTGAGTAATTAATCAGAAAAGTTTGTGAGTCATACAAAACTCTCTAAAATGAAAATGCCTTGACTACTCGGAATGGAGAGAGGAAACCTACACAGTGGATATTTTAGATTTGTTTAAGAAGGGCGGGCCTGCTATGTGGCCTTTGCTAGTTTTATCAGTCCTATCACTAAGTGTGATTTTTGAACGTCTATGGTTCTGGTTACGGATTCTGTCCCAGGAAAAGGAAATAGTCAATCGGGTTCTGGATGCTGCTGGTGAGGAGTGGGGAATCGCTGAAGCAATAGCTGAACAATCTATAAAACAGCCCGTTGGCAGGTTTTTATACGCACCTTTAAGCTTACAAAAAAGTGATCCAGAAACCTTTAGATTAGCCCTAGAATCAACCGCAGCCGACGAGATAGCGGGAATGCGTCGGGGTGAAAAACTTTTAGAAGCCGTGATTGCCCTTTCACCACTGTTAGGATTGTTGGGGACGGTTTTAGGTTTGATTCGTTCCTTGGGTGCAATTCGGATTGGTGATTTGGGAACTGAATCTACAGCCGGTGTCACCACAGGGATTGGGGAATCGTTAATTAGTACAGCAGCGGGGTTAATAGTAGCGATCGCCAGTCTAGTATTTTACCGCCTATTTCAAAGTTTTGTTGTTAACCAAGTTAAAATTTTCAACAAAGCCGGCAATGAATTGGAACTGCTTTACCGTCAATATCCTCCCGAACCTAAAACAATTAACACCGACAGATTCTCAAAACGCACCTCTACAAATTTTGATTCATCTTCTCAGCTAGAATCAAAAACATTTATTCAAGAACCGGAAAATGAGCCAGATTACACAACTGACAATTTCAGCTTACACTCTGTAAATTCGTCAATTGAGCCAAATGATCCAATTGATAATTACGGTTTAAACCTTGTAAATTCGGCAAATTCACCCGATAACAAGATGGATAACACCAATTTGAACTCTGGAGAAAAACAAGAAGATGAAAGTTAAGCTAGATACCTCCGGTGAAGACCTTCAAATTCAAATTATCTCCCTAATTGACGTTGTTTTTTGTATTCTGACATTCTTTCTCTTAGCAGCTTTACAATTTACCCGTCAGCAAGCAATTAATGTTGACTTACCCAAAGCTGGTACAGGCGAAAATTCTGCCGCTAATTCCCAAATTAAAAGCAAAATATTGCCTGTAACAATTGATGCTATTGGATTAACTTACATCGAAAAAGAACCTGTGAACCGGGAGGAATTAGAAGCACGTTTAAAACAATACATTCAAACCAATCCAGACGGGATTTTAGTATTGAATGCGTCGCGGACAGCTACTTATAACGACGTAATTCAAACCCTAGACTTGCTGAGAAAAGTGGGAGGAAATCGTGTATCTTTGGGAATTATCCCCGGTTCATCTCAACCATTGACAAATTCACCAAATTTCCCTACTCCCCCCATATCTAATAATCCCACTACCCCAGAAATTAACTCACCGGAAAGTTTGAGGTCTTTACCACCGATTAACCCAAATTCTTTTCCCACACCTGGAAACAGAATTAATCCCGATACTTTACCTCAAGCACCTGTAACACCAGGAACAAATAATTCTTCTCCTCAAAATTAAAACCATTTCGTGAGAAATTTTGGATACTTTCTCCCCATATTTTCCTTAAAACTTAGGAAGTTATGGGGATATTTTTAGGTAAACTTAAACAAGTGCATCTAGGAGAAAAATCATGAAGGCAATATTAATGACCGCAGTAGGTAAACCAGAAGTTTTAAAACTACAAGAAGTTCCCCAACCCATACCAACAAACAAAGAAATTTTAGTAAAAATTTTTGCCGCTGGTGTGAATCCCATTGATACTAAAATACGTCAAAGGGGGACATTTTTCCCAGAACAAATGCCAGCTATTTTAGGATGTGATGGTGCAGGTATAGTGGAATCTGTGGGTAATGATGTCCAAAAATTTGGCGTTGGTGATGAAGTATATTTTTGCTATGGTGGTTTGGGTGCAAGTCCAGGAAATTATGCTGAATATATCATTGTTGATGAAAGATGTGTAGCATTGAAACCCAAATCTATTTCTTTTACAGAAGCAGCAGCAGCACCTCTGGTTTTAATTACTGCTTGGGAAGCTTTATATGAACGGGGAAGACTCGAACCAGGAGAAAAGGTATTAGTTCATGCTGGTGCAGGTGGTGTTGGTCATGTGGCTATTCAATTGGCTAAACTCAAAGGCGCTGAAGTAGCGACTACGGTTAGTTCACAAGAAAAGGCTAATTTTGTCACTCAACTTGGTGCTGATAGGGTAATTTTTTACAAAGAAACTGATTTTGTCGCATCTGTATTAGATTGGACTAATGGTGAAGGTGCAGATTTAGTTTTTGATACTGTGGGTGGTGATACTTTGGAAAAATCCTTTCCTGCGGTGCGACTTTATGGCGATATTGTGACTATTCTAGAACCAAAAGCTAACACTGTTTGGAAAGTTGCTAGAAACAGAAATCTCCGCATTGGTTTAGAATTAATGCTAACACCGTTGTTGTTAGGAAATGTGGAATCGTTAATACATCATGGGGATATTTTACAACAATGTGCTAATTGGATAGATGAAGGGAAGTTAAAAATTGAAGTTAGTCAGACCTTCCCTTTAGCGTCAGCAGCAAAAGCACACGCTTTAGTGGAAGCTGGTTCTGTACTGGGTAAGGTTGTTTTATTGAATTAATCATTAAGTAGGGAATTTGTTGAGATTGTTTTGTCACTTTAGCTATTGACTAAAGATGGGATTTTTCTCAACTTTGGCAAATCAGAAACACGGTTAAAAAAATAAACTAAAGTCTAATTTCCATCACTAATTACCAATTATGCACAGAATCAGTGCTACACCAGGAGGATTAAATCAGTCTGAAGGTTTATTTTTCCTCGCACAAACTCCCGCCCCTTTCGTGTTGATTACAGCAGCCGATACTGATATTCAAACTCTAGCGGCTGTAGTTCCTAAATTACCTAGTCAATTCCCCGAAATTAGGGTAGCCAACTTGTTACAACTACAGCAACAAGTAAGTATAGATGATTATGGTGAACAGGTTTTAGAATCTGCCCAAGTCATTGTCCTTCGTCTCATAGGAGGAAGTTCATACTGGGCTTATGGTTTAGAAGTGGTACAGGAAATTGTCCACCGTAATGGTACAAATCTCATTGTCATGCCAGGAGATGACGGACTTGATTTTGATTTAATTTCCAAATCTACGGTTTCTCCGGAAATTGTCCAGAAAATTTGGCAATATTTTCAAGAAGGTGGTACGGAAAATTTCCTCAACGCTTTGCAATTCATCGCTGATATATCTCTATCAACATCTTTTAATCCCCCACCACCACAAACTATTCCCCGCGTGGGATTGTATGAAAGGAATCAGTCGGTAGGGGCGGGGTTTCCCCGCCCTCTTAGGAATCAGCCTAAAGTAGGGATTTTGTTTTATCGCGCCCATTATTTAGCAGGAAATACTAAAGTTATTGATGCTTTATGTAATGCTTTGATAGAGAAAAATTTACAACCTGTCCCAGTTTTTGTTTCTTCATTACGTGAACCTGGTGTTAGTGATAATTTATATGAATTGTTTGCAGCAAAAGATGATAATCATCATGTTAGTTTATTGATGAATACCACCAGTTTTTCCCTAGCAAGTTTAGAAACAGAAACACCGCAAACTGAACTTTGGAAAAAATTAAATGTTCCGGTTTTGCAAGTAATTCTTTGTGCTAGTTCCGTTGAACAATGGGAATCACAATCACAAGGTTTAACACCTCGTGATATTGCCATAAATGTGGCATTACCAGAAGTAGACGGGCGAATTATTAGTCGGGCTGTGTCTTTCAAAACCTTACAAACTCGGAATCATAAACTAGAAACTGATGTCGTAGTTTATGAACCCGTGAGCGATCGCATTCAATTCGTTACCCAACTGGCTGCAAACTGGGTACGATTGCGGGTAAAACCACCCCAAGAACGCCGCATAGCCCTAATTTTAGCAAACTACCCCAACACCAACGGACGGCTCGCCAACG
Organism: Dolichospermum sp. LEGE 00240; assembly: GCF_015207875.1. Classification (GTDB taxonomy): domain Bacteria; phylum Cyanobacteriota; class Cyanobacteriia; order Cyanobacteriales; family Nostocaceae; genus Dolichospermum; species Dolichospermum gracile. Next base: position 7,550 of record NZ_JADEVZ010000021.1, read on the forward strand.
GCGTAGGACTGGACACTCCTGCCAGTTGTGTAGAAATTCTCAAAGCCTTAAAATTAGCCGGTTATGAACTGGGAACTATTCCCGAAACTGGAGACGAATTAATTCAAATTCTCACATCTAGCGTTACCAATGATCCCGAAGGAAAAGATTGGAAACCAATAAATCAAAGTTTGTCAGCAGCAGAATATCAAAACTATTTTTCCACCTTACCAGAAATAATCCAAAAACAAATTATCGAACGTTGGGGACAACCTATTTTAGATCCAATCCAAAATTGGGCGGTTTCTGGAATTGAATTTGGTAAGGTTTTTGTCGGTATTCAACCATCAAGAGGATATGATCTCGACCCTAGTTTAAATTATCATGCCCCCGATTTAGAACCAACCCATAATTATTTAGCCTTTTATGATTGGGTACGAGAATCTTTTCAAGCAGATGCCATAGTTCATGTAGGAAAACATGGCAACTTAGAATGGCTACCAGGAAAAAGTGTCGCCTTATCCAATACTTGTTATCCAGAAATTGCCCTGGGACCAATGCCCCATTTATATCCATTTATTGTTAATGATCCCGGAGAAGGTTCACAGGCAAAAAGACGCGCCCAAGCCGTAATCATTGATCACCTCACACCACCAATGACAAGGGCAGAATTATATGGACCATTGCAACAAGTAGAAAACCTAATTGATGAATATTATGAAGCCGAAAGTTTAGATCCCTCCAGATTACCAACAATACGCGATCGCATTCAAGAACTCGTCATCAAAGAAAACCTGTACAAAGACTTAGGAATCACCAACCCCCAAGACATCGCCAACTTTGAAACCTTAATTTTAAACTCCCTAGACGGTTACTTGTGCGAACTCAAAGAAGCCCAAATCCGCGACGGCTTACACATATTCGGCCAATGTCCCCAAGGAACCCAACTGCGAGACCTCATAGTAGCGATCGCCCGCATCCCCAACCGCTATTCCATCGGCATTACCCGCGCCATAGCCAAACAATGGCAAATAGACATAGACCCCCTCACAGACAACCTCTCAGCCCCCCTCTCTGCGCCTCTGCGCCTCTGCGACAGACTTAAATCCTGCCACATCATCGGCGATGTCGTCGAACTCCTAGAAATAGAAGCCGCCCATTTAGTAGAAGAAGTTATCTCTGGGCGCAGACCCTGCGCCCCTACGGATTGGATCAGCGACAAACTCCTCCCAGCCCTACAAAAAACCAACCAAGAAACCACAAACCTCCTACGGGGACTTGACGGAAAATATGTTCCCAGCGGGGCTTCTGGCGCACCCACCCGCGGACGACCCGAAGTTCTACCCACAGGTAAAAACTTTTACGCCGTTGACATTCGCGCCATACCCACAGAAACCGCCTGGGACATTGGCAGAAAAGCCGCTGAAACCCTGATTGAAACCTACACCCAAGCACATGGAGAATATCCCCAAACCCTCGGTTTATCAGTGTGGGGAACAGCCACCATGCGGACTGGTGGTGATGATATAGCCGAAGCCTTAGCTTTACTTGGTGTGCAACCCGTGTGGGATGGTGCAGCAAGACGAGTAGTAGATTTTGAAATTTTACCCTTGGCGATTATCGGTCGTCCCCGTGTGGATGTCACCCTAAGAATTTCCGGGTTTTTCCGGGATGCTTTCCCCAATTTAATCGCTTTATTTGATCAAGCAGTGAAAGCCGTTTCCGCATTAGATGAACCACCAGACCAAAATCCCCTCGCCGATACAGTTCGTCAAGAAACAGCACAATGGACTCAAGAAGGTTTATCTTTAGAAGTAGCCCAAGAGCGATCGCAATATCGTGTTTTTGGTTCCCAACCAGGGGCTTATGGTGCAGGACTCCAGGGACTAATAGCCTCCCAAAACTGGGAAAATGATCAGGATTTAGCCCAAGCTTACACAAATTGGAGTGCTTACGCCTATTCTTCTAGTGAGGTAACAGGGAACAAAAATGCAGAAGCCTTTGAACAACGCTTAAAGCAAATGCAAATCGTCCTCCACAATCAAGACAACCGAGAACACGATTTACTCGATTCCGACGATTATTATCAATTTCAGGGTGGTTTAACCGCAGCCGTGCGTTCTCTTCAAGGTAAAAATCCCCAAACCTACTTTGGCGACAATTCCAACACATCCCAGCCCAAAATCCGCCAACTTAGCGCCGAAATTGCCAGGGTTTATCGTTCTCGCGTCGTTAATCCTAAATGGATAGCTGGAGTCATGCGTCATGGATATAAAGGTGCATTTGAAATGGCTGCAACCGTAGATTTTCTCTTCGCTTACGATGCTACGTCCCAATGCGTCGAAGATTATATGTATCAAGGCATAGTCGAAGCATATTTAGAAGAGCCGACTGTTTGTGAATTTATCCACGATAAGAACCCCTGGGCACTACGCGATATTGCGGAAAGATTACTAGAAGCAAACCAACGCGGCTTATGGCAGGATGTGAATATACAAACCCTCGAAAACCTCCGCAATTTAGTCCATCAAGCGGAAGCAACTATCGAAGAAAAATAATTTCATTTAGGAATTGGATATGGAAAATCTTGCGTATTTACATTTAGCTTTTGCCAATCAAGACGAAGAAACCACTGAGTTAATATCCCTCAGTTCTTTATTTAAAACAGCCGCCGCACCAAATTGGCAACTCTTTTCTGGTAGTGCGTGGAAATACATGATTCCCCTGGCTTTAACTATATCTATTTTGAATGGTGTTAGTGGTGTTTTCGCCTTAGAAAAAAATGATAACGCTGCTACCGTAAACCATCTCGAACAAAAGGAAATATCTCAAATTGAAACCACCAATGACCAGTTTATCAGTACGGCCCCGACAACCCCCACTATCTCAAATAATATTATTTCCGTCAGTAACAAGCGCAAAAACCCCAATCTCCTCAGCAAAGGTGATGAAGGTGCAGATGTCAAAGTTTTACAAGAACGCTTGAAAATCGCTGGTTTTTATTATGGTAATTCCACAGGCATTTTTGGTCCAATTACTCAAGAAGCAGTCAAACGATTCCAAAAAGCTTACCAACTCACAGTTGATGGTGTTGTCGGTAAATCCACACTAGCCAAATTACCAGCAGTCACCGATGAAAATCAAACAACTACTTATCAAAAATTAGATCACCCAGATATACTTAGTTTAGGCGATCGCGGTGAAGCCGTCAGAATCCTCCAAGAACATCTCATCACCGCCGGATTTCTCCAAAATCAGCCCAATGGTTACTATGGTTCTAACACCGTTGATGCCGTCAAACGCTTTCAAAAACAACACAAACTAGAAGTCAATGGCCTAGCTGGACAAACCACCCGTTCTAAGCTATACAGTTTAGTTAAAAACTCTGCCAAAAGTGATTTCACCACCCTAGAAATCCAAAGACGACTACAGGCAAAAGGTTTCTATAAAGGTCAAATCAATGGCATAATGGCATCTGATACCCAAAAAGCAATTAGTCGCGCTCAAGCATTTTATGGTATCAGTCTCAAAGACATCGCAGGAGTCAGGAGTCAGAAGTCAGGAGTCAGCAGGTAGGAATCTCTTACCACCTGAGTTCGGTGTTAGGAGTTTCTCCTTCGGAGACGCTACGCGAACGGAGTTTCTCCTTCGGAGACGCTACGCGAACAGAGTTATGATTTTTTCAACGAGATCATCAGGGTTTGAGACTCATATTTGGGGCAGTTTTCCAAAAATTATCTTATGTCGAACTCAGGTTCTTGCCAGATAGCTTTTACTGTAAATTCTGTATCTCATGCAAGTGCGTATCGGTATATTAAAAGCGGAAGTTTTTAATTCCCGCTTTCTCAATATCATCAGATTCCCCACAACTTGATTCATCCTCCAAATTTTGGGCTAGTACCGCTTCGCAGAAGTCAAAGGTCAAAAGTCAAAATTAAGACTGCATAGGCTTTTTGGCTTTTGGAAATGGTCGGTTTATTTACGCCGTGCTTGCTGTACTAGTAATTTTTAATTACTCTTGCCTAAATGCCTATTGCCTATTGCCTCTTGTCTTAATTCCTAAAGTGGCATCAACGCTCTTTGACACTTAGGACACACGGCATGGATTGTCATTTGACAGTCTAATAAATGGAAACCCTCTTTTTGTGCTGTTTTTCCGCCAATCTTTAAAACTGAGTCATTCTTAAACTCAATAGTCGAATTACAGCGAACACAAATGAGGTGATGGTGGTGATGGGGATAAGGTTGATTAATTTCATAATGTTTATGCCCTTCACCTAATTCCAACTCCCGCAAAATCCCCATTCTCGCCATTAACTTTAAGGTGCGATAAATAGTTGATAGACTAATCCCTTCACCATCAGTTTCTAAACGATGATATAGGTCCTCTGCACTTAAATGTTCACCTTGTGGGAGTTCCTGAAAAATATGTAAAATTGTTTCGCGTTGTGGAGTTAAACGCCAACCACGGTCGTTTAATTCAGCTTTAAGTGAACCAGTTGTGTAGACAGTCATAGTAAATTTTCTCAACAAAGCTCATTAATTGAGAATATAACAAATATTTGGCTTGATTTGCAACAATCACCGCTTATTGAGAATATTTGCTAGTGGTCAGTGGTCAGTGGTTAGTGGTTAGTTGTCTCTTGCCTCTTCCCTCTTCCCTCTTCCCTTCTAACTTAACGACTCTAGATAGTCCCGGACTAGGTTACGACGTTTGGGTTGGCGAAGTTTTTGTAAAGCCTTGGATTCAATTTGTCTGACCCTTTCCCGTGATAAATCAAGGGCGCGACCAATTTCTGCTAAAGAGTAAGCATGACCATCGGACAAGCCAAAGCGCATCGAAATAACATCCCGTTCTCGACTGGTTAAATCATCCAGAAGATTATGCAAATCCTTATGTAAAGATTCTCGCATTAACATCTCCTCTGGCGTAATCGTATCAGTCTCCAGCAATTCCCCTAATTCAGTATCTTTATCCTTCCCTACCTTCGTTTCCAAAGACACAGACCGAGGAACTCTCAATAGCACTTCCCGGACTTGGATAGCTGTCATATCCAACTCAATGGCTAGGTCTTCTAAAGTCGGAGTGCGACCTTTTTCTTGGGCAATTTTCCGTTGCGCCTTTTTAATTTTGTTGAGTTTTTCGGTAATATGGACAGGTAGGCGAATAGTGCGGCTAGAAGTAGCGATCGCCCTGGTAATACCTTGACGAATCCACCAGTAAGCATAGGTACTAAAACGATAACCCTTTGTAGGATCAAACTTCTCAACGGCCCGTTCTAAACCTAAAGTCCCTTCTTGTACCAAATCCAATAATTCCAAACCCCGATTTTGGTACTTTTTGGCAACGGATACCACCAAGCGCAAATTCGCCTTAATCATGTGCGATTTGGCTTGTAGTCCTTCAGCTTGCACTTGCTCTAATTCTTCAACGGTTAAATTAGCAATTTCTGCCCAGCGTTTTTTCCCATTGGCTAAAGTCGGCTTGAGATCAGGTAAATTTATCCCCGCAGTAGTCGCCCATCTTTCCAAAGAAGGGCGGTGTCCTAATTCTGATTTCAACCGCTCCTGTACCTCGATTAACCGCGAATAAGGAGCAATTACAGCGTCTCCCTCAACAGCAGCACCACTAAGCAATAACCGCATTCGTAAATATCGTTGTACTTTTTGGGCTTCAGCGACTTCTTCATCTCGTCCTAACAAGCGGACTCGACCAATTTCTTGCAGATAGAGCCGCACCAAATCTGTGCTACGTCGGCTAGTTTGCGCGGCTAAGGATAAATCAGACTCAACAGCAGCCATGTCTAAATCTGGCAAATCATCATTATTGATTTCAATATCCAAGGGTAGACTAGGATTTTGCCCTTCGTGGGCGGCATTTTTATAAAAAGATGTTGCTGGCATGATGTCTCAAATGGCTCCAGGTAACAATAGATTACGGTCAGCTAAAATTACGGTCAGCTAATTAACTGTTGCTATTCCGTAATTTCGTCATGAAATAACATAGTTTGGGCTTCACTGTACAATTCTTTGCAAAACTTTGTAATAGTCCAAACAGATCGAAGAGAAGAAAACTTAATTTATCAGCTTTTGGACTGTTTTAACTGGATAGTTATTTTCGCCACGGTATACTAGATCAGAAAAATACATTTTTAATGAGTTGTTCGTTGCTAGTAGTTGTGTGCTTGAAAGAATGTCTCTGTAAATTTTTAGCCAGAGTTTATATTAAGAGTTATTTAGTCAACACTACCATGTTTAGAGATATTGAAGGTTATTTTTTTAACTGTTCATCAAGATAACATTTAGTTGTCATGATGTTTATAAACTACATAGTTATATTTACATCACTCAAAAAGTAATTTCCTGACAATTTGATAAATTTTTTCTAGGGATTTCGCGGTAATCGTTTAATTTCAATTGAACACCTTACACTATCAGCATTTCTCCCCTGTTTGCCATATTTGTTCTGTCGGGAAATTATCAAATTCAGGCTTGATATCTCGTAACATCAGTTGATCTAATGCAAGTCTTGGTGTAACTTCTCCTTCCAGCAGTTGGTAAACTTGCTCGGTAATGGGAATAGTAATACCTTGCTGTTGGGCGATTTCCATTAATACCCGACAAGTATTCACACCTTCGGCTGTACCTGGAAGATTTGCCATAATTCCTTCCAGGGTCTTTCCATTAGCTAATTGATAACCAACTTGATAATTGCGACTTAAGGGGCTATTGCAGGTTGCTAATAAGTCCCCTAGACCAGATAAACCATAAAATGTTTCCGGTTTCGCACCTAAAGTCTGACCTATTCGCACCATTTCGGTTAAGCCACGAGTGACTAAGGCGGCTTTGGCATTTGTGCCCAAGTGTAACCCATCACATACACCTGCGGCGATCGCGATCACATTTTTCAGTGTTCCCCCTAATTCTACGCCCACAGGGTCAGGATTAGTATAAACACGAAAGCGACTGGAGGAAAATACTAGTTGGACTGTTTGGGTAGCATTGGTATTTTTACTTGCTACTACCGTTGCTGCTGGTAATTCCTGGGCAATTTCCTGGGACAAATTCGGACCTGATAAAACCACCACTGGATGATCAGGAAAAGCTGCTTGCCAAATTTGCGAAGGTGTGTATGTAGTGTGTGGTTCTAGTCCCTTGGTTGCGGTGACAAAGATTGTTTCTGGAGATAGGGGACAAGACTCCACCATAGAAGCCACATCTCTCACCCCTTTCATGGAAATAGCCGACAAGATTACTTGAGCATTTTTATGCTCTAATACTTTTTCTAGAGGTTGGCAGTCAGAACGTGACCATAAATGCACCTGATTACCATTAATTGCTGCTAATTTAGCCAGGGCTTTACCCCAAGCACCCCCACCAAGAATAACGACAGATTTTAAATTTTGGATTTTGGGATTGGTCATATTAGTGAAGAGTTTAATGTTTATGCAAGTGTTTGTATAAATAGGGCTTGCTGAAAAGGTGGAAAAAGGCAAAAAAAATTGACCAGGTAATTAGGCAAAACATTACTTTTACTAATCAAATTAGAGAAAAAAGAGGTTATTTGCAAAAATTGCCATAAAAACCCACAAAAAACCCTTGACAGTAAGGTAGAAAGATTCATAACTATAAAAGTAAGAGCAATAGCAGTCTCCAGAGGTATGAGGCAGTTTAGCCATGACTGTACTTCCACTGACAAAGGACACTAATAAATAATTTTTTCTAGGACAACACGGCGTAAATCAACCGACCATTCTCAATTGACATAAAATGGTAGGGGCGGAAAAGTAGTTATCATTAATATTCAGGTTTTTTCTGTCCTTCCCCTGATGAATTGTCTTGTAACAATCAAACGGAATTGCTATATGTATAATTACAAACAAACTATTTTATCATTATTTTTAGTCGTGTCCTCCACTGTTATTAGCAGTTGTGATTCTAGCAATACTGCTGATAACCCAACTCCAGAAACAATACCAAATAGCAAAATTAACCCCAGTCCCCCCAAGAAACCACAGAAGTCTCCCACTCCCAAAGTTGAGCTATATTCTAATAATAAAGCCATTTCTGGTAAAACTACTAACGTCACCGTATACACAAGTGATGCTCAATGTCAAGAGCTAATTCCTCAAAAAGCTGACGTTTCCGCAGCAGCACCCATGAATGAAGCCATAGGTAAAATATTCAAAGAACAAAGCACAGCAGACTTCAGCGTATCTGGTTATCGTGTTAATGTGAAAAACGGTGTTGCGATTGTTGATCTCCGCATCTCACCAGATTCCAAAAGACAAGTATCTTCTCTGTCTAGTTGTGAACAGTTTGCGTTGTTTAGCAGTGTCCGCAAAACATTAATTAGTAATTCTCAGTGGAAAATCAAAGATGTCCGCTTTACTGAACGGGGGGAAGACATTACCCTCTAACAATAGCTTGTCCATTTTCTGCTTTGTTGGGTTAAGCGATCGCGCAACCCAACGCTTCTGTTGGGTTTCATGCTTTTTCCAATTTGGACAAGGTATTGCTCTAAGGAACGTGAATTTATTAACTTACAATTCTTGGTAACGACAGTCTAAGTATGCCTTGCTGAATAAAGCTGAAACCATTTATTAATAAGGATTTTGATCATAAAAAAGTGTAAGGTTTTGGCTGATGATCTTTCTAAATAGGTTTAACAAATTACCTATTTTTACCACTATCTCACGTAGTTAACCTAGTTATATTGCGAAATGTAACAAAATTGCCATTAAAACGCTTTACCATCTTGACAACCAAGAAAAGAGGCGATAAGGTGGTATACATACCCGGGTAAGACCACCAGAAAGTTGTATGCAAACTAAGCAAAAGGTTACGTTATATTTATCACCCGAACTGCACAGAAAACTTAAAATTCGTTCTGCCGTTGACTCAGAACCGATGTCAGACCTCGCAGAACGGGCGCTCAGTTTCTACCTGACCAACTCAGAAATAGTAGAAGAGATAGAAGCGTCTTCCCATGGGCGAACTCACCGGGTTTATTCCTGTCCCACTTGTGAATCTTCACTTATATTGCGTGATGGCGAACTAGTGAACTTGGGCAACCAACCAGGAATCATCGGCCAAGATCATCTATCTATTGATGGCAGAGAAAAAGAGGAAACCCATCCCAAGGGTGAGGAAGAATTAGTTCCTTGTTAGGTAGGAATTATTAATGATTAAATAGTCTGGCTTAACGCCACGCTATCGCTGGTTGGTACTGTCTCTATAAGGTCTCAAGTAGGTCGATAGTATGAAAGAAGAGCTCAATATTTTAATTCAAGCTCAATACCCTTTAATCTACCTTGTGACCTCCGAGGAAGAGCGGGCAGAGCAGTCAATTTTTAAAGTTTCCCAAGATTTAAAACCCCAAAGACGAGTATATATTTGGACAGTAACTCACGGTATCGTCGAGTACGGTCAGCCCCGGAATACAACTCAACACAATACTGTTTCTCCCGAAGCAGCGATTGATTGGATTATTCGGCAAAAAGAACCCAGTATATTTATTCTTAAAGATTTACATCCCTTTATTGATGCGCCGGCAACAACCAGATCGCTCCGGGACGCGATCGCTAGTTTTAAAGGAACGCAAAAGAACATTATCTTAATGTCTCCTGTCCAGCAAGTTCCGATTGAATTAGAAAAAGAAGTTGTTGTTTTAGATTTTCAATTGCCTGACATGGCTGAGTTAAATAAAGTTTTAACTGCCCATCAAGAGCAAAATCGTGGACAACGGCTGACAACCGAGGCGCGAGAAAAGCTACTCAGAGCCGCTTTAGGTCTAACTAAAGATGAAGCTGAGAAAGTCTACCGCAAAGCACAGGTAACAACTGGGCGATTGACAGAAGATGAAGTTGATATCGTCTTATCCGAGAAGAAACAACTCATCCGCCGTAATGGAATCTTGGAGTACATCGAAGAAGATGAAACCATTGATGCTGTTGGTGGCTTAGAAGAATTAAAAACCTGGCTGACCCAACGCTCTAACGCCTTTACAGAAAGGGCGAGAGAGTATGGGTTGCCCCAACCAAAAGGAATGTTAATTCTTGGTGTTCCTGGTTGTGGTAAGTCACTCATTGCTAAAACTACCTCCCGTTTATGGGGTTTACCAATTCTGAGATTAGATATGGGGCGGGTCTACGACGGCTCAATGGTGGGTCGAAGTGAAGCCAACCTGCGGAACGCCCTGAAAACAGCAGAATCAATTTCCCCCACGATTCTGTTTATTGACGAATTGGATAAATCCTTTGCGGGTAGCGGTGGTTCTGGCGATTCTGATGGGGGGACATCAAACAGAATTTTCGGCTCTTTCCTGACTTGGATGCAAGAAAAGAAATCTCCAGTTTTCGTTATGGCAACTGCTAACCGTGTAGAACGCCTACCTGGAGAGTTTTTGAGGAAAGGTCGCTTTGATGAAATTTTCTTTGTGGATCTGCCCACACCGGAAGAACGTCAGGATATCTTTGGTATTCACCTGACTAAACGCCGGGAGGAAATTGCTAGATTTGATCTAGAACAACTAGCAAAAATGTCCGATGGCTTTTCCGGGGCAGAAATTGAACAAGCGATCGTGGCGGCTATGTATGAAGCCTTCGCCCAAGATCGGGAGTTCACCCAATTAGATATTATTGCTGCATTAAAGTCTACTTTGCCGCTGTCACGAACGATGCAAGAACAGGTCACAGCCTTAAGGGACTGGGCCAGACAGCGTGCTAGACCCGCAGCCTCCGCTGTCGCTGAATATCAGCGCATGGAGTTTTAAAAGCTTTCCTCTGCTGTTTGTCAGGGGGAAAGGTTAGTCACAAGGCTAACAGATAGAAAAAAGCCGTTCCCAAATCATGCGGCTTCGCTGAAAAAGAACCGTTGTCGTTTTTCTCATCAATCTTCTTATTGGAGGAAACCCAAATGTCTCACTTTAGCACTCTGCGTACCAAGATCACCGATGCCGAAATTCTCAAATCTTCTTTGCGCGACTTAGGTATCAGCGTTAAGACTGAAGCTGATGTCCGTGGTTATAACGGTCAGCGTCTCCGTTCCGACATCGTTGCTGTATTGGAAGGCGAGTACGATCTAGGTTGGTCTCGTAACAGTGACGGTTCTTTTGACCTGATTGCTGACTTATGGGGTGTTGCTAAGAAGCACAACCAGACCGAGTTGATCAACTCTATCAATCAAAAATATGCCGTTAACAAGACTTTGGCTGAAGTAAAACAGCGCGGTCTGCAAAATGCCAATGTTAAGTTGGTATTGCAGTAACAATTTCTGTAGCACGTTCCCAAAGTGAAACGGGTTAACCTTCTAATAAGCGGTTAGCCCGCTTTTTTTATGGGTAAATTTTCCATCAGAGTAGATACAACAAAAAAGTTGTGTTACAATCAAAATATATCATTATCATCTCATCTTCAATACGAGGAATGCCTATGTACACTGTAGTTAATAAAACAAGGATAAATAACAATGATCCCAAAGTTCGAGCAAAATGGAAATTTACCTGCTGGTATTCATCTTTCCACCTGGGAAGAAATTAAAAATGTTCTAGCTTTTAATGAACACCGTCAACAACTTGTAGAAGGTATGAAAAGAGTTAGTGAAATATTAAAACAAGCAGGATGTAGTCGAATTTATATTGGTGGTAGTTTTGTTAGTAGAAAAACACATCCAAACGATTTTGATCTTCTATGGGATGATAAGAGTGTAGATTTTAAAATCTTACAATCTTTAGATATAAATTTATTTGATGCTGGCAGAAATAAAAGATTAGCGCAAAAAAAGACTTATGGAGGTGAAATTTTTGAAGCTTATCTTTATGCAAATGATTATGAAACTTTTATAGATTTTTTTCAAAAAGATAAGAATGGTAAAATTAGAGGAATTATTGCAATAGATTTGTAGAAAATTAACAAAAGAATATTACTCAAATTTGGGTAATATTCTTAACCAAGATTATGATTATACAAGGAGATTAGGCATGATTTTAAATGAACGTCAATATATGATTACTAAAGCTGAGATTAAAAAATTTCAATCAGCTATAGAAAATTTGAAAAAAAAAGTACCTCCAGAAGATAATGAAAATGAAAAGCTACGGCATCAATCATATTTAGGGTCACTTAATGGTCAACTAGAAGAACTTTTAGACCAAGTGGAGGAATATGAAAATCTCAAGGCAAGAAAAATACATAGGTTAGAATGTAAATCTTTGGAAGAATTACCAGAAGCATTAATTAAAGCGCGGATTTTTCGAGGTTTAACTCAGGAACAACTAGCAAAAATTTTAAATGTGAAGGAACAGCAGGTACAACGTGATGAAGCTAATATGTATGCTAATTCTAGTTTCACTAAAATTTTGAAAGTTCAACGCGCCTTGGATATTGAGATTAGAGAGGAAGTAATTTTTAAATAACTTTCTTAACGTCTGATTACAGTTTTGTATAAATAAATTTTGTAAATAAAAATTATTTATCTATAGTCTGATGTACTTGTAAAATATTCCAATAATAGTTACTAAGGTGCGTAATAGGATAAGAAATCATGTGGGAAGTTTTTGGAGTATCTGTATTTGGGAAAGTAATTAATTATATTACTGATGATGTACTTTATGAAGCTGAAAAAGCTGTTACGATTTCAAAATTTGCACAGAAAGATGGTACTGTAGTTAAAATTTGCAAAAACGTTATTGGACTTAACCATATTTTTCTAGCTGATAATCATGGATATCTAATTTTTGGTGGGTTTGTAAATTGGAGTAATTCAGGTAATCTGAAAAATGCAATAAATCGAATTAAAAATGAATTAACATAAGTCAAATAAACATAAGATAGATCAAAATTTAGCTTCGGAGCGGGTATTGTAAACAAGCTGGAGACATTTCTCAAAGTCATCACCTTGCCAAGTTCCACCAAATTGTAGCAAATCTTTGGCTTTAGATCCGCGTAATATTGGTTCTCCATCTTTTACAGAAATACTATTTGATTTAATAGCAGGGGTATTTATTTTGGTTTTGAGATATTCAAGATAGTCGAGGGTTTTTTCCAGAATAGGTTCTGGAGTATTTTCAATAGCTGCAATTAGCAGTTGTTTAATTGTGGTCATTTATTATTCTTAATTTGTTTGAATCAGGATGTCCAGGATTTGAGGATGTACAGGATTTTTTGATTTGATTATCTTAGTCATTGATAATTTTGCTAGAATGTGAGAACTGATAGACACTAGGTAAATTTGAGGATTTATTGGTTGAATAATCGGACAAAATGATTTGGATTATAATCTATCATATTAATCTTATCATCATCCTGTAAATCCTTAAATCCTGGATATCCTGATTCAGACAATGATTATGTTGTACAGAAATAGCATAAAATATAAACGGGGAGTGTGGTAATGAGAAATGCCGAAGAAAATAAGAGAACTGAAGGCAATAGTAGCAAAAGTTGGGTATCTCCTTCAAGCAGGTAGAGGTAAAGGAAGTCATACTTATTGGAAACATCCTTTATTACCGGAAGAACCATTAACCATACCGGGAAAAGATGGAGATGATGCTCCGCTATATTTAGACAAAAACATTCAGCGGGTGCTGAAAAAGCTGGAAGAACTAGAAAATAAGGAAGGTGAAGAATGACTTATCACTACAGCATGGTAATTCAATGGTCCCAAGAGGATCAACTTTTTTTAGTTCATTTACCTGAATTTCCCTGGCAGGAGTTTCATACTCATGGTAGAACTTATGAAGAAGCTGCGAGAAATGGTCAGGAAGTGATTGAAACTTTTGTTGAGATGCTGACTGAAGAGAATAAAGCATTACCAGAACCTAGAATGCTTCCTACACAACCGTTGCAGGTTGCCTAGTTTAATTTGACGATACTTTTTTAGAACTTAATGGCTGGAGACATTTCTCAAAGTCGTCGCCTTGCCAAGTTCCAGCAAATTGTAGCAAATCTTTGGCTTTAGATCCGCGTAATATTGGTTCTCCATCTTGTACAGGAATACTGCTCGATTTAATGGGATTTACGTAAAAAAGACTACCGTATGGAAATTGATACAGAAGCGATCGCTCATTGTCTTAACCAATCCTTAACCTTTGACGGCATTATTGCCAAAGTCTCTGTTAAAAATGATTGTCTCAAAATAGCCCTGGAGTCAGTAGCAGTTACAAAAAAAGATCAACTGTTACCAGTTATCATGAGAGAAATAGCCAATTTCAAATTAACATCTATTAAAACTGTAAAAATTTACGGAAAACAAATCAAAACTTTTGATCCAAATTGGTATCATAATTTTGATTTACAGCCAGAAAATAGCTCTGATTATTCTAAGTCCAGTAAATTTAAAAATCATAGAAAAAAATCTAATTATCAGGTAGACATTTCCAAAATAAAAGTACCTCAAGCTGAATTTGAAGTTGCTTTAAAACAATGTTCAAAAACAGCTAACTCTGCTTACAATATCAGTTTAAAGTATGTTAAAAAAACCGAAGAAATCATCAAAGTATTGAACTATGATACAAGAGATATTAGTAATAAACTATTAAATCAAAAGGATGTTGATAGATTTGAATTTATTGATGTTTTAAAAAAAATACAATTATATATTAAAACTTTTCAAACATCCTCTTAGAAGATTTAGTTATTTCTTTAGATAAGAAAAGAAAACATCTGACAAATTTTACTGTTGCTTTATTTGGGAGAACGAAAGCAGGGAAAAGTACCTTACGAGAAACACTGACTCGCGGTAATGGTAGTACAATTGGCAAAGGTTCACAACGCACTACTAGAGATGTAAAAGAGTATTTTTGGCAAGGTTTACGGTTACTTTATACACCTGGAATTGAGGCTTATCAAGGTGATGATGACACCAAAAAAGCTAATGATATTATTGATCAGTCTGATATTGTTTTGTTTTTAACCAGTGATGATTCTGTTCAACCTGGTGAATTTCAAGCAATGGCACAATTGCAGAAAATTAATAAATACTTTGCTGTAATTCTCAATGTTAAACATGATATTTCCAATGATTTAGAAGATTTACAGATGTTTATTGATATTCCAGAAATGGTATTTGATGAAGATAGATTATCACAACATAAACATCATATTAAAAATCATATTCAAGAATATTTGAATTGGCATACTATAGATATAGTTCCTATTCATGCTCAATCTGGATTTTTAAGTACCAAAGAACAATATCAAAAGTATAGTAGTCAACTGTGGGAATTGAGCAAAATAGAAGAATTATATTCTTTAATTGCCTATCAAATTTATACTAATGGTCAAAATTTGCGATTATCAACTTTCTCTGATAGCTTAATTAGCTTTTTGACCGAAATTCAAGAAAAACTCTATCAAGCCCAGGAAGAATTACATAAGCAATTGAACTTGATGGTAGAGCAGAGAAAGAAGCTAAGAAATATATTTTTAGAAACACAAGAAGAAGGTAATCTTAAAATTCAATCTGAATGTAATTCACTGTTTAATCAAATAGATGATCAGATAGGTAATTTTGTTGAGAGATATTCAGATATGGATATTAGCGCAAGAAAGCAAGAATGGCAGAAAATAGTTAATCAAAAAAATCTTGAAAAAGGAATGAAAGATGTCATAAATGAAATATTTAAAAAACTGGATGAAAAACTAAAGGAGTTTACACAAGAATATGAATATGATGTCAATAATATTAAGATAGATATTGAAAACATTAAGATTAGCAATCTTAATAAAGGTGATACAGGAAAGTGGATAAAACGGTCAGGTGTAGCTGTTAGTGCTGTTGTTGGTGTTATTGCTCTAGCTACAAATTGGTGGAATCCAATAGGTTGGACTGTTGCAGCCGGATTATTTCATATAGGAGCTAATTTTGCTGGTGAGTGGAAAACTGGAGAAGATGATAAAAATCATAAAAAGGATGTTCAACAAGAAAAAGATTCGTTGAAAAAACAAGTATTTGAAAACAAACAATCAACTATTAAATCATGCCAAGATTGTTTTTATGAAAGTATCAATAAATACGATTATCAAGTAATAGCTCAGGTTGATTTATATATACAGGGACTATTTGAAATTAAGGAAAAATTAGGTCATACTATTGCTGAAACTGTCAAAACTACGCAAGAACCTGAATCAGAATTTTCTAACTTTGAAGAATAACCATAGGAGAATTAAAAATGTCAAATTTTCAATTTAATGCAAAAGCCAAAAAAGTTAATCAGCTTTGCCAAGAAACAATAGAAATTTTAGGAACAAGAATATCAAGAAAATCAGCGTAAACTACGTGAAGCTAGAACACAAGTAAGAGAAAAGTTCAGAAAGCTGGCTGAAGAAATGCGAAAAGAGTATGAGTCTAATATAGAAGAAGTTTTAACTTTCTATAATGATGAATTAAATGATATTGAAGCTAAAGAGAAAGATTTAAGAAATTCTGACCAGTCCAAACATGAGATATTAACTCAAATTGAGAATAAACGTCAGGAGATAAAACAGGATATTAAACAATTAATCAAGTAGTATATCCCCGGCTTCTCAAATAATTCATCTATAACATGATAGGATTAATCAAAGAAGTTGGGTATATTTAAACATCCTGTAAATCCTTAAATCCTGGATATCCTGATTCAGACAATGATTATGAATACAAGTCTTCACCCCATGTAAAAATTTAAGTTATAATAGGTGTAGCTGTGTATTAAGAACTTCACACTTCTTAAACAACATTGTCCAGTAAATATTACTATTACTATGACTCTCAAAATGGCTAACACAATTAATTTACAAATTCAATATATTACTAATGAAAACGGAGAAAAAACAGCCGTTATCTTGCCCATTGATCAATTTGAAAACCTCTTAAAAAATATTATTCAACTACAGCCTAATAATGAAATTAAAAATCAAGAATTAACTAATAAAAATATTTGGGAAATTGCTCAAGAAATTACTGAAGATATTACAGAAGATGAACTTCAGCAATTACCCCATGATGGAGCGCAACAGCATGATCATTATATTTATGGCATTCCTAAAAAATAATATATGAAAAAAATATTTGCTGATACTTTTTATTGGATAGCACTACTAAACCCCAAAGATGATTGGTATGATTCTGTTATTAAAGTGAGTCAATCTATTGCTAATTCCCAAATTATAACCACAGAAGAAGTATTAACAGAGGTACTAACATTTTATTCTAACTCTGGTAGTCGTCAAAGAAAACGAACTGTAAATTTTATCAAACAGATTATGAATAATCCCGCAGTTCAAGTTATTCCACAAGATCATGAATCATTTGTAGCCGGATTAAATTTATATGAAAAAAGATTAGATAAAGGCTACAGTTTAACAGATTGTATTTCTATGAATACCATGAATCAATTAGAAATTATTGAAGTATTAACTCATGATCAACATTTTACTCAAGAGGGTTTTATCATCTTATTTTGAATGCTCTGTTTACTTCTTTTTATCCTGTAAATCCTTACTCAGATATTAATGACGCAAAAAATAGCTTTTGCCATTATAATAGTTAAAATGCCTGTAAATAATTGTAATTCAGTGTTATTCCCGATAATAACAAATTATGAAAACATTCACTATTGGTCATTCCAATCATGCAATTGAAACATTTATCGAACTGTTACATCAACATCAAGTAACAGCCTTAGCTGACGTGCGTTCTAGTCCCTATAGTCGCCGATTTCCTCAGTTTAACCAATCAGCATTAAAAGCAGCCCTGAAAACCGCAAATATCGCTTATGTTCCCCTGGGAGATAACTTAGGCGCTCGTCCCCGTGATAGAAACTGTTATGTAGATGGTATGGCTCGTTATGATTTAATTGCTGCAACAGAGGCTTTTAAAATCGGTTTAAATCGCTTAATTCAAGGTTCAGAAAAATATCAAATTAGTTTAATGTGTGCAGAACAAGATCCCATTGTTTGTCATCGAGCTATTTTGATTTGTCCACATTTGAAAAATGCTGGTTTAGAAATTCAGCATATTCATAAAAATGGAGATTTAGAAACAAATGAAGATTTAGAAAATCGGGTATTAAAACAGAATAATTTATATAAAGTTTTGTCTGATTTGCAAAATTCTGTTAAACAGCTTTCTCTATTCGATTTACAACCTATCCAAACCCTAGGAAAACCTCTTTCCCGTGCCGAGTTAGTAGAAAAAGCATATCAATTACAAAGTGAAAAAGTAGCTTATACAGAAACAACAGATGATGATGAATGAACAAATTAATTTATTTACTATTGGCTTTACTCAGAAAAAAGCCGAGCAGTTTTTTGAGACTTTGATAAAAGCAGGTGTGAAACGAGTTATTGACACTCGCTTAAATAATGTTTCTCAACTTGCGGGATTTGCGAAAAAGTCAGATTTACAATATTTTCTCCAGAAAATTGGCGGAATTGAATATATCCATATTCTTGATTTAGCTCCCACAAAAGACATTTTAGATGCTTATAAAAAAAAAGAAATAACTTGGGATAGCTATGAACAGAAATTTAACCAATTGATTACACAAAGACAAATTGAAAGGAAGTTATCTATAGATATGATAGATAAAAGTTGTTTATTGTGTAGTGAGTTAAAACCCCATAATTGTCATCGTCGGTTAGTGGCTGAATATTTGCAAAGTAACTTAGAAAAAAATATTAAAATTCATCATCTTTAAGTAAGTAGGTTAGCCTTGAAAATCGCCGTTATGGCAAGGCAAAAGGCAAGAGGCAATAGTGAAGAGGGTTTGGGGGATTTTACTTTTCTTTACACAGATTGGTTTTATTGTGTTCACCTACTTATAATATTATTTAAGGTGCTAATTAAAGTTTAACAATGCTGACGTTTGATATTATTTGTCTTGCTAAATCCACTAAGCATGGCGGAATTTGTCTTGCAGGTATTAAAACCGATGGTACAGGGTGGTTACGACCAGTTTCTAACAAAAAAGATGGAACTCTATATCCAGAACATTATAAGGATAGGAATGGTAGAGAGGTGCAATTATTTGATGTGGTGAGAATTCCTATAATTAGACATGAACCAAAATGTCATCAGCCAGAAAATTATCTGATTCATTATAGTTATAAATGGCAGATTTTAGGACAAGCTACTTTAGAACAAGTACGAAAATTAATTAAACCAGAAATTAAAAGAAATTCTTCTGAACCTAAATTATTGGGTAATTTTGGGAAACGTATCCGTTATGAAGATCTACAAATATCCCAGATTAGATATTCATTAATAATGATTAATCCAGAAAATTTAAAATGGGAGATCAAATATAATTCTGCGAATAAGAAAACTTGCAGATGTCTTTTTTATTTATGTAATCATTTTTATGATTTACCAATTACAGATCCAATTTGGATAGATAAACTTGATTTTTTAGAAATGGGAATATATTCCTGCGAAGAAGTCATAGAAAAACTCAACTTGGAAAATTTTGAACCTGATAAATTTAGATTAACAATAAGTTTAAGTGAACCTTTTCAACCTTCATTTCAAAGTGAGGAAATATTTTGTTATAAATTAGTGGCATCTGTTATTAATGTTACGGATGTTGCTAAACGTCTAGGATGGTAAATATTCCCAAATGATTTAATAATCGGGGAACTTAAAAGTAAAAAAAGAGACCAAGAGCCTTGGAGTGTAACTAATGCTAACTGCAAGACTAGCGATCGCCAATTCCACATTCTCCACATAGTTCAACTTTCGAGAATATTGACACTGTAAGTTTTTGCAGAAAAAACAACTTTTATTTATACCCTATAATTTAATGCTAAGTTAAGAGTGATTAGCCCTTTTTTCCCAACTTACTCAATGTCCCGCGTTTATCCCCGCCGTCAACGGCAGCTTGAAAGTTTAGTCCAAAAGTTAGGTTTGTCACTAAATGCACCTATTAAATGGGAATTGTTAGATTTAGCACTCACTCATCCCACGGTTTCTGATACTGCCAACTATGAACAGCTAGAGTTTGTTGGCGATGCAGTGGTACGCCTAGTGGCTGCCGTGGTATTATGGGAACATTATGCTGATTGTTCAGTTGGTGATTTTGCGGCTATTCGCTCGGTGTTGGTGAGCGATCGCATTCTCGCCCAATTAGCAAGAGAATATGGTTTAGAATTATATTTATTGGTGGCTGGTAGTGCTACGGCTGATCATATCGGCCAAGAATCACGATTAGCAGACTCCTTTGAAGCCGTTCTAGGGGCACTCTACCTTAGCACCAACAATCTTAACCTAATTCGTCCTTGGTTAGATCCCCATTTCCAACAGCTAACCACAGAAATTCGTCTTGATCCTGCCAGACTCAATTATAAAGCAGCCTTGCAAGAATGGACTCAAGCACAATTCAAAGTCCTTCCAGAATATCGAGTTTTAGAAATTAGTCAACCCCACCGTACTCATGAACGCTTCTTTGCTGAAGTTTGGCTACATGAAAAAATGTTGGGACAAGGTAAAGGACGTTCTATTAAAGCCGCTGAACAAGCGGCTGCGAAGGAGGCCTATTTGCTAATTAGCACCCCACTAAAAGATGAGTAATAATAACAACCAAAGTCGTCAAAACATCAATTAATCATAAAACTCACCCCACACAGGTGTTTTACTCCTGCTAGATTTTCCAAACGCTGACTTTAGTAGAAAATAAACTACACAAAATTCTCCAATTTATACCAAATTTTAGGATTACTATTTCTTGGTGATCATAATCACTGATGTTTCTTAATTAAAAATTTAAGATTAGGCAATACCTTGTCCACTTCATGTTTAGTTCTCAGTGAAGTCCTATGTTATGTGGTAAAATATCCGCAGCAGCATTAGACTAAACTGTACAAATTAAAAAATCATCGTAAAACCGGGTTTATACGGTTAATAGTTTTAAGAAAACATATAAAAAATTACATTGATTCCAGCTTATAGGTAATGAAAAGTGAGAAACAGAATTGATATTAACCCAGATAAAACAGTTCCCCAAGCACATTCAACGAAATTAATTGGTCGAAAATTGGACTATGATCACCATTACCATGACTGTTACCATGAAGAACAGTTAATCTATCAACACTTACTAAACTTAGTGCGAAAAGAATCTCCCAACCAAATGTTGGATAGATTTCGGGCATTATTTATTGAAAGAGCGAATTATCCTGAACCAGAAATTATCTCAATTTTAGACAAGATTACCGCATCTAAGCACGCATCTGAAGAATTTCAGTTTTTCCTGAATCGGTGTTGCCATATTCTCATCAACTACTGGCACATGAACCCCCTGCTACATAGTGCAATTGACGATTTGATAGGTTTATTTAATGCTATACCTACTACTTATAAAATTAACAATTTACGTTGCCGCGAAATCAGCCGTTTACGGGAATTAGTTAAACAGTTTGTCAGCAGCGAACAGTATTTAATTTTAAAGAGATTTACTCAAGTAGTAAATGAGACTCATCCTGTAGCTAAGAGGCAAGATAATCAACCACTGATGACCTTAATTCGCCGTTATCCTTATCTATATGAACATTGTTTAATGAACGACAACTCCACTATTGAACAAAAAGAAACTGTTAAACATTTTCAATCACAGGTACAAAAGAAATTTGAAATTGATTTATCACAATATGTAACTTATAAAGTGCGGCAAATTCAGGCATTGCAAAACACTTCAACTGCTGAATCCTTACGAATTTTGCGCCCTATAGATAATCCTACATTATTAACTGATAGTGAGTTATACACCACATTAAAACATTTTGTGGGTAAAGTTGAACATGGCAATACATATCATGAATCTGCCCAACAGTTCATAAAATATGGCGGACAAGCGAAAAATTTTCGTGATTTTAAAGATGATTTATATGAATATTTGATATCTTCTGTAGACAAGCAATACGGGAAAAAACAATTCAACCGAAAACTATATAAATATTTACAAGATATTTTACCTCAAGCCGATGAGCAAAAAATTAATGATTTATTATTAGTGAAAACTTGCAGCAATTTATTAAACTATTTAGTTGTTAATAACCAATCATCACCACAGCACTTTGTTTTCCTAGATTTAATTAGTAATCAAGGAACAGTCCCCACAATGGGCTTACTACTAAAAATTGTCCTCATTTGTGGAAAAGTCAAACCATATTTAGAAAGAAAATTTGCAATTTTGTTTAATCACTATGAATCTTACACCACTGACACTGTTGGCTGGTTAGTGGGAACTTTGGAACAATTGAATATTGCTTTTAGTATTAATTTTGGTGGGATTGACTTATCATTCTTTAAGAGATTTTGTTAAAAATAAATAGGGCTTGCTGAGGTCTTGATAAATCTCTTAAAAAGTTGAGAGATAGTACAATATAGCGGTTCTCGGTTGAGTGAGATACAAGAACCCCACCCCCCACCCCCTCTCCGCAAGCGAGGAGGGGGCTAGGATGTATCTAAATTCAATTGCATACCACTATAGCATAAATTTAAGCTTTTGTATACATTAAAAAAGACAGAGATTTTCTCTGTCCTGAAAATATGATGCTTAGAGTTTTAATGGCAAAATTTAGTAGCGATCGCGTCCACCACCACCATATCCACCACGTCCAGATCCACCACCACCAAAAGAACCTCTATCTCCTCTATCTTCTTTGGGTTTAGCTTTGTTAACCTTCAAGTCGCGTCCCAGCCATTCAGCACCATCAAGTGCAGCAATTGCTGCTGCTTCTTCCGCATCTGATCCCATTTCTACAAAGGCAAAACCTCTTACACGCCCAGTTTCCCGATCAGTAGGTATTTGAACTCTCTTAACCTCTCCATATTCTTTAAAAACCTCCGTTAAAGCGTCCACTGTAACCTGATAGGATAAATTACCAACGTAAATTGACATTAAATGGCTCCGAAAACTAAAAAGTTGACTCGTTCTTTAACTACAATATCAGCACCCAGATAAAATCCGCTATAGGACTTAAAAAAGACACATATTGTGTCTGTCTTGATAAAATTACAATCTGTTGTGGATGTTAAAGCTTAGTAACGGTTGCGTCCACCACCGCTACCACCACCATATCCACCACGTCCACCACCACCACGATCTTCTTTGGGTTTAGCTTTGTTAACTTTTAAGCTACGTCCCATCCATTCAGCGCCATCAAGCGCTTCGATTGCGGCTGTTTCTTCTGCGTCTGTTCCCATTTCTACAAAGGCAAAACCTCTTTTCCGACCAGTTTCCCGGTCAGTGGGTAGTTGGACTCTCTTCACGGTTCCATATTCTGCGAAAACCCCAGTTAGGTCATTTTCTGTAACCTCATAGGATAAATTACCAACGTAAATTGACATTGAATAGCTCCGAAAACTAAAAAGTTGACTTGTTCCTTAACTACAATATCAGCACTCAGATAAAATCCGCCATAGGACTTAAAAAAGACACATATTGTGTCTGTCTTGATAAAATTATGATTGATTGTGGATGTGAAAATTTAGTAACGGCGAGAATAGCCGCCACCGTCACCACCCCGTCCACCACCACGCTCTTCTCTGGGTTTAGCTTTATTAACCTTCAAGTTGCGTCCCATCCATTCAGAACCATCAAGCGCTTCAATTGCTGCTGCTTCTTCTGCATCTGAACTCATTTCTACAAAGCCGAAACCCCTGACGCGTCCGGTTTCTCGGTCAATAGGTAGTTGAGCTTTTTTTACAGTTCCATATTCTGCAAAAACCTGCTTGAGGTCTTCTTCTCCGACTTGATAGGACAAATTACCGACGTAAATTGACATTGAATAGCTCCAGAAATTAAAAAATGGGCATTTACAGTATGAATAAAAGAAATGCCTCAACCATATAATACCAGTAATTAAGGTTTATTTTCTAATTGGGCATAGAAATTTTTTCTCCGGTAGCATAACCCACCTGAGTTCGACATAAGATAATTTTTGGAAAACTGCCCCAAATATGAGTCTCAAACCCTTATGATCTCGTTGAAGAAATCATAACTCTGTTCGCGTAGCGTCTCCGAAGGAGAAACTCCTAACACCGAACTCAGGTCATAACCAAATCACCAACCGTCCCATATAACAACTAACCAAAGCCCAAATCACCAAAGTACGACTCACGAAGATGTGGGAGAAGGATGAGATTTTGTAATTGGCATCGAATAAGATTTTGGTAGTTTTAAATCAGCAAATTCACAGATAGAACTAAAGGCACAAAAACGGCAATGGTTTCCGGGATTTGGGGGAAATATTTGACTGAAGTTGCTATTTTTAGCTTCATATTGTTGCAAATCTTCTTGATGTTGATGGGCAATATTTGCTAACTCAGATTCTAAGGCTTTAAACTCACTATTACTAATAGTAATTAATTCCGATTTTTTGCCAACTTCCAAATTATAAAAAGAGGCAACTGCGGGTTTGCCAGGATAAAGATAACGGGCTGCCAGTAAATAAACTAGTGCTTGTCTGTGGTCAAAGGCAGATCTACCCGTTTTAAAATCTAAAATATGTAAGGTGCTATCAGACTCAATAAATATACAGTCCATAGCGGCATATAACCGAAAGCAATAATCTTGTTTTTCAATCACAATTGGTTTGGGGAAACCTTCATCACCGGAAGTTAATTCCAGAATCCGCTTACCCAACAATAAAGGGGCATTTTGATATTTTCTTAAAATTTGTAATACCCGATATTTAACTGTTTCATGAGTCTGACTCAATCCCAATAACCTCGCTACTTTTTCCACGCCATCAACCTGAGTTAACCAATGCAGATGACGGTGAAACTCATACACACCTTTTTGGGCAAGAATGCCAATGCGCTGGGGTGGAGTAGCTGTTACCAACAGAGACTTGACTTTTGGTTCATGCTGTCGCGCTTTAATAAATCCTCTTCTCATTTGGCAATGCCAATGCTCCTGTCCCCGACTGGGGGCAAATAAAGACCAAAGGTGGTAACTAACAAAGGGTCTATCGGGGGTTGACATTGCTCATGTAGAGTGAGAGAAATTACCTTGGGGATACTTGCGGCTTAGTGGCTGTTCCACAGCTTTGCGGGATGCTTCCTAATAGTAAATAGCAATAATCATGCACGGGAGAGAGTGGCAATATGAGTAACCCTAGCAATTCCGGTAAGATAAAGTTTGGGACTGATGGATGGCGCGGAATTATTGCCGATGATTTTACTTTTCCTAATGTACGGAAAGTAACGAGAGCGATCGCTAGTTATCTAAAAACGGCCTATAGTCAGGACAAACCTGTTTTAATTGCCTACGATACACGGTTTTTAGCTGACGAGTTCGCCCGCGCATCTGCCGCAGTTTTGGCGGATTTGGGCTGGAATGTGAAAATTACTGATCGGGATTGTCCCACCCCAGTAATTGCCTACAATGCCCGTCTGCTCAATTCCGCAGGGGCTTTGATGTTTACTGCTAGTCATAATCCTGCACCCTATTGTGGGATTAAATATATTCCCGATTATGCAGGTCCTGCAACTCCAGAAATTACTGATACTATTGTCGCCAACATAGAAACAGCATCGGATGAGTTACCTGGAAGTAACCCATCTGGGACAATTTCTACTTTTGATCCAAAGCCCGATTATCTAAATTTTATCTACACCTTGTTGGATGTGGAAAAAATTAAAAGTGCGAATTTAAAGGTCAAATATGATGCCCTTTATTCTACCTCACGGGGATATTTAGATGAAGTCTTGCAACACTGTGGTTGTCAATTAGAAAGTTTCCACGATTGGCGAGATGTGCTGTTTGGCGGTGGTATGCCTGAACCCAAAGGGGAACAGTTAGTTGAGTTGGTGGCAGCCGTGAAGGCTGATCATGCGGATTTGGGTTTGGCTACCGATGGTGATAGCGATCGCTTTGGTATTGTTGATGAACAAGGTAATGTCCTTACTCCCAATACAGTGCTGTTAGTTCTAGCACGGCATTTGATTAAAAACAAGGGTAAGAGCGGTGCAATTGTTAGGACTGTGGCAACTACGCATTTATTAGATAATTTTGCTGCTAAGTATGGCTTGCAAATTTATGAAACTGCGGTGGGTTTTAAATACATTGGCGAGAAAATGCGAGAAACTGCTGTTTTGATTGGTGGAGAAGAATCCGGTGGTTTAAGTATCATTGGCCATATTCCCGAAAAAGATGGGGTTTTAGCAGATATGCTAGTAGCTGAGGCGATCGCTTATGAAGGTAAGCCTTTAAGTCAGTTGGTACAGGAAGCTATAGCTGAAGCTGATGGACCCTTGTATAACAATCGCTTGGATTTACACCTCACGGAAGATCACAAAGTCGCAGTGATTGATTCCTACACCCAAAATCCGCCCTCAGAAGTGGCAGGAATTCCGGTGAAAGAGGTGGGCAGGAAAGATGGTATTAAACTGTATTTAGAAGAGGGTAGCTGGGTGTTACTGCGTCCTTCTGGAACAGAACCTTTGGTGAGAGTGTACATGGAAACCAACTCACCGGAAAAACTTAGTCAGATTGCTAAATTCATGGCAGGTGAAATTGCTAAGTTAGCTTAGTTTATAGCAGGGAGCAGGAGTCACCGAATCAGGAGAAAGAATAAAATTCGCTCCCTGTTCCCTTGTCATAACAATAATTTTTAATGTCCACCTATAGGACTCCGGTTTGATTCTGTGAATTTTCCTGCGTAGGAAGGCAAAAGGCAAGAGGATTTCAGAATATGAAGGTGTACCGAGTTTTCTATGACTACGCCACGCAAGCTATCAAGAATCAAATAGGAGTCCTATCCCGGATTTCCCACCAAAATCCTCAAACCCTTATAAAATCTGGATTCTGGGTTTTCACACTGCATCAAAAATCAACTTCATGAAAAATGCCCGAAACCGTCTCTCTATAAGGATTATATAGATTGCGATCGCATTGTTTGTGAGAAATCCGGGCTATATCTATGGAAATTATCAATAATATTTACACAATTTTAAATGACGTGGGCATTACCCATTGTATAATATCCTTGATAGGCATTGCTTACAAAAAAAGGGAACAGATAAGAAACTAAAGTTTCACCAGTTTAAAGCTCACTCAAAAAAAATGTTTTTAAAAGATGCGTAGCACGAAAAAAACAGTGTCATTATTTCAATCTCATGTTTTTAAACATGAGTTTTTCCTGTTCCCTGCCGTCACAGACAACCTTTTCAGCAAACCCTAAATATTAGTTTATAGAGAATTTTTCCCATCAATCAAGTTGTTATAGCTTTAAAATTCACTTTACGTATTTTAAATTGAAATAATCATCGTGAAAATGAGGTTAATTATGTCGAAAATTCTAGTTATTGACGATGAGGAATCAGGACGAGATAATTTATTAGATATACTAGAAGCTGAGAATTTTGAAACTGTTACGGCTGCTAATGGTAAAATAGGCTTGGAAGTTGCTAGGTTAGAAGTTCCAGATTTAATTCTTTGTAATATAGTGATGCCAGAATTAGACGGTTATGGCGTGTTAAAAGCGTTGCGTCAGGAGCCATTAACATCAACTATTCCTTTTATTTTTTTGACTGCTAATACGGACAAATCCGATTTTCGTCAGGGGATAAATGTGGGTGCAGATGATTATCTAAATAAGCCTTTTACGAGGGATGAATTATTAAGTGCTATTCTGAATAAGTTAGAAAAATATGCAAACCTAAAGCAAAACTGGTTGGTTGGTACTCATAAATTAACACCAAGAATGCAGTTAGTTTTAAATAATTTAACTCTAGCAATAAAAGAGAATAATTTTGATGGTTTTGAAGTTCATTATCAACCAATTGTTGATATCAATACTGGGAGAATTACTTCCGCAGAAAGCTTGTTGCGATGGCAAAGTCCCGAACTGGGAAGAGTTGCACCACGGGAATTTATTCTTTTAGCAGAGTCTAATGGCTTAATTATTGATATTGGTAATTGGGTGTTAAAAACCGTTTGCCAACAAATGCAAGTTTGGCAAGATATTGGCATTCATGACTTAACGATAGCGGTGAATCTGTCACCTTTGGAATTTAACCAGCTAGATTTAATTCCCAAGGTTATCCACTTGATATCTAGCCATAATATTCAATCAAATTTTCTAGAGCTTGAATTAACCGAAAGCATGATTATGGAAGATATGAATGTGGCTATAACTGCTATGGAAAAATTACGCTCTTTAGGGATAAAAATTACCATTGATGATTTTGGAGTGAGTAATAATTCATTAATGTATCTTAAACAGTTGCCAATGGATACACTCAAAATTGATCGTGACTTTATTCAAAATATTAATGATGACTACCGCAAAGCAGCAATTACCAAAAGCTTGATTCAATTAGGACATGATTTGAATCTGAAAATTATTTCTAAAGGGGTAGAAACTGAGCCAGAATTGGCATTTCTACGAGAAAATAACTGTGATGCAATCCAAGGTTTTATATATAGTCCAGCATTACCTGCGTTAGAATTTCAAAAGCTGTTATTCACGAATAAGTTTTTTTCTATTTAGGGTTTACTGAATAAGTTGTCTGTGAGGGGAGGTGACAGGTGCTACGCCACGGGGACAGGTGACAGTTTCGAGGAAGAAATTGCTTTACCTGGTTATGTAGCGAGGTTAATTGATGCTTTGATCCGTCAAACATCAATTGCTTTCGGTTTACCATTACATATATTTAATGTAAAGCATTATGCTGTTATTCCAGGTTTAATAACAATACAACCATATAAAAGATAATTAGTGTATTTTTGATCCTTGATTCAGGGGTGAACACAGATTTTTTGTCAGAATCAGGATGTCCAGGATTTGAGGATGTACAGGATGTAATGGCTCATTTGTTTGTTGGTGGTTAATGTTGTAATTGTCTGATAGCGTAGCGTGGCGTTAGCCATATCAGAATAAACAAAATCATCCCCACATTTTCCTTAACGGGTGACAAGGCGGTTGAAGATGAGATGTGGCAATAATTTGAGAAAATAAGGGAGTAAAAAAATAGGGACAAAGAAGCCCCCGAAGCAAAAAATGTTACCACAATCATATCAAACAATTTTCCGAAAGCATTTGAGTGAACAGCAGTATTTGACACTAGAGATATTGTTGTTATTAATACAGGCTCATCGGCAACTAACCCATAAGCGACTCCTACGGAGTGCTTCGCTATCGCCGATGGAAATACAGATTTAATTGTTGCTTTCTATCAACGATAATTTACGTTTATTTTGCATACATTCACGCCAATAAAGATTAATTAAATTCAAATAAGAAATACCTGTTTCTTGAGCTATTTCTTCAAAGTATTGAATAATATCCTTTCCTAAATCAATTGTAACTTGTTCTTTTAATTGTTTAGAATAGGGATTTTTGACGGATTTAGAAAAATCATAATTTTCTCTCATAGGAACTCCTGATATTGTTTCTGTTCTAGTTTATTTGCTTTCCTTGCTGAAATAATCCTAATTATTGGATCATTTTCTCGATAACAATGACAAACAACTAAAAGGCGATAATAAACACTGATTCCATGCTTTTGAATATTACTCTCGGCTTTTTGTGAATCCCAAGTAAATTCTAACTTAATTCATTATTATACTAAATTTTAAATTTCTATTCCTAAAATTTACATTATGATTATGTCACAAGTTACGGGATTATTAAGGCGATCGCATTAGGTCTGGGTATAGGCGATCGCACCCCACATCCCCAAACAGCGATTCCTAGGTCGCGCAACGCTCACGCACACAACCACCCTAATTTTCAACGAACTGCTTGCAGCAGCGCTTCGCTATCGCACTCCCAACTTATTCCTAAATTTTTATCACAACCAATTTTCTAATTTAAGTTCTTCAATTCTTAATAAATCAGAATCATTAGAAACGAGAATTAAATCACGGACAATTGCTGTAGCTGCTATTAAAACATCAGCATCTTGGATAGGAGTACCTTTAGCTTTTAATTTGGCATGAATTTCACAGGATTTTTCAATAATTTCTAAATCATCTAAAAATAATGTTTGATATTTTTGAAAAAAAATATGAAATTCAGACAATTGCTTGACAGCATTAATAGATAAAAGTCCTCTCTTGATTTCATAATAAGTAATGCAGCTAATAAATACCATTCCTCCCTGAATATTGACTTCTCGGAGTTTATTATCCACAATGGTATTCTTTTTCAAAATGTAACTAACGATATTTGAATCCAGTAAATAATTCACGGTTTTATTTTCCTGCTACTGCTGCATCAAAAATCGCTATTTCTTCTGGTGTTAAATCGTTTAATGTCCCAGCAACAGCTTCTAATACAAGAATTTTATCAATTCTTCTGGTTAAATCATGTTCTTTAATTGCTCTCATTTCTTCTGGGGAAAATCTGCTAAATAATTCCATTAACATTTGGGTCATTTCATATTGATCTAACTTCACCATGTAGAAGCTACTACCCCGAAATAGTTTATCTACAACATGAGAAATGCGTTCTGTTAGTTCTTGTTGATAGTCGGTTAATTGTTCTTGCATGATGTTTACTCTATTTGTACTTTGGAAAAATCTAATTCTTATTTATATTATATCGTTCAATAAATTAATTTTTTAACCCACATTCCGCACCCTGGGGTGTCACATGGTATTATCACTTAATCGCTCACAACTACCCCAATTTTAAGCGAACTGCTTGCAGCAGCGCTTTGCTATCGCTTTCCCAACTTATTCCTAAACAGCGATTCCTAGGTCGCGCTTCGCTATCGCTCACAACTACCCCATTTGAGGCGAACTGACATATTCCCAACATCCGGAAAAAGCGATACCTATGTCTTTGACAGGTTAATCAAAGAGAAATTACAGCAAAATTCAGGAGTCACCGAGTCAGGAATAAAACTTTTTTCCCTGAATTAGAAGCACCTCCTGATAACGAAAAGCGGTTGGGTTTCATACTTCAACCCAACCTACGGGAGAGCGCTCATACTATTAGTAATAGTCCAAATATCCACTAAAAGCAATAATAAAGTACAACCAAATAAAATGATGTACATCCAAGGTTGTGAGAAAGGGTTAACATCATGAGTATTAATATTAGTTTTTTCTTGAACAATCTTAAGTAACCGAGATAAACCAGCTATACGCATGGGTAATAAATAACCTTTACCATCATGACTGATAAAATAATAGACTAATCCACCTTGACCAGTAGTACGTGGTTTTAAATCTTTAATATCTGACCACAGCAAAGACCAACCAGGAAGGAAAAAGCGTGGTATCCACACTGGATAAGTGACTTGAATTTTTTCCTCATCTGCTATCACTCTTTCCGAAAGTACAGCATATAAAATTGCAAACCCAGTGATAATTCCTATGATTAATAATGATGGGGGAACAGAGGCAGAAGTAATTTTAGCTAAAATAGGTAAAGGAAATGTTAAGGCTATATATAATGTTAATAATGTGATCCGAATGATGGGGGATAAGTGAAAAATAGAATTTGCAGTCATGGCAGTTATTGAAAATGAAGTTAGCTATATTTATGATAACTGATTTTATTTTATTTTTGTGATTTTACTATTTACAGCTTTTGAATAGAATATGACTTTGTTCTCAACAAAGTAAGAAATATGTTACCAAAAATTGATTAAGCATTTGCTGAATTAGCAACAAAATAAATAGTTCTAATTCTCGAGAGAAAAAAGTGCTAGTTGTTTAGATATCTCTTGACATTTGAGTTTATTTCCGGGAATTAACTTGAAAAGACAACTCCCAAGTTCTTGTGCAAGTAATACAGGAAGTGCATTATTATCATACAGCGATCGCCTATAAATTTCTTATCCTTTGCGATTTCTTGGTGGCGCTTACGCGAACTGCTTGCAGCAGCACTTCGCTATCGCTCACAAACCCCTAATTTTAAACGAACTGCTTACAGCAGTGCTTCGCTATCGCACACAACCCCCAATTTTAAACGATTCCTAGGTCGCGCTTCGCTATCGCCCTCCCAACTTATTCCTAAATATCGCACTATGGAAAATTTTTGTAGAATCCTTCGCGACTTTCTATTTTGAGAATTTCAATAACTTCTTCATTCCAGAAAATCCCGATACGGTAACTGTAATCAAATTTAATGCGATAGTATCCTGAAAAGCCTTTTAGTGGTTCAAGATCAGGGATTTCGGATAGTGTTTCAGAAGTTTCAATTGCTTCAATACATTTTCTAACTTTTGCAAGAATTTTTTGGTCGTTAATTTTATCTAGATCTTTTTTAAAGCGTTTGGCAATTTCATACTTCATGAAGGCAAACTCTCCAAAAGAGACTGAGACTCTAATTCAGATAAAAAGCCTTCTTTGCGAGAATTTTCACAAGCTAAATATAAAATAAAGTCTTCCAATTCAGACGAATTATTTTGAAATAAAAGCTGTAAAAAACCTTGTCGAATTTCTAGGGGCAAGGTTTGAAACAGGCTATAAAAACCTGTGCTAGTTAGCAAAGATTCTCCAATTTCTGCTTGACTCATGGTTGTTTTTTTCCTTGTCTATGACGGTCTTTATTTAAATTATATCGCCATTAAGCTTTATAAAAAAATCAGCGACCGCAATTTTAGACGATTCCTAGGTCGCGCTTCGCTATCGCACACAACCACCCTAATTCTAAATGAACTGCTTGCAGCAGCGCTTCGCTATCGCACACAACCCCAATTTTAAACGATCGCCTATTTTTCTTGATTCAGAGGTGAACACAGATAAACGCGGATTAACACGGATTTTTTGTCTGAATCAGGATGTCCAGGACTTGAGGATGTACAGGATGTAATTTATCTCAATTTTTTCATCGAGTTGTACTAAATCCTTTCCCGGTTTGGCAGCCAGCTTCAAAAGAGCATTTTCAGCCGCGTTGAGACGTTGTTCTAAACCTCGGAGTTGAGAATTAGCGAAGTTTTCGGAGTCTTGTTTGCCCAATTCTTCTACGACTCTGGCCAGTCTATCATCACACCCATCTTTCTACTGCACATAAACGATGATCTGGCTGTGTGATAATGTATGTCGTCTATTCGCTCTGAACTTATTTCCACTGTTTTATTCCCCTTCCCCTCAACTCCCCTGATAATACCCTACTCCTCTCCCGCTTCAATCCTTCCTTCGCTCTGTGGAGAACAAAATCTCTGTCTTCCTTTTTCTTCAAGACTTTAATTCCTGTTGTCTATTCAAAATCAGCGAACGGACAGTTTACAAATAGCCAACCATAATTATATTAAATACAGTGTCTCCATCTAAACTCACTGAGTATGACCGCATCAACAGCCGTAAATCCTTATTTAGCGGGCAACTTTGCCCCCATAAACACCGAAATATCTACTGATACCTTGGAAGTTATTGGAGAAATCCCTCCAGCATTATCAGGGATGTTTGTTCGTAATGGACCCAACCCGCAATGGAGTCCTCTTGGTCAATATCACTGGTTTGATGGTGATGGAATGTTGCATGGTGTCCAAATTAAGGACGGGAAAGCCACCTATCACAATCGCTATGTGAGAACTAGAGGATGGAAGATTGAACATGAAGCGGGTAAAGCTGTGTGGAGTGGACTTTTAGAACCACCGCAAATGGACAACCCTCACGGACCGGGGAAAAATACCGCTAATACAGCTTTGGTGTGGCACAATCAACAGCTTTTAGCACTATGGGAAGGAGGTGCGCCTCATCACATCAACATTCCCGATTTAGCAACTATTGGGGAACATACCTATAATGATAAACTGGTTTCCCCCTTTACTGCCCATCCCAAGGTAGATCCCGTCACTGGGGAGATGATGTTTTTTGGTTACGGTTTGAGACCACCTTATCTACAATATGGCGTAGTTTCCGCCCAAGGTGAGTTATTACGAACAGTACCGATAGAAATACCCACAGCGGTGATGATGCACGATTTCGCCATTACGGAAAATTATACCATTTTCATGGATTTACCTCTGACATTTAGTGTCGAGCGAATGCAGCAGGGAGAACCAATGATGATGTTTGAGAGCGATCGCCCCAGTCGTTTTGGTATAATGCCTCGTCATGGTGACAACAGTAATATTCGGTGGTTTGAAAGTCCCTCTTGCTATGTCTTCCACACCCTCAATGCTTACGAAACTGGAGACGAAGTGGTACTTATCGCTTGTCGCATGAATTCTACTAATGTCCTGGTTTCTGACAATACACACCGTGAGGAAAAAGGAGACATTCCTTATTTACATCGTTGGCGGTTTAACCTTTCTACAGGTGCAGTTACTGAAGAAAAACTCGATGACGTACCGGGAGAATTTCCCCGTGTCAACGAAAACCTGTTAGGGAGAAAAACCCAATATGGCTATGTAGGAAAAATGGCAAATAGTCAAAATCCCTTATTTGATGGTCTAATCAAATATGATTTTGAAAATGGTACGTCCCAAACCCATGAATTTGGTAAAAATCGTTATGGTGGAGAAGCCGTGTTTGCACCTCATCCTCATGGTACTGCTGAAGATGCAGGATGGTTAGTAACATTTGTTTATGATGAAAATTCCCAAACATCAGAACTCGTAATTATTAACGCCCAAGATATCACCAGTGAACCCATAGCGCGGGTAATAATTCCCCAGCGTGTCCCCTACGGATTTCATGGTATTTGGATCTCGTAATTAGGTAGGTTGGGTTGACGTATGTTACCCAACATTATTAATCCTTTTGTTGATTAATCTTTTTGTTGATTAATCTTTTTGTTGGGTTGCGCTGTCGCTTAACCCAACCTACATTTAGATTATTTAGATCATTTTTTAAATTGGTATTATTTTCTATTTAGGGCTTGCTGAAAAAATGTAAAACGTAAATGAATCAAAGGTTTGAGGTTGATAAAAAGGAAAATAGGTGCAAGGTTTTTGAGGGGGGTAGTACCAAAACGGAGTATTTTACCTCTAATAAACTTAAAAGTTTGGGAATGACAGATACCTGAAACTGTCCCCGTGGCGTAGCACCTGTCACCTCCCTTCACAGACAACTTTTTCAGCAAACCCTATTTAGTAGGATTTTTCTCAACTAAATCAGCGAACTTTTTTAATATTTCCCAATACCTTTCACCTGCAACAAAGGATAAATCATTGTGGCTGGCTTTATCTACCCAAAAAGAAAGTTTGGGAGATGATACAGCAGCAAATAATTTTTCTCCATGACTAAAAGGAATAATTTCATCAGATTTACCATGAATGATCAAAACTGGATATTTGACTTTTTTGATTTTGTCGAGGTTAGTAAATTTATCAAATGGTAAAATTGGTACAGGAACAACTACTCGAAAAATAGAAGTAAAGCTACTTTCAACTATTAACCCAGCTACAGGGTTTTTAGATGCTAAATCTACGGCTGAACCACCACCAACGGAACGCCCAAAAACTATAATTTGTTGAGGAGAAATCTTTAATTTTTGGATTAAATAATTGTAAGCAGTATCAATATCTTGATAAGCAGCTTTTTCTGTAGGAGTTCCTTCACTTGTTCCATAACCGCGATAATCATAAGCAAAGACACTAAAACCCAAATCTCGGATTTTTTGTAAATGTGGTTTTATATATCCCAAATCTTCAGCATTACCATGGGCATAAAGAATGGTATATTTAGCTTGAGAATTTGGTAAATAGATTGCAGAAATATGTTTATTCTCTGCGGTTTCTATCTTGAGAATATCCTGATTATCTTGATAGCTGGATGGTTGAGGGAGAAAAATCATGCTGTCAGCGCGGAAATACACATAGACAGCAAAAAACGCGTAAATAAAAATGAGAGATTTTAACATTCGCTTCCAATTTAAATCGCCGATAAGCAATTTTTTTAATTGCTGTTTATCCATGATAGAGAAATAATAAATTACAGCGATTTTCGGGTAAATTCCGTAGGTTGGGTTGACGCAAGGAAACCCGACATTATTAATCTTTTTGTTAATTAATCCTTTTGTTGGGTTGCGCTGTCGCTTAACCCAACCTACAATTTTATTAACATCAAATTACATATCTTCTTGATATTTTACTAGCAACGTAGGAATGTAATCATAGCCATCAACACCAATAATAGCAATCATATTCTGGCGATTTTGTTGGAGTAATAATTGAAATTTGTCTATACCCATTTGTCCTCTAATAATTGTCAATAAGGCAGCGGGTTGTCGCCATTCATCAGAGGCGATTTGCTCTAAAAGATACATTCCTAAACTACCAGAGTAAACTGATTTTTCGTAATTAGCCATCATATAATTAGCTTCAGCTAAATAGGCTAAATTACGACCTTGTAAATACAAATCGCCAGAAATTTGGGCAATTTTAAAGGCATTTTCTAAATATTTAATTGCTGTGGGATATTGTGCAGTTACTAAATAAGCAATTCCTAGACTACTAAAACATAAAGCTTGACTTTGTAAATCGTTTAATTTTTCTGCTAATTTTAAACCTTGTTCTAGATAATTAATCGCAGATTCATAAACTTCTGGTTCACTAATTTCTGTTTGCTTGGCTTGCATAACTTCGCTATAACCTAAATTTACCAAAGCATTAGCTTCTCCAGTTTTGTCTCCTGTTTGTCTACTAAAAATTAATGCCCGTTGACTATAATTAATGGCTTCACCATAATTTTCTTGTTGTACACAAGTCCGACTTAGGTGATTGAGATTGGCGATTTCACAGGCTTTATCTCCGGCAGTTCTAGCTATTTCTACGGCTTGTTGATGAAAATCAAGAGAGCGATTATATCTGCCCAAACCGCGCTGAGAATACCCCAATAATGTCAAAATCCGGGCTTTTTCTTGAGTACCTTCGGCAGAACGCAAGGGGGCATCTAAATAATCTAAAGCATCCCGTAAATAACTACCGGAAAATGAGGCAAAAATCCCACCGTAGAGAGGAAAATAAGGACGTTGGGCAAAGGTTCGCAAAATTTGCAGCATGATTTGGGATGCACCATTGCTATAGATTATGGCTTGATTTTGAAAACCACTAGCTAATTGACTCCAAATTACGGCAAAGGTTAAAAATGTGGAAATAGATAATTTAGGACCTGCTTGAATATCATAAGCTTGTTGATTCCGAAGCGCTCCGTAGGAATCAAACCAATTAATTAAACCCCTTTGCAAAGACTGTAAAACTATTGTTAATTCTACCCAGTTACTCAAACTAATTTGCTGTTGTTGTTGAGCAAATTCTAGGGCTGATTGTTCTTTTGCGAGAATCTGAAAAAATGCTTGGGGAACTTCACTATTAACTACTTTAGCCCAACTTGCCCAAGGACTATTTTCTCCAGGTATACCACCAAATCCTAGAGAACTTTTGGGTTCATACATCCAATTCAGTAAATTTGCTTGGATTCTTTGCCAAGAAGCGATACCACGATTAATCCCGTCAGCAATTTCCTGAAAATCTTGATTAGCACTGGCAAATTGTTGTAAAGATTTGGCTAACTGTTGAAGTTGGGACAAATTTAAGGGATACTTCAAATTGGGATCAGTAGCTCGTAGTAAAGCCGTTAATCGCTCATCTGCGGTGGCTGTGGTAATTTCCCGCATAGATAGGGATATCGCTTCAGTGGCTTTATTTTGTTCTTGCCACCGTTGCCATTGAGTTTGGATGGTTTTAGCCGCGCGTAAACTCCGGGTAGCTTTGGCTTTTTTCAGTTCATCGGTTTCCGAGTCTACCTGAGATTGTATGATATTGAGGCGATCGCTCAAAACTAATTCAAACACCTCCCCAGTCCCGGAAGTGATACCTTTGAGCAGCATTTGATAAACCTGCTCTACAGAGCTAATTTTACCCTTGAGAGTGGTTTCGATAATATCGTTAATTAAAGCGAGATAATGCTCGCGCAATGGTAAAGGGTCTGACACTTTAGCTAATAGAGAACATCACAACAATTCTCATTGTAGCTGTTGCAGGTTGAGAGATTGAGGATTGACTGTGATTGTGCGATTCGTTGTTAGCTGAATCACGGTATCCAGCAGGCATTCCCAGCAGTTTCTCACTCCGAAAACAAATACTTCAATGTCAAAGGTGAAAAATCACCCTATGACGGAGACTTAACTTACTGGAGCGAACGCAACAGCAAGCTATATGACAATCACACCTCTAAAGCCCTCAAACGGCAAAACCATAAATGTGGTCATTGTGGGCTAAAAATGCTTAGTGACGAGAAGGTACATTTACATCATTTTGATGGAAACCACCAAAACTGGAAAAGTGACGTACTCCACACACTCCCTTTCAGGTGAGTGTGGGCTTCTCAGTGACTCCTCTATGAGGACATTAACTGAGCTTTAAGACCGTGCGCCCCACGGTTCTTTGGTTTTGAGATTTGTTTTTTGTTTTGTAGGCTGCATTTCTGCATTTAATTGGACTACACCTACTTTTTTATAATAACATAAAATCAATATTTTGTTCGTTTCGTCGCTGTAGCCTTCTTTGTTTTCGCTACGCTCAAATACAATTTGGGCTACGCAACTCAACTCACGCGCATTCATCCCACGCTCCTAAGAGTGAGACGTGGGGCTTCTGCTGATTAAGCTAAAAACCTTCTAGCAATTCACGAAAGCTGCCACGATTATATTCATATCAGCAAAAGCGAAAGTTAAGAACATCGGGAGCCGTGTACACGGAAACGGGTACGCACGGATCTAAAAGAGAGGGGCGGCAAATAATATTCCCCCTCGACTCTACCAAAATTAAAGTCCGAGATTGCTAACGGGTGTATTTTTTTTGGTAATCTAAACTGGCACTTTTAGGGTTTTTCATAGTCGTGACACCCTAACTGTGGCAAAACAAGTGATTAAAGAGAATTTTATGGCGCTTATAGTTCAAAAATACGGTGGTACATCTGTTGGTTCAGTCGAACGGATTCAAGCTGTGGCGACGCGGGTTGAAAAAACTGTCAAAGCTGGCAACTCTGTTGTAGTAGTGGTTTCGGCAATGGGTAAAACTACTGATGGATTAGTTAAACTAGCTAATGACATCTCTAAAACTCCTAGTCGTCGGGAAATGGATATGCTGCTTTCCACAGGAGAGCAAGTTACCATTGCTTTACTGAGTATGGCATTGCAGGAAATTGGTCAACCAGCAATTTCGATGACTGGCGCTCAGGTAGGGATTGTTACCGAAGCAGAACACAGCCGCGCTCGGATTTTACATATTGAAACTGAACGCTTAATGCGGCAAATTAATAGCGGTAAAGTGGTTGTGATTGCCGGATTTCAAGGAATTAGCAGTACAGAAGCATTAGAAATTACTACTTTGGGACGTGGTGGTTCTGATACTTCCGCCGTTGCCATAGCCGCTGCTATCGGGGCAGATTTTTGTGAAATTTATACAGATGTTCCGGGAATTTTAACTACAGATCCGCGTCTTGTTCCTGAAGCCCAATTATTGACAGAAATCACGAGTGATGAAATGCTGGAATTGGCTAGTTTAGGGGCGAAGGTATTACATCCCCGGGCTGTGGAAATTGCCCGTAATTATGGCGTTCCCCTGGTGGTGCGCTCAAGTTGGACGGATCAGCCCGGAACTTGGGTAACAACGCCGTCAAGGCAAGATCGGGCGTTAGTAAATTTAGAATTGGCACGGCCAGTGGATGCTGTGGAGTTTGATATTCAACAGGCTAAGGTGGCTTTATTGCGTGTTCCTGATAGACCAGGGATAGCCGCCCAGTTATTTGGGCAAATTTCCCAGGAAAATGTTGATGTGGATTTAATTATTCAGTCTATTCATGAAGGTAATACTAATGACATTGCTTTTACAGTAAATACTTCAATATTAAAACGGGCAGAAGCAGTATCCTTGGCTATAGCACCGATATTTAAAAATCAGCATAGTTCTGATGAAGCGGAAGTGATGGTAGAGAAAGATACTGCCAAGGTGAGTATTGTGGGAGCGGGAATGATTGGTCGTCCGGGGGTAGCAGCGCAGATGTTTACAACTTTGGCGGAAGCTGGTGTGAATATTCAGATGATTTCTACCAGTGAAGTTAAGGTGAGTTGTGTTGTGGATATTGGGGATTGCGATCGCGCTATAGCTGCTTTGTGTCATACTTTTGAAATCAACTCTTCTTCTACTTCCCTCTCCTGTGCTGCGACTCAATCCCCTGCGGTGCGTGGTGTCGCTTTAGACATAAACCAAGCCCGAATTGCGATTCGGCAAGTACCAAATCATCCGGGTATGGCTGCCAAATTGTTTGGATTTTTAGCGCAACATAACATCAGTGTGGATATGATTATTCAATCCCAACGGTGTCGAATCGTAAATGGTGTTCCCGGAAGGGATATTGCCTTTACTGTGGCGAGAATGGATGCAGAAAATGCTCAACAGAAATTAAAAGCAGTTGCCAAAGAGTTTGATTGGGGTGAGGTAGTATTAGATCAGGCGATCGCTAAAGTTAGTATTGTCGGTTCTGGTATGGTAGGACAACCAGGTATAGCCGCCAAAATGTTCACAGCTTTAGCTAAAAATCACATCAACATTCAAATGATAGCCACTTCAGAAATTAAAATTAGTTGTGTTGTCGGACAGGATGAAGGTGTCAAAGCATTACAAGTTATTCACTCAGCTTTTGATTTAGCTGGAAGTGAAAAGTTTGTAGTTCCAGCGTGAACATATCCAGTCTGATTTTCCTCCTAATTGCTGCATTTGCAGAAATCTCCGGTTGCTACAGTTTTTGGACATGGTTAAGATGAGGAAAAAGCATCTTTTGGGTAATTCCGGGAATTTTCGCTTTGATCGTCTTTGCTGTGTCCCTCACTAAAGTAGATGCCGATAATCCTAGTAGAGTTTATGCTGCCTATGGGGGAATTTATATCCTTTCATCTTTGCTGTGGTTATGGCTATTTGAAGGAGTAAAACCGAATGGATGGGATTTATCAGGTGTGATAATTTCCCTTTTGGGAACGGTAATTATTTTATTCGGTTCACATATAGGAATCCGATTTGATTCCTGATAGCGAAGCGTGGCGTTAGCCATATTTTCCTACGTAGGAAGGCAAGAGGCAAGAGGATTCGAGAATATAAAGGTGTACCGAGTTCCGTATGGCTACGCCACGCAAGCTATCAAAAATCAAATAGGAGTCCTATAGATAAATTAACTACATTTTAAAATCTCACACAAAGGCGCAAAGGAAGACAAAAATGTAAGATGTCAAGAATAATTAACCGCAGATAAACGTGGATGAATTAATGAATTTTATGATTTTGTGCTGTTTTGTCTCTTATTAATAGGATTTACCATCACTACCAAAGTATTCCCGATAGGCACAAACTTGATTATCTCGAA
Source organism: Dolichospermum sp. LEGE 00240 (assembly GCF_015207875.1). Classification (GTDB taxonomy): domain Bacteria; phylum Cyanobacteriota; class Cyanobacteriia; order Cyanobacteriales; family Nostocaceae; genus Dolichospermum; species Dolichospermum gracile. Next base: position 48,777 of record NZ_JADEVZ010000021.1, read on the forward strand.
TATCAAAGGCAACTGCAACTCGATTTTTATAAGGATTACCAAATAAGTTACCTTCATCCCGAAATTCAAAAATCACTGTTTTTTCATTGCTAGTAATACTGTCTAAAGAGGTAATCTTAATTCCTAGTTGGAAGGACTCAGAAACATATTCAAAAAACTCCTTTGCTCGTTTTTTACCTACATTTAAACCGTGAAATTTTCCCATAGGAAACCAAAAGGTAAAATCATCTGCCAGCATATCTAAAAATGCTTGCCAATTACCAGTTTCTAAACCTTGTACAAAATACCCAAATGCCTGATTAGCAACATTTAAGGTGCGTTCTGATTGTGTAGTCATCTATGTATTCCTAATTTTTGACTTTTTTGATAAATTACCACGCTGTTGGCGTGGTAATTAAAATGATGCCAAATTATGCCAGTCTGCGTTTAATTTCCTCTACCAAATCTGCCAAAGCTACTTCTATTTGTTCACCACTTTGTAAATCCTTCAATGATGATTTTTGCGCTGCTGCTTCTTCCTCACCAATAATTACACAAAATCTAATTCCTTGCTTATATGCGGCTTGAAATTGTTTACCTAAAGGGCGTTTTTCAAAGTTAGTCACAACATTAATTCCCCCTTGCCGTAACTGTTGAGATACTTGTAAATAAACAGGCATTAAATCCTCTTGCATATTTACTACTACAACTTGGGTAGGCGTGGCAGATAAAGTAGTCAGAATACCCGCTTTTAATAACCGGCTAATTAACCGAGTTAAACCAATAGAAATACCCACACCGGGCATTTTTTCCCCGATAAACATTCCCACCAATTCTTCGTACCTACCACCAGAACAAATACTCCCCAAAGCTGCATGACCTAATAAAGTAGTTTCGTAAACAGTTCCAGTATAATAATTTAAACCACGAGCAATAGATAAATCAATACAGAAACGTTTATCAGCAATTCCTAAATTTCTCACTCCATTAATTACAGTTTCTAATTCAGTAACCCCTACATTAAATTGTTCTACATCTGGCAAACTTTCAGCCAGGTGTTTGAGTTTATCTAAAATATCATCAATGCTGCCATCAATTTTCACAAACTCAATAATTTTTCCCGTTTGTTCTGAGGAAATACCTTCTTTTTCTAACTCTTGTTTAACTTTAGCTTCACCAATTTTTTCCAAGTTATCAATAACACTAATACAGGTTTTAATTTGGTCTTCAGCAACTCCTACTGATTGAAAAAAACCTGTGAGAATTTTGCGGTTATTAATACGAATGACAAAATCACCAATATTAATCTTTTCAAAAATTTCCGTGATAATTGCCGGCATTTGGGCATCATAAAGTAAACTCAGTTTACCACGAGCAACTACATCAATATCACATTGTCGAAACTGCCGAAACCGTCCATCTTTTGCCCGTTCACCCCGAAATACCATGTCCGTTTGATAACGAGCAAAAGGAAAAGTTAATTCATTTAAGTGACGGGCAATATACGCAGCAAGAGGAACAGTTTGATCAAATTTTAAAGCTCTAGCTTCTGAACCAGTTTCTCCAGATTTATCCTTTTCTGCTTGGCGATTTGGTGGTAAAATTGGCTCAATACCATAAATAATATTGTCACCTTGATTACCTTTAGCTTGTAGGACTTCTAATCTTTCTACTGCTGGGGTTTCAATGGGTGTAAAACCATAACTTTCAAAAACCTGACGAATAATATCTAGTAAACATACTTCTAGACGCTTTTCGCTAGGTAAAAATTCAGGAAAACCGCTAGGAGTAGAAAAGTTAATTTTGTCACTTTTGGTCATTTTTTTACCTTAATAAATGGGAAATCAACCACAGAATTACTATTTTACCCTTTCTTATTGAATTAATATTCGTTGGTAAATTTGATGATTTTTAAACCAGTGCCAAGTGCGGGCGCAATGATTATTGTCAGGACTAATCTGAATCATTTCATATAAGTATAAATCTGGAAATTGTTTATAACCAAACCATAGAATAACGCTGGAATCGTCAACTTCCCAAGCTTTACCTTGAATACGATTGGTAATTGGTAATTGGTAAAAACTTTTAACTAATCTCTATATCCCTAATCTTCATTATTAAACCACCAAGGGTCTTTATCAGTGTTAGTTTTAATCAAAAAGGCTTTTTTTCGCATAAAGCGTTTAAAGGCAGCTTTACCCATACGTGAACCTCCCAGACCAGAAAATTTAAAGGAGTTTTTCTCTCCTTCGTGCATTATAGCTGTTAAACCTGCATCATTAATACTAATAGCACCTACATCTATTTGCATACCAATTTCTAATGCTAACTCTTCTGATTCAGAAAATATAGCAGCACTTAATCCATAAATAGAATCATTAGCTAAATTTATCGCTTCTTCTATATTAGCAAAAGGCATAATCGGCATAATTGGACCAAATGTTTCTTCAGTCATTACTTTCATAGAATGGTCAACTTCAGTCATAACCGTAGGACGACACCACCAACCTCCACCTAATTCTTCTACTTTACCACCACAGTGAATTACTGCACCTTTAGAAACAGCATCTTGCAGATGATCATTAATAATAGTTGCTTGTTTTTCACAAATAATTGGACCAATTTCACCACTTTCAATAGTTGGGTATGCCAATTTCAATTCATGAGCTTTAGTTACTAATTGATGATAAAATTCTTCAAAGATAGATTCAGCAACATAAATTCTTTCAATTGATAAACAGGATTGTCCAGAATTCACAACAGAACCCCATAAAATTGCTGAGGTTGCTAAATCTAAATCTGCTGATTCTAAAACAATAGCTGGGTCTTTTCCTCCTAATTCTAAGAAAGCAGGAATAAATTTTTGGGCTGCCGATTCTGCCACTAACCGCCCAGTTTCCACACTACCTGTAAAACAAATTAAATCTACATCTTCTATTAAATCTGCTCCTGTTTGTCCTGCTCCTTCAACAAAATTTAAAACCTCACGCAATTGAGGAATTGTATTAATTGTAGTCATCAAAGGAGCAACAAAACGGGGAGTGATTTCACTGGGTTTAACTATTACAGCACAACCCGCTAGTAAGGCTGGAATTGTATCAATTGTAGATAACAATAGGGGGAAATTCCAAGGACTAATTACGCCAATTAGAGGATAAGGAACAGCCATTTGTTGTAAAGCAATAAAAGGAATAGATGTATTTTTTGCTGTCCCTTGTATTAATTGTGGAGCTAAATTACACCATTTATCAATACTAGAAATAAAAGAATCTACTTCTGTCACTGATGTTGATAATCTTCCAGTATCACTAACCAAAGCTTCTATTAATTGTGTCCGGTCTGATAATATAGCTTGTTTCCATGCTTTTAAAGCGGCAATTCTGCCTTCAATTCCTAATTTTTGCCAGATAATTTGTCCTCTCCGCAAACGGTGACATTGTTGGGAAAGTAATTTTGGTGGTGGAGGAAGGATGACATAATCAAATTTACCTGTGCGGGGGTTGCGGACTTCTATTGGTTTACTCATTTGTGATTAATTTAAATTTTATCTCTCGCAAAGGCGCAAAGGCGCAAAGGAAGAAATACTATAAATACAGTATTTATTGTATTCTCAAAATAGTCCATTTAGAGTTATTTGTATGTCTGCTGCTCAAAAACTGCGTGAATTACTGACACGCACGGAAATTATCGTTATTCCTGGTGTTTATGACTGTTTGAGTGCAAAATTGGTAGAAAAGGCGGGTTTTGATGTCGCTGCTACCAGTGGTTTTGGGATTGCTGCTTCTACTTTGGGTTTACCTGACTATGGTTTTCTCACCGCTACAGAAAATTTCTATACTGTCGGGAGAATAGCTCAGTCAATTAATATACCTTTAATTGCTGATTGTGATACGGGTTACGGTAATGCTTTAAATGTGATGCGGACTGTTAAAGATGCAGTGCGGTTGGGTGTAGCTGGGATAATTTTAGAAGACCAAGAATGGCCGAAGAAATGCGGACATTTTGCAGGTAAACGGGTAATTTCCATGACTGAACAGGCGGGAAAAATCCGGGCTGCGGTGGAAGCGCGTGGTGATAGTGGTTTGGTCATTATAGCCCGAACTGATGCCCGTGCGCCTTTGGGGTTGGAGGAAGCCATTGCTCGTGGTCAATCATACATCAATGCTGGTGCAGATGTCTTGTTTGTGGAAGCTCCCCAATCTGTGACAGAGTTGGAAATTATAGCCGCTGCTTTTCCTGATGTGCCATTGGTAGCAAATATTGTGGAAGGTGGGAAAACTCCGGCTATTTCTCCCACTGAATTGCAGAATTTGGGTTTTACAATTGTCTTTTTTCCTCTGACTGCATTGATGGCTGTAAGTGAGGTAATGAGTGTTTGTTTTCGTCATTTAAAGAAACAGGGAAGGACCGATAATTTATCTGGTTTGATGAATTTTCAGGATTTTCAAGAATTGATGAATATGCCGCAATATTTAGCTATGGAAAAGAAGTATAAAGAATAAATTATTCGTTACTTTTCTGGTTGAAAGTTGATGAATAATGAATTATATTGAAAATAATGCAATATAATCTCTATTTTCCCCGTTCCCTTTTAGCAACTGGTAATTTGCCATAACAAGTACCTAAGAGCTAAACATTTTTCCCTTGACATTCAATCTTTCTGACTTCTAAGCTATTATTTGGACACTACAAGACGGCGGATAACTGCAAAACTTACCCTGTAACCTTTTTGTATTCTGTCTTGCGTTAATACTCTGTTCCTAAAATAAGTAAACGGATAAACTATGATGACTTTAGAAACATTCAATTCAGTACCAGTAACCGTTTTGACTGGCTATTTAGGCGCGGGTAAGACTACATTATTAAATCATATTCTTACCTACGAACACGGTAAAAAAGTTGCCGTTATTGTGAACGAGTTTGGCGAGGTAGGTATTGATAATCAATTGGTAATTGATGCAGATGAAGAGATCTTTGAAATGAATAATGGCTGTATTTGTTGTACAGTTCGCGGTGATTTAATTCGCATTATTGGCAATTTAATGAAACGCCGAGATAAATTTGATCATTTAGTAATTGAAACCACCGGTTTAGCAGATCCTGCACCTGTAATTCAAACGTTTTTTGTTGATGAAGATTTACAAAGTCAGTTGTCATTAGATGCGGTAGTCACAGTTGTTGATTCCAAACATATTTGGCAACATTGGGAAGCTGACGAAGCTCAAGAACAAATTGCTTTTGCTGATGTAATTTTGTTGAATAAAACTGATTTGGTAACACCGGAAGTTTTAGATGAATTAGAAACTCGTATCCGCTCAATGAATGCAATGGCAAAAATCTACCGCACCCATAATTCTGAATTAGCAATGTCAGCTTTATTGGGAGTCCAAGCATTTGATTTAGATCATGCTTTAGAAATTGATCCTAATTTCTTAGGAGAAGATGCTCACGTTCATGATGAAAGCGTCTATTCTGTAGCCATAGTATCAGAAGGGACGATCAATGGTGAAAAATTAAATGCCTGGATGACAGAATTACTCAGAAATCAAGGTCTAGATATTTTCAGAATGAAAGGAATTTTAAATATTGAAAATGAAGATAATCGCTTTGTTTTCCAAGGTGTACACATGATATTTGATGGTAAAGCAGATAGACCTTGGAAAGTCAATGAAACTCGCAAAAATGAACTTGTATTTATTGGTAGAAATTTGGATGAAGCCCAATTAAAGACAGACTTTTTTGCCTGTATGAGTTAGATAGATGACAAATTGAATTAGAACCCCAATTTCCTCGACAATTAATACAATTGAGGGCGGGGAAACCCCGCCCCTACAGGTTTGGCGAATTACTGTAAAAATAAAATATCAAAACTATGAGCTTAACAAATAGTAAATCTCCAGAATTTGCACAACATTATTCCACAAAACTTGCAGATTATGTCACCGCTTTAGCTTGGTCTGCTGACGGTGAAATACTTGCAGCTAGTTCGGCTGCTGGAGAAGTTGTTTTATGGAAAAATGGTGAATTAACTAATTTACAAACAGCGACAGATAAAGCAGTAAATTGTTTGGCCTTTTCCCATGATGGTAAATATTTAGCTATTGGTGGACAAGATGGAAATGTGAAAATTTGGTGGGAAGATAAATTAATTAGCACTTTAGAAAATGCCCCGATTTGGGTTGACCAATTAGCATGGAGTCATACCGATAACCAATTAGCTTTTAGTTTGGGTCGTTATGTGCAAATTTGGGATGCAGATACATCAAAAGTTGTGGCTACTCTCAATTTTAATGATTCCTCTATTTTGGGAATTGATTGGCGTAAAGATGGCAAATATTTGGCTATTAACGGATATAAAGGCATAAAAATTTGGTCTAGTCAAGATTGGGATGATGAACCATTTATTCTTCCTCTGTCTACTGTCAGTACAGCAATGGCTTGGTCTGATGATGGTAAGTATTTAGCATCTGGAAATATGGATCGGACTCTGACTGTTTTACAATGGGAACATCCTGATCCTTGGGTGATGCGGGGTTTTCCAGGGAAAATTCGCCATCTAGCCTGGTCAGAGATAAAAACTCCCACAGATGCGCCGATTTTGGCTGTTTCTAGCGTTGATGGCATAGTAGCATGGGAAAAGTCGGTAGATGAATCTGTAGGCTGGGAGGCGCAAGTATTAACTAATCATCTGGATATTATTAATGCGATCGCTTTTGCACCCCAAAGTTTTATGCTTGCTTCTGCTGGTGCTGACGGTTGGCTATGTTTGTGGAATGAAAACAAGGAAGTTTCACAGATTTTTACTGACACTGAAGCCGGGGTTTCTACTCTATCTTGGCATCCCCAAGGACAATTATTAGCCGCCGGTGGTGAACAAGGTGAATTAATAATTTGGTCAACTTCTGGGGAGAATATTTAAGTTCATATCCTCAATTACAGTGGCATTAACAAAAGTGCCTTTTCATCAAAAACAACATTGATTTTTAAGATGAAAAGTAACAATCTATTAACAGGATTTATTTATCACCGATAATTTTCTACAATGGTGAAAAAGACTTTTATAAATGGTGCAAGTTAAGAAAATGTCTAAAACTGTTGCTGAAGTGATGAGTCGTGATCCTATCCTCGTCCATCCTCAAACTCCCTTAAAAGAAGCTATCCAAATTTTGGCAGAAAAACGAATTAGCGGTTTACCTGTAGTTGATGACGCAGGTAAATTAGTGGGAATTATCTCCGAAACAGACTTGATGTGGCAAGAAACTGGTGTGACTCCTCCTGCATATATTATGATTTTGGATAGTGTGATTTATTTACAAAATCCTGGTGCGTATGAACGAGATTTACATAAAGCTTTAGGACAAACCGTAGGGGAAGTGATGAGTAAAAATCCCCTGACTATTTCTCCTGATAAACCATTAAGAGAAGCGGCAAAATTAATCCAAGATCACAAGGTTCACCGTCTCCCAGTCCTTGACAGTGCGGGTAAGGTCATTGGTATTCTAACTCGTGGTGATATTGTTCGCACTATGGCTGCTGAGTAGGGATTGGGGACTGGGGACTTGGAAGAAAGTAACTAACTACTAATTACCAATTACCAATTACCAATTACCATTTTCAAAATTTAGGATAATTAAATGAGTGTATCTGCTGATAGTATAAAAGAGTTACTGCGTTCTGACAATTTAGGCGATCGCTTGCGTGCAGTTAACCAAATTCGGGATCTAGAACCACAAATCGCTTTAGAATTAGTCCAAATTGCTATTCAGGATAAAAGTGCGCGTGTCCGTTATGCTGCTGTCAGTCAAATGGATACCCTGGGAACACAGGATTTATCCTTATCCTTGACTATTCTACGGAGTTTACTACATGATCCTGAAGCAGATGTCCAAGCCGCCGCCGCAGACTGTTTAGGTGCGCTAAAATTGCATGACGCTTTTGATGATTTACAAAAGCTTTACCAGGAAACACCAGAATGGCTAGTCCAGTTTAGCATTATTGCCACATTGGGAGAATTAGGAGATCCACGAGCCTTTGAATTACTTACCCAAGCGATCGCATCCGATAATGGTTTAATTCAAACTGCGGCTATTAGTTCCTTTGGTGAATTGGGAGATCCAAAAGCAGTTCCTCTCCTAGTTCCATACAGCACTAACTCAGATTGGCAAGTGCGTTACAGAGTTGTGCAAGCCTTAATTCGTTTGAATAGTGATGAAGCTAAATCTATTCTAGAAACTTTGGTGAATGATGAAGTAGAAGCTATTTCCAAAGAAGCAAAAGCTGGTTTACAGTTAGTCTAATTTAGTAGTTGCGTTTACTATATAAAGCGCAACTGCTCGCCTAATTCTATTAAATATCCTGATTTTTGATTGATATAAAAATTTTGATAGATCGTTTCCAGGAGTTATCATGCTGAATATTTATTCTCATTTACATTTTCATTGAAAGTTAAAGGTTAAATCAGGGAACACTAAGAGAAAAGCAATTTTAATTTTTTCTCAACCATCAACCACTATGTCAGATCATCAGCTTTCTGTGTTTCAGTCTGGTATTCGAGACAATCATGACCGGGGTACAGTTGGAGATTTTCTTAAAGATAAGATTGAACCAGGTTCTAAATTATCTATCGTCTCTGCTTATTTTACGATTTATGCCTTTGAAGCTTTAAAACAGGAATTATCGTCTATTGATAACTTAGATTTCCTGTTTGGAGAACCTCGATTTATTCAAGCCATCGGCACTAATACTGATCAAAAAGCTTTTAAAATTGAAGATACTGGTATTCAACTAAGCGATCGCCTCAAACAGAGTAAATTAGCTCGGGAATGCCAAGAATGGATACAAAAAAAGGTCAATATTTGCTCAATTAAACAAATTAACTTACTGCATGGCAAAATGTACCACATTGATAATAATGGGGTGAAAACTGCCATTTTAGGTAGCTCGAATTTTACCTTAAAGGGATTAGGATTAGCTAAGTCCAATAGTAATATTGAGTTAAATTTAATCGTTGATAGTGAAAGGGACAGACAAGATTTACAGTTATGGTTCGCAGAGTTATGGAATAATCAAACCCTGGTACAAGATGTCAAGAATGAAGTAATTACTTATCTCAATCAACTTTATCAGGATAATGCCCCTGAGTTTATTTATTATAAAACACTGTTTCATTTATTTAAACGATTCTTAGACCAACAAGCAGCCAGTGATTTACTCACTAAACAACGTCACTTAACTGATACCAAGATTTGGGACTTATTATTTGATTTTCAGAAAGATGGGGTCAAAGGTGCGATTAATAAAATCATGGAATATAATGGCTGTATTATCGCTGATAGTGTGGGTTTAGGAAAAACCTTTGAAGCTTTAGCCATTATTAAATATTTTGAGCTATTGAATTATAAAGTCTTAGTATTATGTCCTAAAAAATTAAGAAGTAATTGGACAATTTACCATGCCGCTAATAATAGTGAATTAAATATTTTAGTGGAAGACAGATTTAACTATACAGTCTTGTCTCATACAGATTTGAGTAGAGATGCGGGATATTCAGGGGACATTAATTTAGAAACCTTAAATTGGAGTAATTATGATTTAGTGGTGATTGATGAATCTCATAACTTTCGGAATAATACCAAAGGGAAACGAGATGAAGATGGAAACGTGATTAAAAAGAGTCGCTATGAACGTCTGATGGAGGACATTATAAAAAAAGGCATTCCTACTAGAGTCTTATTACTATCAGCAACTCCTGTGAATACAGACTTAAAAGATCTAAGGAATCAGATTAATTTTATTGTTGAAGATAAAGATAGTGCTTTTAGTCAAACATTGGGTATTGACAGTATCAAACAAACGTTAACCACTGCCCAAAAAGAATTTACACTCTGGTCCAAGAAAAAGCAACACTTTAGTAATGAGTTATTAGAAAACTTAAATTCTAGCTTTTTTACATTATTAGATGGATTAACGATTGCCCGTTCTCGTAAACATATTCAAAAGTATTATCAAGAAGCAATTGAAAAATTAGGAGGTTTCCCAGAGAGACTGAAACCTATTTCTTTGTTTTCTCATGTTGATTTAGAAGATAACTTCTTAGATTATGATGATATTAATGAGCAAATTTCTGATTATCAATTATCTTTGTTTAAACCCTCCAATTATGTTTTAGAACAATATCAAGATTTGTATGAAGGGAAAGTTATCCAAAATAACTTCACTCAAAGTAATCGAGAAAATTACTTAATTGGCATGATGAAAGTTAATTTTCTCAAACGTTTAGAAAGTTCTGTTTATTCATTTAGAATTACCCTAGAGAGAACCATTGAGAAAATTAAACAGTTAGAGTCAAAAATTAAAACATTTGACCAATATCAAACAGAAAATATCAAAAATGAAGATTATGAAATAGAAGATGCTGATGATGATGAATTACAAGCTGCCTTTGAAGTAGGTAGAGAACTAAAATATCAATTAAAACATTTAGACATTGACAGATGGTTAGTTGATTTAGCAAGGGATAGAAGACAACTACATAAGTTATATATTCAAGCGAAAGATGTAGATGTTTTTAGAGATGCTAAATTAGCAAAATTAAAAGAATGTATTGAGAAAAAAGTTACTCATCCCACTCTTAATAAACAAAGTAAGGAAAATAAAAAAGTCATCATCTTTACAGCTTTTGCGGATACAGCTACATATTTATATGATGCTTTAGCAACGTGGTTAACAACAGAATTAAATATCAATATAGCTTTAGTAACCGGAGGTAATAGTGGTAATAAAACAACCTTTGGTAGTTCACGCTTTGAGGAAATTTTAATGAACTTTTCTCCTCTTGCCAAGCAACGAGATAAGATAAAATCAATGCCTCAAGAGGGAGAAATTAATCTATTAATTGCTACTGACTGTATTTCTGAAGGTCAAAACTTACAAGATTGTGATTATTTAGTTAATTATGATATTCATTGGAATCCTGTGAGAATTATTCAACGGTTTGGACGCATTGATAGAATTGGTAGCCTGAATCATACAGTGCAATTAGTTAATTTTTGGCCAACAGAAGACTTAAATAAATATATTAATCTCAAAAATCGAGTTGAGGCGAGAATGGCCTTAGTTGATATTACAGCCACCGGGGAAGATAATCTTTTAAATGTAGATGAATTACAAAACTTATTCACCGAAGAAATGAGTTATCGAGATGAACAGTTACTACGGTTAAAAGATGAAGTATTAGACATTGAAGATTTTAATGACAGCATTTCTTTAACAGAATTTAGTTTAGATGATTTTCGGATAGATTTATTAAATTACTTGGAAAAAAATAGGGAACTGTTAGAAAATGCCCCATTAGGATTATATGGAATTGTCCCTACCCCTGGCCAGAAGGAGTATGATGTTATCAAACCTGGGATTATTTTCTGTCTACAACAGATGGGGAATACATCAGGAAATGAACAAGTTAACCCCCTACAACCTTATTTCTTGGTCTATGTCAGGGATGATGGCAATGTTCGCTATACCTTTGCCCAACCTAAACAAATTTTAGAGATGTATCGTCTCCTATGTGCGGGAAAACCCCAACCATATAAAGATTTGTGTCAGTTATTTAACCAGCGTACCAGTAATGGATCTAGTATGAGTAAAGAAACGGAACTACTAGATAAAGCAGTTGATTCTATCACCCGTACATTTACTAACCGTGTCACTAGAAATCTTTTTAAGTCAGGGAAAGGGGGTATTACTCCTCTCAAACAGCAACAAGTGACAAAAACCACAGACTTTGAACTGATAACCTGGTTAATTATTGAACATGATGCAACAAACCCTTAAATCTGCTATTGAACAAGCATTAAAAAACTTTAGTCAAGTTTCTACCTCTGATGGTATTAAGCATCTGTTTGAAACTTTGGGTTACTCAACTCAACGGGAAGTCCCGTTAGATAACCAAACCCCTAATGAGGTGCTAGAAGCATTTGCATGGGAGAATTTTCGGGAAGATAAGGGGTTATTAGAGGAGTGGGAGTCGGTTAATTGTTTATTTCAGGTGACAGAAGATGAGATTACCCAAAATGGACAGGGAACATTATTTAAGCCTTCTTTTGACACAGATTATTTAAAATCTTATATTTTTCTTGGTTTAACCTTACAAAAACCTGCTTATTCTCGTAGTCAACTGGCAACAATTACCCGTGAAATTAACCGTCAGTCAGATATTCCCATTATGGTGTTATTTCGGTATGGGAATTATGTTACCTTATCAATAATTAATCGTCGTCCTAATAAGTTAGATAGGGATAAAGATGTCTTAGAAAAGATTACTTTAATTAAAGATATTAATATTAACTCTCCCCATCGGGCGCATATTGAAATATTAGCAGATTTAGCTTTAACCTCTCTCCCGGATGTCCAGAATTTTGACCAACTACATACAGCTTGGCAAAAAGTTCTCAACACCTCGGAACTTAATAATAAATTCTTTCAGGAAGTATCTAATTGGTACTTTTGGGCAACTCAAACCGTCACATTTCCAGATGGGGGAGAAGCGGATGAATCTCTCCGTAATGCTACCAGTGTGATTAGATTAATTACGCGGTTGATTTTTGTTTGGTTCTTAAAAGAAAAGGGGTTAGTTCCTGATGCTTTATTTGATGAACACCAGCTAATAAAGTTACTGAAATGTTTAGCAGCAGAGGAAAGTACCTATTATAAAGCCATCTTACAGAATCTCTTTTTTGCTACCCTAAATACAGAAATGAACACCGATGAAAAGCCTGATAACCGCAAGTTTAGGGGCAAAAATCAGCAAAAGGGTGGGAGAGATAGACATTATGGAATAACTAATGTTTATCGTTACCAAGATTATTTTACTAATGCTGATGAATTTTTAGGGTTATGTAGTAATATTCCTTTTTTGAACGGGGGATTATTTGAATGTTTAGATAGAGATAAAGATGATGCTTCTGCACCTTCTCCAAAAGGAAAAGAGAAAACTAAAATTAGAATTGATGGTTTTTCTGATAGAGAAGATAATGTTTTAAATGTTCCTAATATTCTCTTTTTTGGAGAAGCAACTGATGTTGATTTAAACAAAGCCTATGGAACTAAAAATAAAAAGTATAAAGTCCAGGGATTAATTAATATATTTAATCGTTATAAATTTACCATTGATGAAAATACTCCCATTGAGGAAGAAATAGCATTAGACCCGGAATTGTTAGGTAAAGTATTTGAGAATTTATTAGCAGAATATAACCCGGAAACGGAAACCACAGCTAGGAAACAAACGGGGTCTTTTTATACTCCTAGAGAAATTGTTAATTATATGGTAGATGAGTCCTTAATTGCTTATCTACAAAACTCCCTCCCTGTAACACAAGCTTCCAGCTTGCCAGAAAAAGTAACACAAGATTCCAGCTTGTCAGAAAAAGTAACACAAGATTCCAGCTTGTCAGCCCAAAACACCCAAGATGGGTGTGTTACGGTATCTAGGAGATTTCTTCCCCATTGGCAACAAAATGGGGCAACTTATTTTGTCACATTTCGTTTAGCAGACTCTCTTCCTCAAGTAAAGCTGCAATTATTACAAGAAGAAAAAGAAGACTGGCAAAAAAAACATCCTGAACCTTTATCAGAAGCAGAAAAAGCGGAGTATCATCGTCTTTTTTCCCAAAGAGTTGATAAATGGTTAGATGCTGGTATGGGAGAATGTCATCTCAAAAACCCTCAACTTGCTAAAATTGTAGCTGATGCCTTGACTTATTTTGATGGCGATCGCTATCATTTAGGAGAATGGGTGATCATGCCAAATCATGTTCATGTTATTGTGACACCATTAGGCAACCATAAATTATCAGAAATTACCCATTCTTGGAAATCTTTTACTGCTAATCAAATTAATAAATATCTTAACCGTCGTGGTCAATTGTGGCAAAAAGAATCTTATGATCAAATTGTGCGATCAGCTCAACATTTAGAAAGAGTCCAAATATATATAGCTAATCATGCCCCCAATGTAGCACAAGCTTCTAGCTTATCACAATCTAACAATCAAGATGATTATGTTACTGTAGCACAAGCTTCTAGCTTGTCACAATCTAACAATCAAGATGATTGTGTTACTGTAGCACAAGCTTCTAGCTTGTCACAATCTAACAATCAAGATGATTGTGTTACTGTAGCACAAGCTTCTAGCTTGTCACAATCTAACAATCAAGATGATTGTGTTACTGTAGCACAAGCTTCTAGCTTGTCACAATCTAACAATCAAGATGATTGTGTTACTGTAGCACAAGCTTCTAGCTTGTCACAATCTAACAATCAAGATGATTGTGTTACTGTAGCACAAGCTTCTAGCTTGTCACAATCTAACAATCAAGATGATTGTGTTACTGTAGCACAAGCTTCTAGCTTGTCACAATTTAACAATCAAGATGATTGTGTTACGCGCCTTACTCATTTACTATCATATACTGAAGACTCCCATCAATTTAATGATGATGAAGTTGACTGTTTAATTAATGCCATTGATAACCTAAAAATTATTGATATTGCTTGTGGTTCGGGTGCGTTTCCGATGGGAATTTTACAGAAATTGGTGTTTATTTTAGGGAAACTTGACCCCAATAATAGTAAATGGAAACAGCAACAGAAAGAAAAAGCCATAGCACCTGTATTAAAGGATATTCAGGTAGCGAAACAGATTAGTTATGAACAAGCAAGGGAAGAAGCGATACAGAAGTTACAGGAAAGGTTAGCAGAAATAGAATATGAATTTGAGAATAATGAGATGGACTATGCCCGAAAGTTATTCTTGATTGAAAATTGTATTTTTGGGGTAGATATTCAACCGATAGCGGTACAAATTTCTAAGTTACGCTTTTTTATCTCCTTAATTGTTGACCAAAGGGTGAATAATAATCAACCCAATCGGGGGATTTTACCCTTACCTAACCTTGAGACTAAATTTGTTGCTGCTAATTCTTTAGTCAGTATTAATAAACCTCAGAAATTACAATTAGAATTAGATTTAAGAAATGAAGAAATTAAGGATAAAGAAAAACAATTAGCAGAAGTAAGAAAACGTCATTTTAAAGCTAGAACTCCTCAAACAAAAAGAAAATGTAGAGAAGAGGATAAAAAGTTAAGACAAGAAATTGGTGAATTATTAAAACAGCAAGGTTTACCTGATGAAATTGCTGTAAATTTATCAGAATGGGATTTATATAATCAGAATTTATCAGCTAACTTTTTTGATCCAGAATGGATGTTTGGGGTTGATTATTTCGATATTTGTATTGGTAATCCTCCTTATGTAAGACAAGAGAAAATTAAGGAACTAAAACCAATTTTAAAACAACAATATAGCTGTTTTACAGGAGTTGCTGATTTATATGTTTACTTCTTTGAACAAGCAATCAAACTTTTAAAAGACAAAGGAATTTTAACTTATATTACATCTAATAAATATTTTCGTTCAGGATATGGGGAAAAGTTACGAGAATTTTTAGTTAAGAAAACTCAATTAAAACAATTAATAGACTTTGGAGATGCACCTGTATTTACAGCTATAGCCTATCCTAGCATCATCATCACTGTAACACACGCTTCCAGCGTGTCACAAACACAAAAGATGGATAAAGTAACACACGCTTCTAGCGTGTCACCAAAACAAAATATTGATACTAAAATAAAAGTATTAAATTGGCAAATAGGTAAACCCATTGATAATTTTATCGAAGTTTTAAATACAGACAGTTTTTACATTGAACAAAAAGCCTTAAAACCTCAAGGATGGCAATTAGAAGATAATACTGTTTTACAGTTATTAGAAAAGTTAAAAAAAACAGGAACACCATTAGGAGAATATGTTAATGGCAGGTTTTATCGTGGTGTTTTAACCGGGTTTAATGAGGCATTTATTGTTGATAGAGAAACGAGAGATAGATTAATTAGTGAACATCCTTCATCTGAGGAGGTTTTGAAACCATTTTTACGCGGTAAGGATGTAAAAAGATGGGTGGTCAATAATCCTGATTTATGGCTAATTTTTACCCGTCGCGGAATTAATATTAATAAATATCCTGCTATTTTAAATCATTTAAGTCAATTTCGAGAAAGATTAACTCCTGGAATACCTGGAGGTAGAAAAGCAGGTAGTTATCAATGGTACGAGATTCAGGATAATATTGCTTATTATAAGGAGTTTGAAGAAACTAAAATTGTTTATCCTAATATATGTAAAAGAAATGAATTCACTTGGGACAATAGTAGCTATTATACAAATCAAAAAGCATTTATAATACCTACCAATTCAAAGTATTTATTAGGTGTTTTAAATTCGAGTGTAGTTATGTGGCTATTTACTCAACTATTAGCTAAATTACAGAATGATTTTTATGAACCAAGTAAGATTTTCATCAAAGAATTTCCCATACCCAAACTTACAGACACGCAGGATGCGTGTGTTACAGAAATTGTAGATAAAATCCTAGAAATCAAACGCCAAAACCCGAAAGCAGATACCAGAGAATTAGAAAGAGAGATAGATGAGATAGTGTATAAATTATATGGGTTAGAAAAGGAAGAAATTCAGATAATTGAAGAAAGTGGAAAACGATGAGTAAAAACTACTTAATTTATGCTGATATTTGTTGTTTATGTCGTTCCTTAGATGACTTACAACAGTCTAGAGTTAAAATAGAAGCAGAAGCTATGCTCTCCATTTTAGAACAATGCGAGCAAAAAAAATGGACATTAGTAAACAGCGATGCACTGCAATTTGAAATAGCCAAAAATTCAGACCTTTTCAAAAAAGAACAACTGGAAGCTATCCTATCCATTGCTACTAATTATCTGCATACAAATGACACAATAGAATCATTAGCCTCAGACTTAGTTAAACTAGGATTTAAACTTTATGATGCTTTACACATAGCTTTTAGTCAAACCTATAATCTGGATATATTTTTAACCACTGATGACAGATTATTAAGAAAAGCTAAAAAGTATCCAGATTTGATTACCATTAAAGCAGAAAACCCCGTTGTTTGGTTAATGAACATTTTACAGGAGGAAACAGATGAAACTAACGGAAATTAGACAACAAGGATATAAAGCATTAATTGACTCTTTAGGAGTTGTAGGAATGTTACGCTTTATTCAACAATTTGAAATAGGTTATGGGGATTACACTACTGAAAAGTATCAATTAGAAGAACCAACCATAGAAGATTTTCAACAATTTGTGAGAAGGGATAATCAGGAAGTAAATAAATAAACAGATACTTACGGCGAATAGTTAACCACCATATACCTGTGTCCAAGTTGTCAATAAAAATACTATCACCGCACTGATAGCTAAAACACCTTGAATCAAATTCCCCACAACCGTTCCCACAGTAATCCCTATCCCAGCTTTTACCGCAGGCCATAATCGTCTTTGATAAAGGAACTCACCCACAATTGCACCTAACAGTGGTCCAAATAAAATTCCTAATAATGGTCCACCAAAAGGTAAAGCTGGTAGTAATCCAAAAAATCCCAGTAACAAACCCACAAATGCGCCAATTTGTCCCCACTTACTAGCACCGGCTTGTTTTGCTCCGATATAACCGGCAAGGAAATCAACTCCTGTACTCAGAACTAAAACAATGATTGTCACAATCAGGGGAATTTTAATAGCTGCAAAGGAATTACTCACAATTCCCCAAATAATAATAGATATTAAAATCAAACTACTTCCAGGTATGGCTGGAACTACAGCACCAATAATCCCCACAAACATTACAGCTACCAAGAGTAAATAAATAATTTGCATAATTATTGTCAGAATCAGGATATCCAGGATTAAAGGATGAAGAAATGGATTTTATCACCAATTACCAATTACCAATTACCCATTACCCATTACTAAGGGTTACAGCTAATTTATCGGCAATTCCCGCAATCCAGTTTTCATCTTGTTTAGTGTAACTGCGGGGAGCATTTGCCGCTAAAATTAAAACCCCTTCTTTGCCAATTGGTTGACAAATTACACCTTGTGTGTTATCTGGTAAATAATCAAATTCAATTTTACCAGGATAGACATACAAAGCAACTAGATAAATTGGCTTTTGTGTTTCTAATACTTTTTTTAAGATTGTTCCTGGTACTACTTCCGATTTAGGAGCTAATACACCGCGACGCAGTAAAACCTTACCTTGATAGTAAACTATAAGCGATCGCGTCACAGTATTAGTTAATAATAACCGCGATGCCCAGGCTAATTCTATTTTCGCAGCTTCTGGTAAATCTGCTGCTAAAAAGAATCCCTCTTCCCCAATCAATTCTACTGTCTCCGGTGTGCGTGGCTGTACCTGTTGCCAAATTAAACCAGTTAAAATTAATACCGCACTCAAAATCACCCCCAGCACATCTCCTCGCGCTTGGGAGTTTGTCAGTTGCGGTGTTAACAACCGATTCATTAACAAAAGCACAGCACCTAAACCCCCAACAACTAAGGGTAAACGCCGTAAAACTCGATTAGGATCAGATTTTGTCATTGGTCATTGGTCATTGGTCATTGGTCATTGGGAAAATTCTTTCTCCCTCTACTTCCCCTACTCCCCCTACTTCCCCTACTTC
>NZ_JADEVZ010000139.1 GCF_015207875.1 Dolichospermum sp. LEGE 00240
TAATCTCGTCGGCAGCGTAAGATGTGTATAACAGACAGGGTAAGAGTTTTACCAATTACCAATTACCAATTACCAATTACCAATGACTAATGACTAATGACTAATGACTAATGACTAATAATTAGGTTCATTACCTACTTTCCATTTGATATTGCAACCAATACTCGGCTTTTGTTCACTTGTCACAGGTTGATTATTTAAAACTGCGGTAATAGCTGCCCTTAAATCTTTACCTGTTACAGGTTGATTATTGCTAGGACGACTATCATCTAATTGTCCGCGATAAACGAGTTTTCTGTCGCCATCAAATAGAAAGAAATCTGGTGTACAAGCTGCTGTATAAGCTTTTGCTGTTGCTTGAGTTTCGTCGTAACAGAAAGTAAAATCAAAACCCAATTCTATACACATTTCTTTTAATGATTCTGGGGCATCATTAGGATAATTTTGAGCATCATTAGCACTAATGGCAATAATCCCTAAATCACTGTTGCTGTAATCTTGATCTAATTTGGCTAATTCTTGTTGAATATGCTTAACAAATGGGCAATGACGACAAATAAACATGATTAATAATGCCTTTTTATCGGCAAAATTATCAAGAGAAATTATTTTTCCAGATACTACTTCTGGTAGATGAAAATCTGGTGCTTTCGTGCCTAGAGGCAACATCGTGGAAGCTGTTAAAACCATAATGTTTTTTAATGTTTTGATCAGGATTTTTTCTAATAATAGAATAATCCATCTTGATTTAGGAAAATTACCAAATTCAAATACATAACTTATTAAAAAATTTGAGTATCTTATGAATTATGTAATTAAGTTATGGAAAAAAGATCAATATTCCCTGTTCCCTGCTATAATGACTGACCGTTGATTGAAAAAATTTTAATAATGATCACTTGGTGTTCCTTGCGAATGAAACAATGGGGTAGGATGACAAAATTCCTATCTTTGTTCTGTCTTTGTCTATTATTGGTCGTTAGTTGTACTCCTAAACAGCAAACAAATACACCACAGTCTAGTGCTGTAAATACTACTGCGGGTGATGGTCGGATTACCGTAGGGACAACGGAAAAGCCAAGAACTCTTGATCCTGCTGATGCGTATGAATTGGGATCTTTGAGTTTAGTATTTAATATGAGCGATCGCCTGTACACTTATGAACCAGGTAGTACAGAAATTAAACCACAGTTGGCAACAGCATTACCAAAAGTGAGTGCAGATGGTTTAACCTATACCATTCCTATTCGCCAAGGAGTCCTATTTCATGATGATACTCCCTTCAATGCCAAAGCAATGGAGTTTAGTCTACAACGCTTCATCGAAAACAAAGGTAAACCATCCTTCCTACTTTCCGATACCGTAGCCTTAGTTAAAGCCACCGGAGAGTATGAATTAACAATTAAACTGAAAAAACCCTTTGCAGCTTTTCCTTCCTTGTTAGCATTTTCTGGAGTCTGTGCGGTTTCACCAAAATCCTATGAAATTGGGGCGGGAAAATTTAAACCAAATATTTTTGTAGGAACTGGTGCTTACAAATTAGCCAAATATGGAACTGATTCCTTAAAGTTTGATGTATTTGATAAATATTGGGGAACAAAACCCGAAAATAAGGGTGTAAATGTCCAAATTCAAACCAGTCCAGTTAACTTATTTAATGCCTTTAAAACTGGAGCGATAGACGTGGCTTATCTATCCTTACAACCGGATCAAATTCAGAGTTTAGAAGCCAGTGCCAAAAAGGGAGATTGGCAAGCTATATCTGCTCAAGGTAGTGTAGTTACTTATATGACTTTAAATCGCAATCAAAAACCTTTAGATAAAGTAGAGGTGAGACAAGCGATCGCATCATTAATTGATCGTAAATTATTAAATGATCGGGTATTATTATCACAGGCTGATCCTCTTTACAGCATGATTCCCACCACCTTCAACGTTTCCCAACCATTGTTTCAAGATAAATATGGTGATGGTAAATTTGAAGAAGCCAAAAAATCCTTAGTCGCTGCTGGTTTCTCCAAAGAAAATCCAGCAAAAGTGCAAATTTGGTATCCTGCAAGTTCAATGACTCGGAGTTTAGTCGCCCAAACCTTAAAATCCCTCGCTGATACTAAAATGGATGGTATTTTGCAATTTGAAGTTAAAACCGTCGAAGGTGCAACTTTCTATAAAGAAATTTCCAAAGGTTTATATCCCAGTACCTTAACTAATTGGTATCCAGACTTTTTAGATCCAGATAACTACGTACAGCCATTTTTAGCCTGTGAAAAAGGTTCAGTTGCTAAAGGTTGTGAAACCGGCGGTAGTCAAACTCAGGGGTCATTCTATTATAGTGAAGCTATGAACAAACTCATAGATCAACAACGTAAAGAACAAAATCCTGAAACTCGGAAAAAAATATTTGCCGACATTCAAACCCAAGTATTAACTGATGTTCCCTACATTCCTTTATGGCAAAGCAAAGATTTTGTATTTGCTCAAAAAGGCGTAGCCAATGTCAATCTTGATCCCACCCAAAACCTGATTTACAAAACAATTAAAAAGTAGGGAATAGGTGACAGGTGACAGGTGACAGGTGACAGGTGACAGTTAATAGGAGATAGAGAGAAGTTTTCTTTCATTCTTCATTCTTCATTCTTCATTCTTCATTCTTCATCCTGACTCCTGAACTCCTGAACTCCTGAACTCCTGAACTCCTGAACTCCTGAACTCCTGATAAAATATGTCCCGTTCTAAAGCATTACAGTATTACATAGTTTCCCGGTTATTATTTGCGCCACTGCAACTATTAACTATTATCACCATTGTTTTTATTTTACTTAGAGCCACCCCAGGAGATCCAGCAGATGCAATTCTGGGAGGAAGAGCGCCAGAAAGTGCAAAAGAAGAATTAAGAAAACAACTTGGTTTAGACTTACCAATTTGGTTACAATATCTCAATTATTTAGGTAATTTACTACGCTTTGATTTAGGAACTTCCTTAACCAGTCGCGGGCAAAATATAGGGGAAATAATTAGTCAATATTTTCCAGCCACAGTAGAATTAGCATTTGCGAGTATGGCTGTGGCGCTGATTGTCGGCGTTTTAGTGGGAACTATTTCCGCTTCTCGTCCGGGAACTGGTTTTGATATTGGTGGGCGCTTATTTGGGATTATTACCTACGCACTACCGATGTTTTGGGCAGGTATGTTATTACAATTAGTTTTTTCAGTTCAATTGGGTTGGTTTCCCAATTCCAATCGGTTTCCGCCCAATCTTCCTGCACCTACAAATATTACTGGTTTATATACAATTGATAGTTTATTAGCTGGAAATTTAAGTCAGTTTTTCACATCTTTACATCATTTAGCTTTACCAAGTTTAACTTTAGGAATTTTGCTCAGTGGCATTTTTGAACGCATTGTCAGAGTTAACTTAAAACAAACCTTAAAAGCCGATTATGTAGAAGCGGCTAGAGCGAGAGGAATTTCTGAAAGTAAGATATTAGTTTCCCATGCTTTGAAGAATGCCTTAATTCCTGTAATTACGGTCTTAGGACTAACATTTGCTTCCTTATTAGGTGGAGCAATTTTAACAGAAGTGACATTTTCCTGGCCAGGGTTAGCAAATCGTTTATACCAAGCTATTTCCGACCGAGATTATCCTACCGTCCAGGGTGTGTTAGTATTTTTTGGGGCAATTGTTGTCAGTGCAAGCATTTTGATTGATATTCTCAATGCTTATGTAGATCCAAGAATTAGATATTAAAAAAGGAGTATGATTTTAGCATGGCTAACGCCATACACCATATAGTGCTAATAGAAAGTGATTAGCTGGACTGATAACTTTGTCAAAAAAATTTTAGATCGCTACTTTTTAAACTCATGTAAAAGAACATCATTCTTGTGAAAACAGATACTATATTCTATCAACTATTTCAGACATTACCTAGTATCCTTTTTGAACTGATTGGCAAGCCAGCCACAGAAGCGGAAGCATATCAATTCACATCTGTAGAAATTAAGGAACTAGCATTTCGCTTTGATGGTTTATTTATACCTGATTCAGAAATACCTGAACAACCGATTTACTTTGTAGAAGTTCAATTTCAACCGAAAGCGGATTTTTACTGGCGGTTATTTACCGAAATCTTTGTTTATCTGAATCAATATCAACCAAAGAATGATTTTCACGCAGTAGCCATTTTTGCTAAACGTAGTTTAGATCCTGGTGTACCAATGCAGTATCGGGGTTTGCTAATGAGTCAGCAAATCACGTTTATTTATTTGGATGAGTTGGAGGTAACAACCGATAATTCAATAGGACTGGGAATGGTACAGCTAGTAGTGGAAAAAGAGGAAACTGCTATTGAGCATACAAGGCAGTTAATCCAAAAATCTCGACAACAATTAGCAGATGCCAGTAAAAGACAAAAAGTCTTAGAATTGTTAGAGGGTGTTTGAAAAGTTGGCTCTTTCGTCTCTTTTATGGTCACAACTAAAATTACCAAAATTTAATGCCGATAAATCTAAACCATAAAAGCCGAAAACTCTATCTCTGTAAAGGTTTGCAAACTTTTAAATACAAGAGAATCAG
>NZ_JADEVZ010000022.1 GCF_015207875.1 Dolichospermum sp. LEGE 00240
GGGGTGGGGTTCTTGTACCTCATAACATCGGGAAGTGCTGTATAGGACTCCTAACTTTCACTCGTCCAACTTTCGGGTCTTCTACTTCTAAAGTTTCAGTTGCTTCTGTGCAAGTTTCTGGGTCATTGAACTTAAATTTATGACCATGCTTACGAGGTGAGCCTCTTCCTTTGTCAGTATCAGTTTTACCCCATACACATCTATTAGATGCTAACCGCAATAATAGGTCTGTCTCAGTCTTCTCCGTAGCTTGCACAAATTTGGCATTACCATAGCCTCGGTCATACGCTGCAAGGGGTCTTTTTCCCAACTCACGGGTGACTTGTAAGAGTGGGAATGCGGCTTTACTTGTTGGCGTTTACGCCCTACTCTATCAAGTAATATTAAGTGAATATAAATTTTTGTGAAATGATTAAGTATTGTATATTATACGATATATTTTTTTGACAAAAAATCTTAAAACAATCTAAAGAACTCATTTTTATTTTACAAGATGTCGTATGTATTCAATATGTCAATATTGAGAATCAACCAGTGCATAAAAAAGTAACATTTCTCATAATTCTTCTAACTTGTTTAGGATTAATTCTCAATCCAGATATTGTTAGGGCTGACACTGCTATTTCAGCCAATATCGAAAGTGCTACCAAAGGACAATGGCAAACAGTACCTTTACCTCTAGATAAAAAAGACTGGATGCAAGGTGTGCATACTTCACTATTACCTAACGGTAAAGTATTGATAGTCAATGGCAGCAGTAACCGTAACACATTAGTCCAAGACGGAACAGGAAACAAATTTATTGATGGGGTCAATGGAAGAGATAGTGCAGTAGTCAATAACTCTGCCTTATTTGATCCAAAAACCAATACATTTGAGCGCATTCCTTCACCTCCATCACTACAAAATGGACAAAGCAACGATCCTTTTTGTTCAGCCAACGTGCATTTACCAGATGGTAACGTTTTATTTATTAGTGGCTCTCATCGCTACTATCCAGGAGAAAAGTTTGAAGGCTCAAAACAAACCAACCTATACAACTGGGACACGAAAAATCCGCAGAACAATGAAAATCCGCAAGAGCAGACCACACCCTGGTCTACAGTTGGTTCATTCTTAAAAGAAGGACGTTGGTATCCTAGTCCTATCACCTTAGCCGATGGAAAACTGGTGATTTTTTCCGGTTTGAAATATGACAAACCAAATCAGATCACACCTTCCATTGAAATCTTTGACCCCACAACTAAGAACTTTCAATATATTGATCTGACTTACGTAGAAAATAGCCCCTTCAACACCAAAATTACCTACCAAGACAATTACACCCACAATAATCAACCAGTTTC
This sequence comes from Dolichospermum sp. LEGE 00240, assembly GCF_015207875.1. GTDB lineage: Bacteria > Cyanobacteriota > Cyanobacteriia > Cyanobacteriales > Nostocaceae > Dolichospermum > Dolichospermum gracile. The sequence goes on from NZ_JADEVZ010000022.1 coordinate 1,347, forward strand.
CAGAACCATAGATGCTTACGATAGCATTGACCTTTATCCCCGCATTTTTCCCACTGCGGATGGCAAATTGTTAATCACAGGTGATGGTGCAGGTAAATCCCCACTGGAAATACACGAAAGCAACAAAACCTATTTAATGTCACTCACAAAGGATAGCCTGGGTAAATTTTCTGTAAGTTTTGAAATTGGACCCGACAGAAAAGAGATATCCAAAGTTTATGGAACTGGAATCTTAGATCCTAATAAAGAAGGTGATGTCTTGTTAATGGGAGGCATCATTGGTACTAATGACATTAACTTTGGTCGTCCTTACCTGGGTAAAAAAGAAAATGGTGCCTTTAAAAAAGATAGCTACAATGACAATTTAGCTAAGAAAGGAGTCAGAATTGCTAAGAGTTTAGAACGTTGGTCTGCTCCCAAAAATTCCGACGAAAAAGGGACATGGGAAATCTACCCTGATTTTTTCGATAAACCCCGTTCTATGAATCAGGCTGTAATTCTTCCCACTAAACAAATATTGACAGTTAATGGTGGTGAATATGGAGAATATAAACCTATTTTTGAACCACTATTGATGACTGCTGATTCATTGTCACCTAGTGGTTATAAAACCGAAGCAATGAGTCCTGGTAAATTCCCCAGGTTGTATCACAATAATGCTGTATTATTGCCTGATGCTCGTGTCTTAGTTATTGGTGGTAATCCCAGTCGTGCAGCTAGAAAACAAGATGGAACAGTCCGTGTTGACGTTTTACCAGATCCGAAAAATTACTACACAATACCCAAATTATACACAGAACCTCAATTAAAAGACAAATCAGGAGATGTACAAACCTTCGATTTAGACAAGTATTACGAAGATCCCAAGACATATTTTGTAGATGATGATCCAGAACCATTTGTCCCCGCAGAAATTTGGCAAGCAGAAATTTTTACTCCTCCTTATTTGTTCAAAGAAGGACAACGCCCAGAAATTGTCACTGCTCCTAAAACCCTGAAATATGGACAATCAAGCACAGTTTCATTGACAAATGCTACCAGCAAAGGTTCTCTGGTTCTGACTAAATTAAGTTCAGGAACTCACTCTTTTGATTATGGACAACGGCTGGCAGATTTAAAGATTGAAAATGTCGCAGCAGATAATTCTACTCTCGATTTTCAAGCTCCCACAAATGCCAATCTTTATCCACCCGGTTACTACATGATGTTTTACGTCAATGATATTGGCAAGCCCTCGGAAGCCAAGTTCGTAAAACTAGAAGCCTCTACATGATGTTTTACGTCAATGATATTGGCAAGCCCTCGGAAGCCAAGTTCGTAAAACTAGAAGCCTAGACAGATTCACTACCCTTTCAATTCACTGTTGCTGTAACTGAATATAGCAACAGTGGATCTACAAACTAAAAAATAGGAACTACCAACAATGGAATTAATGGAACTAACAGAAGCAGATTTGCAAACACTTCCCGAAGAAGGTATTGATACTGAAAATCCTGGTAAATATGCAGATTTACTCAAGGATTTACAAGGGAATATTCTCCGAGGACATGGAAGAGATAGTAGTGTGCATTTGTTTCTGCAATTCAAACCTAATCAAGTCCAACAATTAAAAGAATGGATTAGGGGGTTTGCAACGAAAATAACATCTGCTCAGAAACAAGCAGACGAGGCGAAATTGTACAGAGACAAAAAAATTGCAGGTGATCCATTTGTCAATTTCTTTCTCAGCCGTAAAGGTTATGAGTATTTAGGATTTAAACCTTTTCAAATTCCTGGTGATGAATCTTTTCGGTTTGGTATGAAAAACGATACAATCAGAAAATTGTTAGGTGATCCAGTAATTGAAAAATGGGACCCAGGATTACAAGAGGAGATTCATGCCTTATTACTAATTGCTGATGATAATGTAGTTAGCCTTTTGCAAACGGTTAATAAGATCACAAGAGAACTCTATCGTCTAGCTCAAGTTGTTCATAGAGAAGATGGCTTCATCCTCAAAAATGAAAAAGGTGAGCATATTGAACACTTTGGTTTCGTTGATGGGATTAGTCAACCTCTATTCCTCAAAAGAGACATCGAAAAAGCCAAAATCAAGACCTTTGGAAGTTCTTCTGCTACATGGAAAAATAGTAAATGGGATCCCCGCGCCCCTCTTAGTCTAGTTTTGACCAAAGATCCTAATGGTAAATTGAAAGATAGCTATGGCAGTTATTTAGTTTGTCGAAAACTTGAACAAGATGTGAAGGCATTTATTAGTGCTGAAAATTTCCTCGCTAAGAATGATCAATCAAACTTACAATTAAATGGCGATAACGAATTAGGTGCAGCATTAATGATGGGACGTTTTCGAGATGGAACACCATTAACAATGAAAGGTTCGGAATTAAGACGGGCAGAGTTACCAGCTAATACTAAAGCAGGTGAGTTTGACGATTTCAATTATGATGATGATACACAGGGATTAAAATGTCCATTTCATACCCACGTCCGCAAAACTAATCCTAGAGGAGATACAGGACGAGTAGATTCGGCAGGAGAAAGTTTTGATGAAGCTTTAAGAAAAGAGAGAAACCATAGAATTGCTCGTCGTGCAGTGAGCTATGGGGTAGATTATCAATCATTACCGGATGGGAAGAAGTGGGATCAAGCAGGGTTTGAACCACCGGTAACCGGTTCAGGATTATTTTTCCTATGTTTTCAAGCTGATATTGCAAATCAATTTAATTTCATGCAAGCTGCTTGGGCTAATGCTAATAACTTTGTTGACGTTAATGTGGGAGTAGATCCGATTATTGGTCAAACGCAACCTGGTGATGGTAAGGCAAATCAGGCTAACAGAACGCAAAAATACCCACAACAATGGGGGAAAGAAGGAACAACGGCCATAAACCTATTTGATCTTTGGGTACATCTTCAAGGTGGTGAATACTTCTTTGCTCCTAGTATTAGTTGTCTCCAGAACATTTAACTAATTTGCGCTAAGTAAGTTATGAATCTCAGATCCCTGACTGCTCCTTCACAAGTCAGGGATCTTTATTATACCAATTTTAGATGACGATGTGCTAGATTAAGATAAATTAGCGTTGCTGATTAAGGGTATGGATTTTAGTCTCACGCAAAGGCGCAAAGACGCAAAGTCAAGAGTTTTAAAGGTTCAATTTGGGAATTTCATACTTCAAATCAGCAACGCTGATAAATTAACCTCGGTGAAAATTACTGTTGCAATTGAGTAAATGCGCCTAGCGGGTTAGAATAGTTTTGGTGACAGCCTCTTGTACTGTTCCTTACGAGGCTTTTATGGCAGCAAATCTCAAACAAATAGCCAAGTATCTCGATAATCTTGGTTGGGACTACCGTATTGATGAAAAAGAAGACCGGATTATTACAGGTGTTGAAGCTGAAAACATCGAAGATTTCCTCATAGTTGTCCAACTGGATGAGGAAGGAAAATTTTTTCGGCTGTTTGCACCCCAAGTGCTGGGAGAAGTAAAAGATCATCCCCACAAAGATGCTATCCTCCAGACGATGCTGGCTATTTCCTGGGAAACCAAAATGCTGCAATGGGAATATGATCCATCCGATGGTGAAATCCGCGCTATCATCGAATTTCCCCTGGAAGACTCCATGCTCACCGAGAGACAATTTAACCGTTGTCTGAGCGGATTAATCCAAATTGTGGATACCATTGCCCTCCCGCGGTTGCAAGAGGTAATGGAAACAGGAGAAGATCCGGGCAATCTAGACTTAGGAGAAAGATTATTGTTGAGTATTCAAGAACAAGCTCCTGGATTATTAGAACTCCTAGAAAAAGCTATGGAAGCCCGGAAAAAGCGCGGTAGTTTTGCCGATGATTAAGGCGGATAACTACTGAAATCCCTAGACTGCAAAGTGATAACCTGATCATATACTGAAATTTTGTAAGGCTGGATTTTTATGACATCCTATGCAACCTCCTCTGCTAAAGCAGAAATGAGTGAACTCCGGCGGTTAAAAAGCTTGTTACCCCCAGAATTGCAAAGTTGGGTAACAGTTGAAGGCACGATAGAGGTTAATCCATCCCTGATTCGTTGCGAAGAGATTGGCAAAGACCAAGTAGAAATTCAAATTGACTTGGTGAAGTGGGATGCTCTCGCAATGGATCAGCGTAATTTGCTGTTTTGGCACGAAGTTGCTCGCATTCAAAATGACACAATTCCCAAAGATGGTTGGGAAATGGCAGCACTAGCTATTGGTTTGGGTGGTGCTGTAGGTGAGTTGTGGGTACAAGATGGATTATTGCTAGTATTGGCTTTAGCACTTTGTGGCGTGTCCGGTTGGCGATTATATCAAAAAAATAATGGTGGTAAACAAATTAAAGAATTGCTGGATGCGGACGAAAAAGCGATCACTCTAGCAACCCGCTTTGGCTATAGTTTACCTAACGCCTATAAAAGTCTTGGTAGTGCCTTAAAAACTTTGGTGGAAAACACTCCTAGCAAAGGTCAGCGCTCTCGATATGAAGCCAGACTTTCGGCTCTCAAACGAAGCGCCAACAAGGCTAAAACTAAATCGAGGAATGAGGATTCAGGTCTTTGACACTCTCAGGGCTAAAGCCACTGAGATTCTTGGTTCAACGAGTCGCTTATATCTCAGGTCTAAAGACACCCTCGCTTTACGCTTACCGGATGCTCTGGTAAAATCTTCACAGCTAGTGGGTTGGGTGTTGCCCACCCCACAAGGACATGGATTCATCCTCTATCTTCTATTTTCCTCTTTCTTGCTCCTGACTCCTGCACGCCATATTAAAACTTTATCAAACTTTATTATTTCGCTCATCAAAAATTTTTAAATAACCCAATCGCTGCAATATTTTATAATTTAGAAAGTCACACATTACAAAAATACCAGAATCGAATCATTCACCTTCGCAACTAATTAAAACTGCCCATTCTAACTTCTTAACAACTGTACTTTGGAAGACAATTATTTTTACAAATACCTCTAATTTAGTGTTAGAGACAAGTTATATAGCTTTTCCCAGTCTAATGAAGTACACACCAACTTATTCACTTTTCCCTGTTCCCTGTTCCTTAAGACGAAAAAACCTTGTACCTCGCTAGTAGGGGAATGGCTATATAGCGATATGGACTTTTTGTAAAATACATTGAGGAAATCAAAAATCTTTAGGGGCAGGGTTTTCTTGCTCTTGATTGTATCACATCCGATTTTTTTTCCTGGGGGGAAACTTTAAATCCATACCTACGGATTCTAAATAGATCCGACATATTCACAACAGCAAAAACTTTATAAATCGCTGTGATTGTGAAGCTTTATTGGTGATATTTTCTCTAATCTTTAAAGATCTACCAACTTGTGCTTCATCAGACAGATTAAAGGTAAGGTTAATTGTTTTTCTAAAGCAAAATAACGTTGAGCAAATTAGATTATATATGGCAACTAAAGTCCAGATTTTTATGAGTAGCCAACCTATATCAGTAGATTTTTCAGTGACTTATTTAGAAGACGCAGCAATCTTGCAAGTTCCAGTGAGATTAACTGTGCTTGAAGCTGTCAATTTTAAACAAACTTGCCAAAACCTAATTCAAGCGGATGTACCACCTGGGCAAATTTTCATTGATTTTCAAAATACTACTTTTATGGACAGTAGTGGTTTAGGTTCTTTGGTTAGTAACTTTAAAAATTCTCAAGAAAAGGGAATTAAAGTCACATTGCGTCATGTGACACCCCAAGTTATGGCCGTTTTAAATCTGACGGGACTAGATCAGGTGTTTCCCATTGAGTCTCTTCACAACCTCAGATTAATCGCAACAGATAATTTAACAGATGCCGGAAAAAATAATTCTCGCAAAGTAGATCCACTTCCCCAAACTCATAACTCCGTAGCATCTTGGATGAAACGGGCCATTGATATTGTCGGATCATTAGTGGGATTAGTAATTACATCTGTTTTATTTATTCCCATAGCGATCGCCATTCAAATTGATGATCCCGGTCCGATTTTATTTCGGCAAACCCGTTGCGGCTGGATGGGTAAGCGGTTTGCAATTTGGAAATTTCGCTCTATGTGTGTAGATGCCGAAGCCAGAAAATCCCAAATTAAAAACCAAGCCGAAGGTGCTTTCTTTAAAAACGATAATGATCCCCGAATTACTAAAGTAGGTAAATTTTTACGCCGTACCAGTCTCGATGAACTACCTCAATTTTGGAATGTTCTCAAAGGAGAAATGAGTTTAGTCGGGACTCGACCACCGACACCCGATGAAGTAGAACGCTATGAAGTCCCAGAATGGCAACGTTTTGACGTGAAACCTGGCATGACTGGTGAATGGCAAGTTAACGGTCGCTCTAAAGTTCGGAGTTTTGAAGATGTGATTCGGTTAGATTTACAGTATCAGCAAAATTGGACTTTAGTTTACGATTTAAAGTTAATTTTCAAAACAATCACCATTTTGTTTAATAAAAACAGTGGGGCTGTTTAGATTATAAGGGAAATGCCGAAAACCCTTGAAGATGTAGCTGACTTAGGAAGCTACATCTGTGCTTTAGACAAGGGATGAAGGCTAGAGGCTTTCCTTTATCCTGCATTGATTTTAATCCATATTCGTGATACAACTATATTGTCACTAAAGACGTAAAAAGCTACCGAAAGACTCTCGGAAAGTTACGCTTGTCAGATATGATTTCGCCCGCCAGATCCAACGAAATCAGGGCAAGAACCCAAATATTTAAGGAACCCTGCCTGAAACTGGGATAACTGAGGGATATAGACTGAAACTCTCTATAGAATCTCCGCGTCTTTAGACCGGAGAGTGTCAACTACTCCTAAACTAAATTCACAAATTTATCTAGGCAATTTACCCAAGTCACCAATCGGCTTGGGCTGATTTTTTTTCAGTTTAATTATATTTGTTGTTGTGTGCGATCGCCTACAACAACCTACCTGATTCCTGCGGAGCGCTTCGCTAACGCACTCTCTCAATCCCCGAACAGCGAACTGACAAGTCGGCACTTGCGCGATCGCATCCTTCAAAAACCCAATATACCTTTTTTAACAAACCACAAAGCATCGAAGAACACGAGAGAGCGTTAATTTGTGATATTATAGATAAATTTATGATCCTCTAAAAGATAGTAAGATAGTGAAAAATAAATATTTTGATGTTAAATACTGCTTGCAGCAGCGCTTCGCTATCGTACCCTTCAACTTCTCCAATAGCGATCGCAATGTGATGTTATGAATAAGTTTTTGATAGAATCAAACATAGTGAAGAACAAATATTTTTTATGTTAAATTTAGAAAGAATTACATTTGATCCGCAAATCATGGCAGGACAAGCTTGTATTCGGGGGATGCGAATACCTGTTTCTTTAGTGGTAAATTTAGTAGCTAATGGAAAACCACTAGAGGAGATTTTAGAAGAATATCCTGATTTAGAAGCTGATGATATTCGTCAATCTTTGCTTTATGCAGCATGGTTGACTCAAGAAAGGGTTTATTCTTTTAAAACTGCGTAATATTAAAATGAAGTTTTTAGCTGATATGGGAAGTGTAATTTTATTTCGATTAGGTAATGAAAATTATCATGTAATTAATGAATGTTTAACAGAAATTTTGAGCCAATGTCAGGAAGATTTGCAAGGGGTTTCGGATATTGTAGTTGTTGATCCACGTAGTGTTGTTTAATTACAAGCGATCGCACCCCTTCAACTCCCCAATAGCGAACTACTTGCAGCAGCGCTTCGCTATCGCACTCCCTCAAATCCCAAACAGCGAACTGACAAGTCAGCACTTACGCTATTGCACTCCCCAGATGTCAATTCTAACTTACATAGGAGAGTGACAGGTGAGTTACACTAAAACATATCTTCTTTAAATTCTGATATACTGAATAAATTGAGAGGTTGAGTTAGTATGGAAACGCAAGCAATTCTTAAATCTTTGCCAAAACTCAGTATCAATGAACGCTTGAAAATAGCTGAATTTGCTTTACAATTAGTTAATGAACAACAAGAATTTTTAACAAAAGAACAGCAAAAACATCAATTAGCATTAGCAGCTATTACAGCTATTGAAGATTATGCAAATGATGGTGAATTAAATGTTTTCTCCGATTTAGATGGAGAAGATTTTTATGACTATCCAGATGAAGATTAACAGAATTTGTGAAACTTATGTATAGAGGTGAAGTCTGGTTAGTTAATTTAGATCCAACTATAGGTACGGAAATTAGTAAAAAACGTCCTTGTATTATAGTTAATGATAATGCCATTGGCATTTTACCTTTGAAGATAATTGTTCCAGTGACAGATTGGAAAGAACGTTATTCTATTAGACCTTGGATGGTAAAATTAGAACTAAGTACAGAGAATAGTTTGGCAAAAGTTTCTAGTGTTGATACTTTTCAAATCCGTTCTGTTTCAGAAATACGATTAATTAGAAAATTAGGTCAACTTTCTGAATCACAAATGCAGCTTATTTCTCAAGCATTAGCTGTAGTGTTAAGTCTTTCTCTGTCAACTTGAGATCGCATCCCCTCAACTCCCAAACAGATATAATTATATCAATTTGTGATATTCTAGAATATAGAATCAACAAAGTTAAATCAATATAATAAAATATTGATAATGGTTTTGCGGTTAATTTGGTAGTTAATGGAAAACCTTACCTGTAAAAATCAATCAAATCAGGAGAAGATTATGATCCATCAATCTGTTACTAAAGGTAGTAATCTTTATGCACAAGATCATAACTTGTGGTTAGAAAAAACTGCTTATTTATTAAAAAGTAAAAGTTTTTCAGAATTAGAATTAGAAAATTTAATTGAAGAAATTGAAAGTATGGGAAGAAGTGAGAAAAATTCTTTAAGAAGTAATCTTAGAGTGCTAATTATGCACCTTCTTAAATACAAATTCCAACCCCAAAACCGCTCTAATAGCTGGCTATATACAATCTATGAACATCGTCAAAGATTGCAAGAAGCATTTTTAGATAGTCCTAGTTTAAAAAGCTATTATATCGAAGTTTTTGATAATTGTTACCAACACGCTCGCAAAGAAGCAGCGATTGAAACTGGACTTCCTCTGTCTATTTTTCCTCAAGAGTGTCCTTTTTCTGTTGATGAAATATTAGATGCTGATTTCTTCCCTGTTTAATTATATTTGTTATTGTGTGCGATCGCACTCCCTCAACTCCCAAACATCCTTTTTTAACAAACCACTCCAGACACAGAGAAAGAGCGAACTGCTTGCAGCAGCGCTTCGCTATCGCACCCCTTCAACTTCTCAAACAGCGATACTTTGGGTAAGTTACACTTGCTGATTCTGATCTGATATACTGATAATATGTAAAAATAATCAAATCTAGTATTTTATGATTAATAATCACCAACTCATCACAGCAACATCCTCAACTACACCCTGGAACGATTTATTATTAGAAATTGCCCAAACTCCAGAAGAATACATACCAGAAATATTGGAAATTGTCCGTTTATTTCGTCAAAATTTGATCAATAAACCAACAACTTTGATAACTACAGAAAAACACAATTTAGACTGGCAAGAATTTATTAATCAAACAGCAGGAAGTTGTGCTGATGATCCAATTATTATAGATAATTTAGGTATTGATGATACTTTAGATGATAGCTTAGAAGAAATGATTAATTGTTAGCAATACAAACTGATGAAATATTTATTAGATAGTAATGTTTGTATTCAATATCTTAATCAAAGATCAGAAAAAATTATTCAGCGTCTTCAAGATTTATCCGATCTAGATATAGTAGTTATGGGATTAAATCTTCAATTCAACTCACAGATAGACAAAAACTGATTTTACAGTTCCTTTGTCCATCTTGTCACCGATATTATTTTTTGTCTGAAATTACCTGCTGAATGTGGGCTACAAAACATTTGACAAAAATTGACAATATTTGCCATAATTAAAGAATCAGAAATATAAAGACTTATTAGCTATGACTACAGTAAATATTTCTCTTCCCGATTCCATGCGGGACTTTATCAATGAACAGGTTGCAAAATGTGGCTACAGTACCACAAGCGAATATATTCGACATTTGATTCGTCAAGATTTAGAAAAAGTGGCACAAACACGACTAGAAACATTGCTATTAGAAGGCTTAGATAGTGGTGAAGCGATTGAAATTACGGATGAGTGGTGGCAACAAAAACGCACTCAGCTTCTAGAGAGACTCCGCAAGTAATAGCAATGACTAGACGAATTGTAATTAGACCAAAGGCTAGTGTTGACCTTGATGAACAGTTTGCTTATATTGCTGACAGTAATTTTGATGCAGCATTGAGTTTTTTTGATGCTACGAGGCAGACTTTTTCACAATTAGCACGACTACCTGGTATTGGTAGTGTTTATAATGTTAAAAATCCGCAACTTTTTTACTAGAGATTCAATCAAAGAGATTGTCGAATTAAATCAAATTTTGATGATTGTAGTTAATGTCGAAAAGGAGGAGATATTACAATGGATAAACTAGAGCAATATCAAATAGCAATTAAACAAGTTCTCACAGAATATCATAATTGGGTTTCTGGTGCGGCAAATTTAACTGATGAAAGTTGTTTGATTTTTGATGATAATAATCATCACTATATTTGGGTTTTTTTGGGTTGGGATGGCAAAAAAAGAACAAATAATATCCAAGTTAATATCAGAATTAAAAATGATAAAATTTGGATTGAAGAAGATTGGACTGAGGAAGGAATAGCTAATGAATTAATGAAGTTAGGTATTTCTAATCTTGATATTGTCTTAGCTTTTCATCCTCCTGAAGAAAGGAAATATACTGCATTCGCTACTGCTTAAATGTTATAGCGATCGCACACCTTCCTCCCAAATATCACTTTTTTAAGAAAGACCTGGACAAGAATACCACGATTGCTTATATTAATAACCTGTGCTGATCATAAAAATAAGGAAATAATTTTGACTACATTTGCTAGTTACAAAGCAACAGCATCTAATTGGATTACTATATTTGATTCACCTTTCTATCCAGATTCCTTAGATGAAGCTAAAATTCTTTATGAGAATGTGTTATTGCGTTTTACAGAAGTTGTAGAACAAGCTCAAAGTTCTGCAAATTTACTTGAAATTATTACTAAAGAGCCTGATCCCTTGAGAATTCAGTTACTCAGAGTATTTCGGAGATATGTCTCTCCAGATACATCAGTTGAAATGACTAAAAGGAAAACCAAAATACCTGATATTATTAAAGACTTTGGCTATAGATTTCGTCCAATAGAGCAAGTGAAACAAAATTTGCAAAGCCGTCCTATACCTGATGAGACTCTCATGGCAATACTTTTAGAGCAAAGTACGCGAGGACAAAAAGGTTATGACTTAACAGAAAGTTTTTTCTTATGGTTTAACAAAGTATTTAGCAAGGATTATTTAATTCGTGGTCCTGTTCGTGCTGGAAGAGATGTAATACTAAATGAAGTATTAGATAACTGGCAATATAAAACCCCAGCGGATATATTGATATCCCGCTTAGATGGTACTCCATTGGTAGTTGGATTTGCTCGCTATGACTCCGACAGAGGAGGTTCTCAGGAAGATGATAGAACAGGTGGCAATCGAGATAAAATAACAGAAATTTTGAGTTATGCTCAAACCTATAATTTGTCATTAAAAGTATTGATGCTGAATGATGATCCTGGATTACTTCTAGGTTCTATGTGGAATGATTACGCTAATTTAGAACAATATGGACAAACTAGAGTGATGGTTTGTACTTTGAAAATGTTAGACGAGAGATTTACACAAAGCTGGTTAGATAGTTAAGTTTACTATTCCAATTTTTGATGATTTGATCAGAAATTAACTCTAAAATTTCTGATTCTTCAATATACAAGTCTAAACCTGTTTTTAAAATTCTATTAACATCAATTAAGTTGATTTGTTTATATTTACAACTACCATTTTTGCCATTAACAAAATCACCCATTGCTTCACTACCATTCACTAAACGTTGAATTATAGTATCAATAGATAATGAAGAATTATCAATACCTATCCATCTTCTACCTAATTCTTCAGATACTGTTAGAGTAGTTCCACTTCCTGCAAAGGCATCTAAAACAATATCTCCTGGATTTGATGAAGCCATAATTATCCGTTTCATCATCTCTGAATTTTTCTCCGTTGGATAACCAGTGATTTTAATATTTTGATTGTGAGCGTCTTTAAAATCAAGCCAAATATCTTGAATCGAAATACCCTGACTATTATCTAAATATACTTTTCTTCTGGGATTACCTGTTGAAGACCAATATATTTCCCCTCGTGCATCCATTTCGTCTAATGTTTCTGGTGTATATTGCCAATGTTTACCGGGAGGTGGTAGCATACCCCTCCAAGATTGACTGGTTGCTCCTTTTCTTACCCCTGGAGCATGAATAGGAACTTTTTTATATAGTCTTCCTGTTTCTTCTTCTACATATTGATATTCTTTTTTAATCGAGTCTTCTGTCCAAGCATCAAAAGGTTGATTCCATACATAATTATCTGTTTTTGTATAAAAAAGAATAAAATCGGCAACATTACCATATTGTTTGCGTGTATAGTTTTTAGGATTGCATTTTTTTCTAGTAATCCAATTCCGAAAATTTTTAACTCCAAAAATTTCATCCATGATAATTTTGACAGTACAAGCCATTTTTTCATCTAAATGTACATAAATAGAACCTTCTTCTGAGAGAATTTCTCTAATTAAAATAAGACGTTGACGCAAATATTCTAAATATTCTGTACCTGCCATGAGATCATGATAAGCATGATTGCTATTACGAGACTCAAAACTGCTACCTGTTGCATAAGGTGGATCAATATATATTAAGTTAACTTTTCCGGCAACATTATCATTATTTAATAATGTACGAAGAACGTTTAAATTATCTCCATATATTAGTTGATTTCTAGGATATCCTTCAATGCTAATTATATGATTTAACTTAGCTGGCTGAATTTTTAATATATCTTCTATAGGCATTTTTCCTTCATATTCAATTCGGAAAGATGTTGTATTTTGTTTATGGTTACGCCCATTTTTACCAGGTATCCCTGTTGCCATATTGTTTAAAATTTTGACTTTTTTCTAATTATACTATAGCGATCGCACTCCTCAACCCCCAAACAGCGAACTGCTTGCAGCAGCGCTTCGCTATCGCATCCCCTCAACTTCCCCAAACATTCTTTTTTTAACGAACCACAGAGACACAGAGGACACAGAGAAAGAGAGATCGCACTCCCTTTAACCTCCCAAACAGCGAACTGCTTGCAGCAGCGCTTCGCTATCGCACCCCCTCAACCTCCCAAACAGCGAACTGCTTGCAGCAGCGCTTCGCTATCGCACCCCTCCAACTTCCCAAACAGCGATTCCTAGGTCGCGCTTCGCTATCGCACCCCTCCAACTTCCCAAACAGCGATCGCACCCCCTCAACCTCCCAAAAGCGATCGCATCCCTTCAACTCCCCAAACAGTGAACTGCTTGCAGCAGCGCTTCGCTATCGCACCCCCTCCAACTTCCCAAAAGCGATCGCATCCCCTCAACTCCCAAACAGCGATCGCATCCCTTCAACTCCCCAAACAGTGAACTGCTTGCAGCAGCGCTTCGCTATCGCACCCCCTCCAACTTCCCAAAAGCGATCGCATCCCTTCAACCCCCAAACAGCGATCGCATCCCTTCAACCCCCCAAATAGCGATTATTCATCTTCATTAAACTGATACGTCTGACTCCCCCTGCGGTAAAATATCCTTAGTTCAAGGAATTGACTATGAAAATAAAAGCAATTATTTGGGAAGAAGACGGTGTATGGTGTGGTTCTGTACCAGCTTTACCAGGGTGTCATACCTGGGGTGAAAGTTATGAACATTTATTAGAAATGTTGAAAGATGCTGTTCAAGGTTGGTTAGAAGTTGCTAGTCAGCAAGAAGAAGTTGAACCAGAAAAACAGTTAATTGAGTTATCTTTATGAAATCCGTTTCTGGTAAATCTCTGTGTAAGATTGTGGAACGCTATGGATGGAATCTAAAAAGGATTACAGGTAGTCATCATATCTATGTTAAGGAAGATATGAGTGTGATTCTTTCTATACCTGTTCATGGAAATCGTGATCTACCTATGGGTACACTGAAAAGTATTTTGAAAGATGCTGGTTTAACTGAAGAAGATTTAGATTAATTTCGTTATCGCATCCCCTGAACTCCCCAAAAGCGATACCTTCGGTGTTTAAATCTGATATACTTTTAATATATCAAGTTAATCATAAGTTTTACTTGATATTAATTAACTAGCATCGAAGAATATGAAACAATATAAAACTATACAGCTACAATTGAAACCAGAAATAGAAGCTCGTCTGATTACCCAAGCTACTAAACAAGGTTTATCAATTGAATCTTATCTTGAATCTTTGATTGAAGATAGTTTGAAAAATCAAGATGAAAAATCTTTTTCTCAAGTAACAACAGAGGAAGATTGGGAAACAGCACTAATGAATTTAATCAATAGTCCTGCTTTTACTCTAGCACCACCACTTTCAGATGCGGCTATTAGTCGAGATAGTATTTATACCAGAGAAGATGAAATGTTATGAAATATCTGGTAGATACTAATATTTTACTGCGTTTGGTACAAAAAAATAGTCCCATACACCTTGATACTCAAAGGGCAATTTTGAAGCTCAAAAAGCAAGGTGAATTTTTATGTATTATTCCACAAAATATAATTGAATTTTGGGCTGTTGCTACAAGACCTCTTGATAAAAATGGATTAGGTTTATCTATCACTCAAGCTGAAGAAGAAAGCGAAAAACTTAAAAAGATATTTATATTGGAGTTAGATACACCACAAATTTTTACTGAGTGGGAATCTCTGGTGATTAAATATCAAGTGATGGGAAAACAGGTGCATGATGCACGTTTAGCTGCGGCTATGGTAGCTCATAATATTACACATTTATTGACATTTAATGTTGATGATTTTAAGCGGTTTTCGGATATTGTAGTTGTTGATCCGCGTAGTATTGTTTAATTATATTAGAAAAGCGATCGCACCCCTTCAACTTCCCAAACAGCGATCGCACCTCTCCAACTTCCCCAAACAGCGATTCCTAGGTCGCGCTTCGCTATCGCACCCCTCAAACTTCCCAAATAGCGATCGCACCCCCTCAACTTCCCAAATAGCGATCGCATCCCCTGAACTCCCCAACATCCTTTTTTAACGAACCACAGAGACACAGAGGACACAGAGTAAGAGCGATCGCACCCCTTCAACTTCCCAAACAGCGATCGCATCCCCTCAACTCCCAAATAGCGATCGCACCCCCTCAACTCCCCAACATCCTTTTTTAACGAACCACAGAGACACAGAGGACACAGAGAAAGAGAGATCGCACTCCCTTCAACTTCCCAACATCCCTTTTTTAACGAACCACGAAGACACGAAGAGCGCGAAGGAAGAAGAGAAGAGAGTGCGATCTCAACTTCCCCCAAATATCAATGTTTTTCAAGCAAAGACACAATTGTATGAAATAGAGAATTTTTTTTCAGTAAGATATTGACTTTTTGTAAGTCTTAGTGTTAGATTTTATCTGTACCAAAAATAACAACCTCTGGAGCTATTAAAATGTAGTTGCTTTCCCATTGACATCCGAAAATTCACATTGATTCCTTATAACAAGGGATTATAGTGTCTAACTTAACAACGGATGAGGAGGAAAAATGGGAAGTTCGGTTTCTGGTAAATCTCTGTGTAAGATTGTGGAAGGCTATGGATGGAGTTTGAAGAGAGTTAAGGGTAGTCATCATATCTATGACAAGGAAAGTATAAGAGCGCGTCTTTGTATCCCTGTTCATGGTAATCGTGATTTACCTACGGGTACACTGAAAAGTATTTTGAAAGATGCTGGTTTGACTGAGGAAGATTTAGATTAATTTCGCGGATCGCACTTCCTCCAACTTCCATAAAAGCGATCGCACTCCCTCAACTCCCCAAACAGCGATCGCATACCTCCCAAATATTGCACTACCTCAAATTCTCAACATCCTTTTTTAACTAACCACGAAGACACGAAGAACACGAAGGAAGAAGTAAAAAAGAGATCCAAACTTTACTGAAAGTTTAAATTCAATACTACGTGACTAAGTAAATATTATGTTATAAATAGACAATTACATATATAAACAATGTAAGGGCAAAAATTATGTGTAACGCTTGGAATCACCCCCCAGGATGTGATTGTGGTTTTCCCGGTAGTTCTTATGGAGGTGGAAGAGGAGCTAGTACAGTATCTTCTAGCAAAATGGATAGGGCAATTAGAGATGCTGAGACTTACCCGACAAAATGCTGGTGGTGTGGAGATGAAGTTTTTTACCATACTAATGGTTTTGGTGATTCAGTTTTATTTGATAGCTTAGGATATCCTTGGAAAGTACATTCTTGCTGGAAAAATTATTGGAATGAAGAGAGGGTTAAAAGGACAGATAAAAAGAGTAATACTGTAGAAAATTCTCACATTCTCCGCAGCAATTTGGGGGACAAAAAATTTAGACGTTTACTTTTGGCAGGAGCTATTCAATCTATAAATAAAGAACAAAATTCTGTTAAAGAAGAAGACGTAGCAAGTCGTTTAGGAATTTCCTTACAACAACTCAGGGAAAAATATTCTGATCTTTACTGCCACTCAGGAAGTTTGGGGATGTCACGTCTAATAAGAATGAAAGTATTCTAAACGTCATCAATAGATAGTGAGATAAA
The DNA here is from genome assembly GCF_015207875.1 of Dolichospermum sp. LEGE 00240. Lineage (GTDB taxonomy): Bacteria > Cyanobacteriota > Cyanobacteriia > Cyanobacteriales > Nostocaceae > Dolichospermum > Dolichospermum gracile. Next base: position 18,147 of record NZ_JADEVZ010000022.1, read on the forward strand.
TCAAGTAATCCTTAGAAATCGCACTTACCAAATTTTAAACATCCTTTTTATACATCTTTTGCTTAATTTCATTGCAAAACACGATAATAAATACTACACTAATAGTCTGAATATAACTCATTTTCGGTCTAAGAGAATAACCATGAGAGAATTAATTGAACTAGGAAAAATTAGAGATGATTTTCAAAAAGATTTAAGAGACTGGGTTGATATTGCACATACTTTCATTGAATTCGCTAAAAGAGGTATGTCTAATATGAACAGTAACGCATCTTCTGATTTGAAAATTTTTACCCATGAGGATAAATCGCTAAAATTAGAGACTTTGAATAGATTAAGTTATAATGACATGATATTAATTTATGTGAATCATAAAGGTGCAATTGCAGAATTGATTTATGGACGAATGTTACAACGATGGTATAACTTTCTAAATCAAATAATTGAGCAAATTGTAAAATATCATTTTGCAAATGTCAAAAGTTACCCTAATATTTACAATATTAATAAAATAAAGATTGATTTTAGTCAAGATGATTTGTCAGAAAAATTACCAGATTTTATAAACCGTTTTGATAAAATAAACAATATAGACAAAATTGAAGTCGTTGAACAATGTCTTAAACAGAATATAGATGAGGAGTTGAAACAGGAAATTAAAAAAGCAATTATTACTAGGAATTTACTGGAACATAATCAAGGGATTATCCGAAAGAAAGATATAGAAGGATTAGGCAGTAACAGTATAAAGCTATTTGTTGATGAAGGCAGTATACCAATACAAGAAAAAGATTTTACAGAAGGCGAAAGAGTAGAGATTACAATTTACGAAATATTCTGTCTAAAAGAAACTCTTTATAATACATCAAAAATACTTATTACAGAATAGTAAATTTTAATGCAAACTAAAAAAGGGTATGAAAAACATACCCTCATACATCAAAATGTTTAACTTAAAGTTGCTTCACCTCACTCACCAACTTAGCCACCATATCCTTAGCACTACCAAACAACATCGTCGTTTTAGCCTTATAAAACAACTCATTATCAACACCAGCAAAACCAGCACTCATACCACGCTTAATCACAATAGTTTGCTTTGCGCGATCAACCTCCAAAATCGGCATCCCATAAATAGGACTATTCTTATCACTACGCGCCGCCGGATTGACCACATCATTAGCACCAATCACCAACGCCACATCAGCCTGTTCAAACTGGGGATTAATATCCTCCATATCATACAACTGCGTATAGGCCACATTAGCTTCCGCCAATAATACATTCATGTGTCCCGGCATTCTCCCCGCCACCGGATGTATCGCATATTTCACATCCACACCCATGCGCTCTAATTGATCAGCCAATTCGCGGACGCTATGCTGTGCTTGAGCAACCGCCATACCGTATCCGGGTACAATCACCACAGAACGGGCATAACCCAACATCATCGCCCCTTCTTCCGCATCAATACTGCGAACAGGTTGATCACTAGCACCAGCAGCCGCACCACCAGTAGCAGTAGAGACAGAACCAAAAGCACTAAATAAGACACTGAACAAAGAACGGTTCATAGCCTTACACATAATTTCCGTCAGGATTAAACCAGAAGCCCCCACCAAAGCACCGGCGATGATTAACATATTGTTCATCACCACAAACCCAGCCGCAGCCGCAGCCACACCGGAGAGCGAGTTTAACAGGGAGATGACAACGGGCATATCACCGCCACCAATGGGCAGTACAAACATTACACCCAACACCAAAGAAACAGCCACCACTGCTAAAAATACGGGGAGGCTATCTGGTGTCATGATTAAATAGGCACTTCCAGCCACATAAGAACCCAAAAGCAAGAGGTTAAAAGGTTGTTGCAAAGGAAAGGTAATGGGAGTACCGCTAATTAAACCTTGCAATTTCGCAAAAGCGAGAAAACTACCTGTTAATGTCACACCACCAATTAACACATCCAATAACATGGAAATGTTGACATCGAGGGGGATAGGCTGTGAACTATCTAATAACCGCCAAAATTCAGCCACAGCGATAAGTGCAGAAGAAGCACCACCCAAACCGTTGAGTAAACCCACCATTTGCGGCATTTCCGTCATTTGCACTTTGTAAGCAATAACAGCACCAATTACCGAACCAATTGCCAAGCCTACCAAAATCATCTCATAATTTAATACTTGTTGATCTAGCAACGTGGCAACAATAGCCAATAACATTCCCACCGCAGCGATAAGATTACCGTTTCTTGCACTAGCGGGAGAACCCAGCTTTTTCAAACCTAAGATAAATAATGACGCAGCGACTAAATAAGTTAGCTGAATCCCAGTTGGTAAAAAATCGCTCATGCTTTAACTTCCTTTTTTTTAAACATTTGCAGCATTCTGTCAGTGACTAAAAAACCACCGACAACATTCACCATTGCCAAAATTACGGCAATTAAACCGAGAATTACCGATAAATTCGTGTTTTTCTCCCCCGCAGCCAGAATTGCGCCAATTACCGAAATCCCGGAAATGGCATTTGAACCGGACATTAACGGGGTATGTAATGTGGGGGGAATTTTGTTGATGACTTCAAAGCCGATAAAAGAGGCTAAGACCAGTACAAATAAAGCCGGAAGTAATGCTTGTGTCATGTGATTTTTGGATTTAAGAGGTTTCGCGCAAAGATACAAAGGAGCAAAGACGCAAAGAGAAGATTTACAACAATCATGGAAAATATCCCTTAAACACTCATTTCTCTGTGAACTCTGTGCCTCTGTGGTTCGTTATTCCATAATTAGTCCGCGCAGGCGGACTTCGCCTGTGTAGCCGCGAATTCTATTCGCCTGGGCTTTTTAAACCGCTACCGCTTGCAAAGCGTCCTTTACTCGTTGGTTTCTAATTTCTCCACCATGAGTAACACAAGCAGCATCAACTATGTCGTCATCAAAGTTGATTTCTAAGGCTTTGTCTTTAATCAACAGTTGCATTAACGAAGTAACGTTTTTTGCATATAGTTGGCTGGCGTGTACTGGCATGGATGAGGGTAAATTAATTGGTCCGATAATTGTTATGCCGTTCCAAACAATATCTTTACCTGCTTCTGTACAAGCACAGTTTCCACCCTGTTCTGCGGCTAAGTCCACAATTACTGAACCGGGTTTCATTTGCGCTACCATTTCTTCTGTCACCAGTCTGGGGGCTTGTCTTCCTGGTACTTGGGCAGTGGTAATGACGATATCGGAGTTTTTGACGTGGCTGGCTACTAGTTCTTGGGTACGCTTTTTACTGTCTTCGGAAATTTCTTTGGCGTAACCACCGGCGGCTACGGTTTCTTCTTCGAGTTTGACTTCGACGAATTTCGCCCCTAAGCTTTGGACTTCTTCTTTAACGGCTGGGCGGATGTCAAAGGCTTCTACTACTGCTCCTAGTCTACGTGCGGTGGCGATCGCTTGCAATCCTGCCACACCTGCACCCATAATAAATACTTTGGCGGGAGCAATTGTCCCCGCAGCGGTGGTTAACATGGGGAAGTATTTCGGTAATGCCGCCGCCGCAATCAATACGGCTTTATAGCCCGCCAGTGAAGCCTGGGAAGACAAGGCATCCATGCTTTGCGCCCTGGTGGTACGGGGGATTAATTCCATACTCAAAGCCGTAATTTGCCGATTTGCCAATTGTTGGGCAATTACGGGATTTCCCAGGGGATTGAGGAAGCTAATTAATACAGAACCTGATTTGAGTAATTCAATTTCTGTCCGGCCATCTTCTCTGGTTTGGGGTGGGCTAACTTTGAGTAAAATATCTGCTTCACTCCATAATTGAGCAGAATCATGGCTAATTTTTGCCCCTGCGGCTTCATAGTCAGCATCACTGAAAAATGCTTTTTCTCCCGCACCAGCTTCTACCCAAACTTCTAAACCTTGTTTGACTAATTTACCTACGGTGTCAGGAATTAAAGCTACACGCCGTTCACAAACTTCTATTTCTTTCGCAACTGCTATTTTCATGAAATCTCCTAGAAATAAATCCCTTGACTATTAATTAAGCTGTCGGGATGATTAACCATGAATTACCTTTGTAGATAGAACTTTCAACCTTTTTGTTTTTCCTATCCTTGGGCTTTATTCACAATCTCAACTTGACAATATGCAAATATCATCCTGGCAAAATAGCTATAAGTAGAATTAGTTATCGCACATCCTATGCCGATATCTACATTTTGTATATTGTTCTTCAGATTATTTTATATTTGGAAAAAATCTCACTCTGAAAGTTTTATTTATTTAAAATATACTTGTGTACTAAAATATTTATAATTAGCAATAAAAATTATCCTTTAGCAATACAAAACTATCAGGACTTACGCAAAATATCTCTCAAACCCTCATTTCTCTGTGTTCTCTGTGCCTCTGTGGTTCGTTTATTCCGTAACTAGTGCGTAAGTCCTAACTATATAATCTGGATTTTATCTCTTGTTGGCTGGGTCAAACCCAATAAACACCTACTCAATAATTTATTCACAAAGCCAAAAACAACACAATTTCGTTTATTCGTCTCATCGCAGGTTGGTACTGCGCGTAAGTCCTATAATCTTAGTTTCAGGAATGGAAGTTTTCACTAAAAAGGCACTTTTATCTTTCACCAACGTCAATTGTCAAGTATATAGTAGTAAAGTTTAGTTACAAATACTGATACTTCGTGACAAACTACCAACTAGAGGAAACCTAATTTATGAAACGCCTACTTTCTGCCTTAGCTGTGACTAGCTGCTTATTAGCGAGTTTACCAGCGATAACTTTAGCCCAGAATGGTTTAACACTTTTTAGCGGTGTTAACAGCGCAAATCAGTTACCCTTTCGGTTAGATTTTGGCGGACAAACCAACAGCACAGATCGTTATATACTCAGAGTTCCTGCCAAACAAATGAAACTAGCAGTAGCTCAATTTGCCATTACCTATCCTGATTATTACAAGGGAACTTTCGATCCCAAAAGTGTTGAAGTCATAGTTAAAGGTAAAAAAGTCCCCCTATCTGAAGTCAAATGGGATAAAGAAGGTGGTGTAATTCAAATATTTCCCGAAGAACCAGTTCCTGCCGGTCGCAAAGTCGAGTTAGTCTTATCCAATGTACAGAATCCAGCTTTTGGGGGAGTTTACTATTTCAAATGTCAAGTTCTTTCCCCCGGTGATGTCCCATTACTGCGTTATCTTGGTACGTGGATTATCAGTATTACCTAAAAAGGCAAGAGGCAATAGGGAAGAGGGAAGAGGGAAGAGGGAAGAGGCAAAAGACAACTCCATCCAGAAATATGTTTTTATTGCCTGTAAAGTGGTAAAATACCAGATTGTGACTTTTTATGAAAATCGCCTAAGAGGAGAACCGTATGCAAAGAACACTGGGCGGCACTTGCCGTAAGAGAAAAAGAACATCTGGATTCCGCGCTAGAATGCGAACACCAGACGGCAGAAACGTGATTAGTGCCAGAAGAAGAAAAGGACGGCATCGTCTGAGCGTTTAGGGTAATAAAATTCGGTAATTAAGAACTGTTGTGGCTTTGCCCAAAGCATATCGGCTCAAATCCCGTCAGGATTTTCAGGCAGTTTTCCGAGAAGGAATTCGGCGACATAGTTCTCATTTCACACTGAGAGCTTTAAAACCTACTCTTGCGACAGAACCTTCTTTGGATACTGCCCCCCCTAGCACAAAAATTGGTATTGCCATTAGTACAAAAGTCAGTAAACGCGCCGTTGTTCGCAACAAAATCAAAAGGCAAATAACAGCAGCATTACATCAACTATTGCCTAAATTACTCCCAGGATGGCGGCTAGTATTAATTGTGAAATCAACAACAACAGAATCTGAGTGCGAAACCCAGAAATTTCTGCAAGAATTAGAGCAGTTGTTGGCACAAACTGAGGTATTAAATGGGTATTCGTGAAGAAGTTTATTATGAGGGTGGTCCCCACATTGGGGATTTGATTTTTAACCTGCTAATTGGGCTAACAGTGGTGGGTATACCCTTAGCTGTGGGGGCAATAGTCAGGGCAGTGTGGCTACGCTTCCGCATCACAGATCGAAGGATATGTGTAACTGGTGGTTGGATGGGACGCGATCGCTATGATGTAATCTATTCAGAAGTGATGAAAGTTGTCAAAGTTCCCCGTGGCATCGGCCTATGGGGAGATATGGCAGTCACCCTCAAAAATGGTACTCTCATCGAAATGCGGGCTGTTCCCAATTTTCGGGAAGTCTACGACTACATTAATGAAAAAATTGCTGCTAGAAATCCCCAATATAGCAATCCTAAATGAGTCACTCGATTTGGGATTTACGTTAGCGAAGCGTACGCAGCGAGTATTTTAGATTTTGGATTGAGTCTTGGGATTTACGTTAGCGAAGCGTAAGCAGCACAGCGAGTATTTTTCCATCCTTGCGAACGGGGCTTGTACCAAATCTTTTGAATCTAAAATCTAAAATTCCCGGTCATTTTTCCAGAGCGTTAACATTCACATTTTTAGATCATGTGCGGCTATCCTTAACTTCCATAGCTTGTGGATAGTCGCAGCAATGCTTAACAAAAACCTCTACAATATAGAGCAAAAGCTTGGAAGAGAACTGCCTCTAGTCAGAGGATAGGCTCAACTAAGTATCCCACTCCCAACCGGGGTGGGAGTGTCAAAGTACCGCAGGTTGAATTCAGAATAATGGATTTTGGTATCGGGTTTCTCTCGAACAACGTGATGTTGCCAATCATAGACCTTTTCTATGGTTTTGTCCCTAGCTATGGGTTGGCGATAGTAGCTTTAACATTGATTATCCGCTTTGCACTCTATCCCCTGAGTGCCGGCTCTATCCGTAGTATGCGACGGATGCGGGTTGTGCAGCCTCTCATGCAAAAGCGCATGGCAGAAATCAAAGAGCGCTATAAAGACGATCAGCAAAAGCAACAAGAGGAAATGCTCAAGGTCCAAAGTGAATTTGGTAATCCCTTAGCAGGATGTCTACCTCTACTGTTGCAAATGCCAGTATTATTAGCACTCTTTGCAACTTTGCGAGGTTCCCCTTTTGCAGGAGTCAACTACTCCGTTAACCTGCAAATATTCCCTGAAGAACAAATCGAGCGCATTCAACCCCAAGCCTTTGCCACTTCCCCACAAAATATTTATATTGCTGATGGAGAACACATTCCCATTTCGGCAATATTACCGGGGGGTAACAAGTTAACAGTGGGAGAAAAGACTAAGATTCAATATCAAACCGTAGAAGGTAAACCATTTGATTTGCTCTTAGCAGAACACCCAGAAACTAAGTTGACACCTGACTGGAAAATCATTAAAGGGGAAGAAAGGGTTAAAATTGATGCCGAAGGCAATATAGAAGCCCTAGAACCCGGAGACGTGACCATTCAAGGGACAATACCTGGACTAGCAGCAGACAAAGGATTTCTCTTTATTGATGCCTTGGGTAGAGTAGGCGCCATTGATCCCGATAACACAGTCCATTGGGATATAGTGGCAATGATTGTCTTCTTTGGTATCAGTCTTTATGTCAGCCAAATGCTGTCTGGGCAAAATTCCAGCGGTGGCAACCCTCAACAAGATACAGTCAATAAAATTACCCCTGTCATCTTTTCTGGGATGTTCCTATTCTTTCCTCTGCCGGCTGGGGTACTTATGTATATGGTAATTGGTAACGTTTTCCAAACTATCCAAACCTATATCCTCTCCCGTGAACCTCTACCAGAAGAAATTCAGAAAATCGTAGATTCACAAGAGAAAGAAGCCCAAACCATCGAAGTAAAAGCGTTGCCATTTGAACCCAAAAGTTCTAAGAAAAAGGCTACTGGTTGATTATGAGCGGCATTTCTATGCAGAGTAGTGAACAATGGCTACAAAATTTGCTACTTCTAACTGGTGTATCTACTCAAGTACGGGCTAATTTAGAAACTAAGCCATCTTTAGGACAAGATGCACCATTAGGAGAAAGCTACTGGTTGACAATAGATCAAACCAATTTAACATCAGAACAAATTAGGATTTTAATTGGTACTGGCGGTTCGGTGCTAGATAGTATTCAGTATCTAGCAAATTCCGTTCTCAACTTAAATCAACCAGAAGAAAATCAGACAGCTTACACAATTGAATTGAATGGTTATCGGGTGAGACGAGAATCCGAAATCCGCACTTTAGCTGAAACTGCTGCCGCGGAAGTCCGTTTCTCTGGAAGAGAGGTAGAACTTCAATCTCTCAGTTCCTCAGAACGCCGACAAATCCACACTTTATTGCAGGAATTTTCGGATTTAGAAACCTTCAGTCGCGGCAAAGAACCTCATCGTCATTTAGTTGTTCGTCAAGCCGTCACACCATAATTAGGTAATAGGGAACAGGGAACAGGGAACAGGGAACAGACAAAAATATTACCAATTACCCATTACCCATTACCAATAATCAATTTTGATGGTATTTCACAAATCCTATGGACGCTATTTATATTCCGCAGCTAACTAAAGCGCCGGAGCGGACAGAGGAAATTCAAGTTCAAGAGTTTCTGCCTGGACTAGAAACATTGACACCCGTTCGCGGAGTTATTCAGGTTAAACATCAGGGTAATTATTTAGAAGTTTCATCTCAGGCAGAAACAATTGTTACCTGTACTTGCAACCGCTGTTTGCAGCAGTATAACCATCGTTTAGTTCTTGATACTCAGGAAGTCATTTGGTTAGATGAAACCGCTAATCAAACGGAAGATTTTCCTCTAGAAATGGAAGTTGCTGTAGAGGATTTACTGGAAACTTTAGCACCTGATGGTCATTTTGATCCCGGTGAATGGCTCTATCAGCAGATGTGTTTAGCGTTACCTCAGCGTCAATTATGTAACCTTAATTGTCCAGGTATTCTGAATACGGCTGTTTCTGAACCACCTATTGATAGCCGTTGGGCTTTATTAGATGCTTTGAAAAAACAACTTCCAGATAATTAGTATTTGGTGCGTTATGGCTTAATTCTTTATGGCTTGGTAAAAGCTGTTAATACTCTCTCAAACTCCTCAAGGATTTTTTGTCTTTGTGGAGTTTTTTCTCCTACATTCTGGACTTTAATAAGTAGCCGTTGCTACACAACTTCTCTACCTGTTTAATTTTTGTGCTTGTTGTAAGAAATGCTGGGAATTTTTCACCCACTGTAAATTACCTTGAATATTATATAAATCTTTAGCATATTGGAAAACCTGCACGGCTTCCTTATACTGCTTTAACTGCATGAAAACTAATCCTGCACCATAATAGGCATTAGCGTAATTAGGATTAGCTGCGGCTGATTTTCTGAAAGCTGCTAAACCTTCATTTAATTTTCCCTGATTAAACAAAATAGAACCCAGATCATAGTGTGCTTCTGCGTATTTAGGATTGATTCTGATTGCTTCGTTAAAAGCTGCCTTAGCTTGTTCAACTTTTCCTTGTTGTAAATAACATACACCTAAATGATAGGCAGGTTCGGGAGCATTTTGACTCATTGTTCTGGCTTTTTGAAAAGAGGCGATCGCACTTGACCAATTTTTCTCCTGTTTCTTAACTAACCCCATGTTATAATGGGCAAAACCCAGATTTGGATTTAACTTCAAAGCCTGATTTAAATAGTCTTTCGCCAATTCTAAATTATTTCCTTCTAATAACGCCCCACCTAAATTTGCAAAGGCTAATGCGAATTGAGAATCGGCTTGAGTCGCTTGATAAAAAGCATCTGCCGCAGGTTGTAATTTTCCTGATTGTCGCAGTGCTAAACCTAAATTGTAATGTGCTGCTGCTAATTTAGAATCTAGTTTAATAGCTTGACGAAAAGCGGTAATTGCTTCTTCTATTCTTCCCAATTGAATTGCTTGTAACCCTTGATTTAAAGAGTCTGTAGCCGCTTTACTGTTTATGTTTTGTGCCAGTATTAGAGTAGGGGGAGAATTGGAAAATACTGGTTTGATATTAACAGGTAATAATAATAAACTTATGATCCCCAAGATGGGATATTTAATTAATGGTAATTGCATAGATTTAGTTTTGTTTCGCGCAAAGGCACAAAGGAGCAAAGACGCAAAGGAGGACAAGGAAAAATCAATGTTGTTCTGGTAAATAATCTTGATTTAAACTTTCCTCTGTGGTAAATGGAGAGTCTACGGGAAAGGTATCAAGTGATAAACCTGTTTCTAAAGAAGCTTGTTTTCTGGCATCTTGATAACATTCGTTAAATACCTCAGATAAGTATTTCTTTAAACTAGGACTTTCGGTTAAGTCTTCTTTCAATCTGCGTCTATGTTCAAAGATAGTTGATAACCAAATATTACTACGTTTTTCTGGCTGATATTTATATTTGAGAAGGTGCATTAATAAAACTAATAAGTTGCTTTTTAATGCTCTTTTTTCACTTCTACCCATGCTTTCGATTTCTTCAATCAAATTGTCTAAATCAATTTCGGCAAAGTTACCATTTTTTAATTGTTTTGCTGTTGTCTTTATCCACAAATAAAAATCTTCTTCGTAAAGATTTGAATTAGTAACTGCTGTTGGTTGAGTTGCTGTCATTTTCTGGAAACCTCTTCAAATGAATTGTGAGATTTTTGAGAAGTATCTTTAGGTACTCATGGAATAATTAGCTGATATAATAATTATACTTGAATCGATCAATTTAGGTATTAGCTCTTGCCACTACAGAGGTTAAATTTTGTCATGGGATTTTCTGCTGAGATTGCTGAAAAAGCTCTTTTAGACTGTTGTAGATGCTGCTGTATCTGTCACAAGTTTTGTAGTTTCAAAATTGAACTGCATCATATTATTCAGAAATCAGCAGGGGGTGAAGATTCTTATGAGAATTGTATTCCACTTTGCTTTGATTGCCATGCAGAAATAAAAGCTTATGACCCCAAACATCCAAAAGGGCGTAAATATACAGAATCTGAAATAAGAGAACACAGAAATAGATGGTATGAAAAAGTCAATAGTCAAACCGTTTTAATCCATCCAGACTGCATAGAATTGGATAGGAAATTATTTCTTAAAATCAGGTCAATACTCCCCAGTACAGGTGGATCAATTTCTTTTATTCGTAATCATACTTATGGTACACGATTTCTTAGGGAAGAGCATGATGATTTAAAAAATTATAAATATCAGTGTGAAAACCCTGATTTTGAGTTTATTGATTTGGACTTAGAGATTCGTAAATGTCAGTTAAAAAATTGTATAGAAGAATTTTTCCTAATTTTATTTCAGGTAATTTTTGTGACTGAAAATGGGATGATGGCTATCTATCCTGAAATTAAGTATTCTAAGCCTGATATACATCATAAAGCTGTTGAAGACGTAAATCAAGCTGTGAACAAAGTTTGTTCTGCTTATGATGATTTAATCCGCCTCGGACGTAGAAAATTAGGAGTTGAGTAAGTTTATATATAATTCCCTCAATATTTTGTGTTGGGTTTCCTTGCGTCAACCCAACCTACAGATTACTTAAATTAATATTCATCATCATTACCAAAAGACACACAAGGACTGTCAATTTCTACTGCTGGGGTAAATGAATTGCAAAAGGTGACAGTAGCACAATTAACTGCCAACTCGTCGGGGTGAGTGCATTCTGATTTGACATAAAAAGCACACTCTTCACAAATAGTCTTATGTAATAATTGCATTGTTATTTTGTATTTATTGTAAATTGACCGGAAAAGAACAGTTAACAAACTGGACTTTATTAACTTATCTTGTTTTAATTAGTTTGTAGAATTAAGCTATTTTTGGTACATAGAATAAGTAGCCTACATAAATAATTGGCTTTTATCCCATACGTGACATCAAACAAGCGTGAGTGCTAAACGTCTGCCAGAAACTACTGCTCATGTGAGAGTTACCCGCCAATCTTGGCAACAAGGCTTTCTTGAAGGTGAAGTTAGCGCCGGTAATTTTCAGTGGCATTTCCAGTGGCATTTCCGCCGGGGAGAACTTTCTGTGAAGCCTTCCCAAGGTCGTGCTTTAATCAAAGAACCTCTGGGACGCTTTTTGGAACAACAAGACTATCAGTTAGAACCTGGAGGGGATTACGCTTTTACGATTCGGGCTGAACTGTAAATTAGTTGTCAGTTAGTCGGTTAAGATATCGTTCAATCAGGAGAATGGCCACAATGTCATCTATTGGTCGGGGAGGTTGACGTAAACCCTGGGGTAATAGTTTAGTGATGCCTTGGGGTGGATACATCTGCCAATAGCGATCGCGTGCTTGTAAAGTGGAATAACGTTCATCAACCAAAATGATATTGGTGGGTTTGCTTAATTCCTGATTAAGTTGCTGTTTCCACTTTTTAGCCGTTGTTTGATCTCCCATCACCATTAAGGATACAGGGAATTTTTGCAGTTGTATTTCAATATTAGCGATCGCCTCATTCGCCAAAACAACTTGATGATAGAACAGTTGTCGATCCAGCCCCATCACGGCAATCCCGCATTTATCACGACCGGGATCAAATCCTAAAATTACAGGTTGTGTATTTGTCATTGGTCATTGGTCATTGGTCATTGGTCAGTTGTTATGGATAAATTAATTCTTTTTCCCTATTGCCTATTGCCTACTTCCTCACGTACTAAAAAGAATTTGTCCATTCAAGAGGGCTACTAACTTGACTCTTAGCGGACCTACAGTATAAGTATTGTCTGCGGCTACAGCTTTAATTTCTACTTCCTGTTCCGTTTGCTGTAATTGGGTAACAAAGCGCGGAAAAGTTCCTTCTATTTGGACACTTTCGACAATTCCCGCATTGCGGGCGCGAAATTGGGAAGCGGAAATTAGTAAATCTAAGCGTTGACGCATTTGTTCGGATGTCATATTTTTTAAATCCGCTGTGGTAGTAGCCAACACTTCCCCTGATGAAAATACCAGTTGATTCCGGGCTGCGTCTGCAAAGAATTCTATTTGCTTCTCACCTCTGACATAATTACCCGCGGAGAAAATTCGCACTACATATTCTCGACCATCTTTAATTTGTGCGATTAACTGTTCAACCTTATCTTTGGTAACACGGAGTATTTCCTTATTCGCTGGTGTACCACCAGGTTCGGTTAATTGAATATTAGCATTGCGATTAGCTTCCTGAAGAATTTGGATAATTGCCTGTTGTGCCGCATTAGGTTTGTCCACAGTAATTAACCCTGCCGCTATTACTTGACCCTTGACTAAGGCTAGTTTACCTAAGCGGAGGTCACGGTAGGACTGATAATATTTTTCTAGTCTAGCTACTTCCTGATCTAAAAATTGTTGTTGTTTCTCTAATTCTTTCAAGCGAGATTCTCTAGTTATAATAACTTCTTCCCGCTGTTTAATTTCGAGGTTACGATTTTGAATAAGTTTATCTAATTTAGCAATTTTGCGATCGCGTTTTTCAATTACCGTCTTCGCTTCATTAATCGCCTGTTTAGCTTCAGCGTATAATCTTTGTCGTTCCGCCTTCAACTCTTCTACCGCCGCTTGTAATGTTTGTCGCTGATTATAGAGAGTTTGTAATTCACTTCTTGCCTGTTGATACCTAATAACAATTCCACCCAGACGGCTTTGAGTTGCATTAAGTCGGGCTTGGGTCTTAGCTTGCTGGTTAAGAGTGCGATTGAGTTGAGCTTGTGTGGTCTTTTGTTTAGTATTTGCTGCCTGTAATGACTGATTAATTTTCTGTAATTCTTCCTGTGCTTGAGTTTTTTCTTGTCTGGCTCTGTTTAACTCACCTTCTACCTGGCTTTTTTGCGCTTCGGCGATTTTTAGTTGTTCCCGCTTGTTCCCTAAATCTCTTTGAATATCCTCTAATTCAAATACGCCCTTTCGCAATCCACCATCAGCCGCAAAGAGAATTGCTAAAGTTGATGCGGAAATTAGACTGCCTGTAAAAATAGTCACAATTACAGCAGTTTTTTTCGGACGTAAATTGAAGAGTGAGAGACGAGCCTTGCCAACCCGTGTGCCGATGCGATCGCCCACGGTGGCAATTACGCCTCCCAAAATAAGAATTGCCGCAATAAGGATGTACCCGGTGGCCATTTTTAACTACCGCAATGCTGACCGATACAGCCTACTACGTTCAACCATTGTCTGTGAGTAAATGGAGTTAGGCTAAAGTAGGAATTAGACAATTTTGAGACTTTCCTCCAAATTAACGGTTTAATCTCTATGGTAGTGACGCTACTTAGGGAGACCCTAAAACCGCATTACCTCAAAAATAGAAGCCGTGCCAACTCCATTTACCCATAACTTTTAAGTAAATTGCTTACTTAAAGCAACAGGTTTATGCACAGTAATCTTCTTTTTATGAATGGAAATCATTTTCTTCTCGCGTAAATCTCCCAGCAGTCTAGTGACTGTAACGCGGGTAGAGCCAATTGCCTCAGCGATCGCCTGATGAGATAACTTCAGATCAATGGTAATACCATCAGCGCAAGGAACGCCAAAATCTCGACAAAGAATCAACAAGAAACTAATTAACCTTGAACCCATATCGCGGTGAGCAAGAGTTTCAATCATCATCTCCGTCTGTAGAATCCGCGAAGACAGACCTCGCAGCATTAACATTGATAACTCTGGGTTTTCCTTCAGTGCCTGTTCAACTTGTTCAATTGGGGCTGAAAGTAATTCTACAGTAGTAAATGCCACTGCATGATAAAATCGATCAGACTTATTGCCTGTCAGCAACGACAGCACACCAAAGACGCTATTTTCTCGCAGCAGAGCCACCGTTATTTCTTCTCCTGCCTCATACACCCTCGACAGTTTCACAGCACCCTTGAGAAGAAAATAAACTCGTTCAGCAGGATCTCCCGGAAAAAAGATCGTCTTGTTCCGTTCAAATGTTTCCACCACCGGAGGAAAAGCCCCGGTCGCCATTTGACGGAAAACATTTGCCAGGGCTTTATCTTGTGTCACTATCATTTCTCCCTTCCCCTACCCAATGCCAGAAAAACAAAAACTAATTACCTAAGAATACACCCGAAAAATCAATAAATCACCATTAACCTTGCTGTTTTTTCCTATACTCAAACGCGGAATTCCTAGCCTTTCGTTTATAATGATACATAATTGTTGTTCCGTTTAGCTAGTAATTATTGATAAGTAGTTTCACCAATTATACCCCAAAAGTTTTGCCTCTAAAAATTGTCAATTTCTTGAGAATTTTTGTAAACATGGCCATGATTTTTTGCGGCTTACTGCCTACTTCTGGAGCATTTTGAAAAATCCCTAGCCTAATGCAGTCAAACTAGGCTCAGATTCTAGTATGCTCCTAATGATGAATTACATTAGCAATTTCTATGCTCGATCTATCAGGAAAAAATGCCCTAGTTACAGGTATTGCCAATAACCGTTCTATCGCTTGGGGAATTGCCCAACAACTACACAAAGCCGGAGCTAATTTGGGCATTACCTACTTGCCAGATGACAAGGGTAAAATGGAAAAAAAAGTTTCTGAATTGGTAGAACCCCTCAGTCCTAGTCTGTTTTTGCCCTGCAATGTGGAAAATGACGAGCAAATTCAATCTACTTTTGAAACCATCCGGCAAGAATGGGGGAAAATAGATATTCTAGTCCATTGTTTGGCCTTTGCAAAAAAAGAGGATTTGACCGGAGGTTTTAGTCAAACTTCTCGTTCTGGTTTCAATACGGCTTTGGAAGTTAGCACTTATTCACTTGTACAATTAAGCGGTGCTGCTAAACCTTTAATGACTGAAGGCGGAAGTATTATTACTCTTACATATTTGGGAGCGGTTCGAGCAATTCCTAACTATAATGTCATGGGTGTGGCTAAAGCTGGTTTGGAAGCCAGTGTTCGTTACTTGGCAGCCGAATTTGGTCCCGACAATATTCGCGTTAATGGTATTTCGGCAGGTCCTATTCGCACCTTAGCATCTTCAGCGGTGGGTGGCATTTTGGACATGATTCACCACGTCGAAGAAGTAGCACCACTCCGTCGCACTGTCACTCAATTAGAGGTGGGCAATACAGCAGCTTTCTTATGCAGTGATTTAGCAAGCGGTATTACTGGACAAATCCTGTATGTAGATGCAGGTTATGAAATTATGGGAATGTAGTAAAAGAAAGGAGTCAGGAGTCAGGAGTCAGGAGTCAGAAAGAAGAAAGAAGAAAAAAGTAGGGAAGAGAAATATTCTTTTGCAACTGACAATTGACAACTGACAACTGACTAATGACAACTGACTAATGACAACTAACAACTGACAAATGACAAATTCACAAACTTCTCGGATAGCTTCAGTTCACCGCACTACTGGTGAGACTGATGTTCATGTCACTATTAATCTTGATGGGACAGGAATATGTAAAGTTTCTACAGGTGTTCCCTTTTTAGATCATATGCTCCATCAAATTGCCTCTCATGGGCTTTTCGATTTGGATATTCAAGCTAAGGGTGATTGGGAAATTGATGATCACCACACTAACGAAGATGTGGGGATTACTTTAGGACAGGCTTTATTTCAAGCTTTGGGTAATAAAAAGGGAATTGTCCGCTTTGGGAATTTTCTTGCGCCCTTAGATGAAGCTTTGGTACAAGTTGCTTTAGACTTTTCTGGTAGACCTCATCTCAGTTATGGTTTAGAAATTCCTACTCAACGGGTGGGGACTTATGATACTCAGTTAGTGCGGGAGTTTTTTGTGGCGTTGGTGAATCATAGTCAAATGACGTTACATATTCGCCAATTGGATGGAATTAATTCCCATCATATTATTGAAGCTACATTCAAAGCCTTTGCTAGAGCCATGCGAATAGCAGTGGAAATTGATCCCCGGCGGGCAGAAACAATTCCTAGTTCCAAAGGTGTGTTATAAAAATCCTCAGCATCGGTTAATCTGTAGTTATCTCTAAATAGTCAGTAGTTGGTAGTTTCATCGCCATGAATTCTGTTGTAGACAACCCCGATTCTCAGCAAAATCCCTTAGATAAACAACCCGTAGTCCTGACTTCTGAATTGCGAAAGGTCTATCGCACGGGGTTTTGGCTCAATCAAAAGGTTGTATCGCTCAAAAACTGTTCTTTACAAGTGTACCCAGGAGAAACCTTTGGTTTGTTGGGTCCTAATGGTGCGGGTAAAACCACGTTGTTAAAATTATTATTGGGAATTATCCGCCCTACATCTGGAAGGGGATTATTGTTAGGTAAACCCATAGGCAACGCTAAAGTCAAGCAGCATATTGGCTACCTCCCAGAAAATTCCTATTTATACGAATATCTGAGTGGTTGGGAATTTTTACAGTTAACAGCGGGTTTATTTCAAATTCCCCAAAAGTTACAACGTCAACGCATTCCCCAATTGTTGGAATTAGTGGGGTTATCCCAAGCCGATGCTCGCAAAAAGCAAATGCGGCGCTATTCTAAGGGAATGCTTCAGCGCGTAGGTATGGCTCAAGCATTAATCAATGATCCAGATTTAGTTTTTTTGGATGAACCTATGTCTGGACTTGATCCTCTGGGACGTTACCAAATGCGAGAAATTATTCTGGCTTTGAAAGCATCTGGTAAAACCATATTTTTTAATAGTCATGTATTGAGTGAAGTGGAACAAATTTGCGATCGCGTGGCTATTCTTGATCAAGGAGAATTAATCTGTTGCGGTTCTCTCAATGAACTTTTGGGTAATCAAAACACCTATCATGTTAAAGGTCAAGGTGGAGACGGGGAAATCTTGAGAAAATGGATAGGTAATTTAGAATTTAAGTCTGATGGTTCTTGGCAGGGTACACTCCAAGAAGATTATTATGATTTTCTGTCTAGTTTGAGGTTAATGGGAGGAAAAATTATCACTATGAATCTGTCACGTCAATCTCTAGAAGAGTTTTTTATCCATCAAATTCAAATCCGAAATCATCCCCTTAATTAGCACAACCAAGTAAAAAATAAGCGGAATAAATCACCCATAAGTAGTAATTTTTGCGCATCATTTGATTATCCTAAAAGTAAGTTACTTATATCTTAAGACCTCCTAATCAATTTAGTTCTATGACTGTACCATCAGTTGGCGAGTTGGGGGTTAATATAGGATCGAAAATTGTTATCAGCTAGGAAACTTAACTTGCAAAAAGCACTGAAAATATTTTCTAACCTCAAAGAAGATTTAAAATCAAATTCCTTACGCAACAAATTATTTATGTCCGGAAAACTAAAGATTTATTAGAAAATAAAATTGTTGAGTCACTAGGATTCTTCAGTATACTCGATGTTAAAATGTTTCCGAATAACTCTAAATATCGTCATTTTCAATTCTCAGGTAAATATGCTTAATAAAGATTTGTGTAAATTTCTCACCCACTCAACTATGGGTTTAGCATTGTTAACAACAGTGAATATCGCTTTGCCATCGGTGAGTTTAGCGCAAAAACAGCCAGTAGCATCAACATCCAGTATCGCTACAGATTACTTATTAGGCGGGGGCGATCGCATCCGTGTTAATGTATTTGAAGTACCAGAATATACAGGTGAATATCAAGTTCCTCCCGGTGGTTCAATTAATATGCCTTTAATTGGCAGTATCCCCGTTGCGGGCTTAACCACAGAACAAGCTGCTGATACAATCGCCAGAAAATATGCTCGTTTTCTCAAACGTCCCCTCATTTCCGTCAACTTATTATCACCCCGTCCCATTAATGTGTTTGTTGCTGGAGAAGTAACAAGACCAGGTGCTTACACCCTCAGCTTAGAAGGGGGAGCAGGAAATAACCCTGGTGTCCAATACCCAACGGTATTAGCTGCCCTCACCATAGCCCAGGGTGTAACACTGGCAGCAGATGTAACTCAAGTGCAATTACGCCGTAAGGTAGGACGTTCAGGAGAGCAGACAGTCGCCCTAAACTTAAAGGAATTGACGCAAACAGGCAGAATATCCCAGGAGATTACCTTACGAGATGGAGATACCATTGTGGTCCCTACTGCCGCCAGTTTAAATGTAGCTGAAGCCCGGAATTTATTTGCAGCCAACTTTGCTGCTAGTCAAAGTTCACCCCGCTCAGTGGTGGTAATTGGTCAAGTTTACCGTCCTGGTTCTTATCTTGTTACCGCTGGAAATGCCGGTGGGGCAGAGGGTGGTGGTGCTGGTGGTGGTTTACCAACTGTGATGCGGAGTTTACAACTAGCAGGGGGAATTACCTCCCTTGCGGATGTTCGGAAGATTAAATTACGCCGTCCTACCCGAACTGGTATGGAACAAACTATAGATATCAACCTCTGGGAATTACTACAAAGCGGTGATATCAATCAAGACATAGTGGTGCAAGATGGCGATACTATCATCATTCCTACAGCTACGGACATTAGTGCCGCCGAATCCACCCAATTAGCAACAACAACTTTGTCTCCAAATACTATTGAAGTGGGTGTAGTGGGTGAAGTCAAAAGAGCAGGGGCGGTAAAATTACAACCAAATAGCTCTTTAAATCAGGCATTATTAGCTGCTGGTGGTTTCAATGATGGTAGAGCCAGTAAGGGAACTGTAGAATTAATTCGCCTCAATGCCAATGGTACAGTTACTAAACGTCCAATTAAGGTGGATTTATCTCAAGGAATTAATGAGGAAACCAATCCGATTCTTCGCAACAATGATGTTGTCGTAGTTGATCGCAATGGGTTAGCTAAGGCTGGTGATAGAGTTAATACTGTAGCCGGTCCTTTAGGTACTATCTTGGGGATTATCAGACTATTCACGACTGGATTTTAGTTTAAGTCCAAAGGTTGGTTTTCTAGGTTTCCACTCAAAAAATCTAGACCCAAAACATAATTATTATACATTTTAGGTTATTTTCTTCGGCAATTCATGATTAGAGGTGTAGCGATGGACTATAATGCGATCGCAGGCTTATTATTTTTATAGTTAACAGTCGGTAAATTCCGCACTTAACCCATTTTAATTTACAGTTAATGCCAGCCATAACCCTAACAATCAATTCTGCCCAAAGCCAAAATAGGAGAATAACTGAATGGACTCAATAATTTTTATCATATTTTTAGCTCTAGTAGGTTATGCTTTAGCATCTGCAAAGATGGTAAATCAGGGGAATGTCGCCTTAGTTGAACGCTTGGGGCGGTATCATCGCAAACTAAATCCTGGGCTCAGGTTCATAGTTCCCATTCTCGATCAAATTGTGATGGAGAATACAACTAGAGAGCAGTTATTAGATATTAAACCGCAAAATGCAATCACTAAAGATGGTATCTACTTGGAAGTTGATGCAATTATTTACTGGCGGATCAAAGATATTGAAAAAAGCTTTTATGCTGTTGATGATTTACAACAAGCACTAACCAATATAGCAACGACTACCCTCCGGGAAAATATTGCCCAAAATTCCTTAGAGGATACTAATATGTCTAGAGAAGAGATAGACAAAACTATATTAGGTGAATTAAATTCAATTACGGGCGCATGGGGAATTGAAATTATCCGTTTAGATATTCAAAGCATTACCCCACCAGAAACTGTACGCAAGTCAATGGAAGCTCAACAAAATGCACAAATTAAAAAAAAGGCGGCTATAGAAGCAGCAGAGGGAGAGCGACAAGCAGCCGTTAAACGGGCGGAAGGAACTAGAACATCAATAGAAATAATTTCTGAAGCCTTGCGTTCTCACCCCGAAAGTAAGGATATTTTAAGGTATCTTGTTGCCCAAGATTATGTAGATGCTAGTCAAAAATTGGGTGAAAGCAATAATGCCAAAATTGTATTTGTAGATCCTGCTAACTCAACAGAAATGTTTCAGGAATTGATTTCTGATTCAGTACAAGAAAATCATGGTAACAATCCCGCTAATGGAAAGGGTAATGGCAATGGTAAAGGTAATGGGAATGGATCTAATTAGAGCTTGATACCATTAACTAGCCCCGCGCCCCGCGCCCCTACCTCCTAACCTATGGCTAACGCCACGCTGCGCTATCACGAAAAATAGCATCTGCTACCAGAGTAACTTCTTGCATTTCTCGAACATCGTGAACTCGGAGAATATCTGCACCATTAAAAATAGCCGCACAACAAGCTGCGGCTGTTCCCCAAACCCGTAATCTTGGATCTGGTTGATTAAGAATATTACCAATAAAACTTTTACGAGATGCTCCCACCAAAATTGGAGAATTGAGTGTTTTTAGTGATTCTAAACAGCGAAAAATTTCTAAATTCTGCTGATAGTTCTTAGCAAAACCAATCCCAGGATCAATAATTATTTTATTTTGATCAATTCCTAAAAGCCTAGCATTTGTAATTTGCTCAAATAAAAATTTATAAATATCAGCAATTAAATCCTCATAATCAGTACATTTTTGCATAGTTTGGGGAGTTCCCTTGATGTGCATTAACACAATCGGCACATTTAAACTAGCAACAGTTGGCAACATTTGGGGGTCAAATGTCCCCGCTGAAATATCATTAACTATATCTGCTCCAGCAATAATTGCTGCTTTGGCTACCTCTGCTCTAGTTGTATCTACAGAAATAGGGACATCAACGACTGGACGTAGCAATTCCACAACTGATAGCACCCTCTCCAGTTCTGCTTCTAGGGATATTTGCTCCGCACCTGGACGAGTTGATTGTCCACCAATATCAATAATATCAGCACCAGCCGCCACCATTGCTTGTGCCTGGGTTAAAGCGGCTGAGGCGGTGTTAAATTTACCACCATCACTAAAGCTATCCGGGGTGACATTCAAAATTCCCATGAGATAAGTCCGCTTTCCCCAATCAAAACAATGATTTCGGATAGTTAAGTTGTCAGACATGAAATTTTTCAACTTTTAATTTGTAATTAATTTATCCCCAATCCCCAATCCCCATTATTGATAATTGACAATTCTGGCAAAACTATCAGCTTTTAGACTAGCGCCACCAACGAGAGCGCCGTCAATTTCTGGTTGTGCCATAATTTCATCAATATTATTCGGGTTGACTGAACCGCCATATTGGATAGGAACGAGGGGATTAGTTAATTGACTGCGAATTAAGCCAATTACCCGATTTGCTTCCTTAGATTCACAGGTATCACCAGTACCAATTGCCCAAATTGGTTCATAAGCAATAATTAGGTGAGTTTGATCAATATCTACCAAGTCTTTTTTTAATTGGGTGCTAATTATTGATTCTGTTTCCCCCGCGTCTCGCTGTTGTTTAGTTTCCCCAACACAGAGAATGGGTGTGAGTCCATGCTTTTGGGCAGCTTTAAGACGGAGATTGACAGTTACGTCTGTTTCTCCGAAGAATTGCCGTCTTTCACTATGTCCCACAATGACAAAACGCACACCGATTTCCGTTAGCATAGAGGCGGCGATTTCGCCTGTATATGCTCCACTTTGTTCCCAATGGACGTTTTGTGCGCCCAAGTTTACACGGCTACCATGCAAAGATTTAGACACCAGGCTTAGGTCTGTGAAGGGAGGACATAGTACCACTTCTCGTTCTAAGGGGGTTTCCTCCAGGTGAGGCAAAAATCCGCTTAAAAATTCTGCGGATTCTGCCTGGGTTTTGAACATTTTCCAGTTACCAGCAATAACGATTTTCCGCACAGGTGATTTAATCAAAATTTTAATGTTACTAGATGCACTTTTTAATGTACTACTTTTTTAGGACTATTTATGAAGCAGAATTTATCGGGCTACAGAAACGGTGGTCAGTAGGAATATAGGCAAAAGTGTTGGTCTTGATAATAAATGAGATACTTTTTAAGTTATTTGTTTATATGCTATCAATCAAGAGGAGGATGCCAACCACTAATTACCCAACGCTTTCGAGCAATCAAAATTACTGGATTATTGATTCGTAGCTTAACTATTGTAGTCCGACCAATAGCATTTATACCTTCTAATCTTGTACCATCACCACTCAAAGGATCTATAGATTCAACTGCATCACTTTTGAATTCGTTGCATGAACGACAAGCTAAACAAAGATTTTCAAAAGTTGTTTCTCCACCCTTAGAAACTGGGTGAATATGATCATAAGTCATAGGAATACCGCTATTTGCTTCAGATGTCAAGCAATAACAGCAACGTGATTTATCCCTCTCTATGATTTTTTGTCTTAAACTTTCAGAAATATATGTAGACACAACAATTTAAGAATTTGATAAACGATACCCTCGCCAACTGAGTAATACTGCTGCTTGGGCTTTACATAACATAAATAAATCAGCCTCATGTCGAAGTGACATCAACTCTAATTGTTCTACTTCTGTAAGTATACCCCTAGAGTTATGATCAAGCAGGATGTTATATCTGTCCATATCATCTGCTGTTTTTCGACTATTGGCAATTTGCCAGGGAGTATTGTCATCTAGCTTATCTAATGCGGCAATTTCAGCTTGAAATTCTTCTGGGACATCATCCCAAGCTGGTGGACTACCAACTTGCAAAGCATGAAGCATTACTTCTTCTAAGGGACGTTGAATAGCATTAGCAGTATTAACTAATCGCTGATAGATAATTTCTGGAATTTGGAGAGTTACTGTTTCAGTGGGCATAGGGTGAAGGTTAGGGTTTATTTTATATTGATTATTTTACTTCGTTTCAATTATTAATCTCTTGAAATCTAAATCCTAGATTTCCATGTGATAGTATACAATATCATAAATAATACATTTATTTATCTATAATGAACGTATTAAAACTTTCATTAAATCCTGTTTTTTTAATCTTTAGCACTGCATTATAATTCTTTTTGAATAATTTTGCTTTAACTTGAATTTGTGTTGATGTTATAGGGCATCTAGTTGTGATTATATAGCAATACTTGAGGACTGTTTTATAATTTTTGGAGACAATTTTTATAGTATTTTCAATTTGATCAAAAGCGTGTTCTACATCAGAACCTTTTAATTCTATATAAATTTCAATATAAGGTTCATTGATAATTAGTAACCAATCACATTTAACTCCTTGAATATCTAAACAGCCATCTACTTGAACTTTAGTCAGTTCTATTGAATTTTCATTTATAAAGACTATTTTACTACTTTTCTTTTCTTCTATTAATATATTTTTATGGCTTATTTTTTCGGAACATTTATCTAAATCCACAGATGTTATTCTCCAAATTCAAGTTCTATTAATTTTTCAAATACTTGACTAAATTCGTTGGATACTTCATCAATGATATTTGTATCAATCAAGTTATTATCTTCATTGATCAAACTCTCAATCATACCATTTTTGATGGTGTAAGCAGCAACATCATTAATATCTAATGTTTGATTTTCTGGAACTATTTTGAATAAAGCTTCTAGTAAATCATTTTGTTCAGGTTTCTCTCTTAATGCTTTCAGAGTGTTACCTGCTTGAATTAGGTTATTAAAAGCTGTTAGTATGTAAGGACTATGAGTCGTAATAAAAAATTTATGCTTTTTTTCAGTTGTATTAAAAACCTGGCTGATTAAACTTACAATATGTTTTTGTGATGTAGGAAATAAATGTGCTTCTGGTTCTTCTATAATAAAAAGGCGTGTTGTTGAGCTAATAAAAGGCAAAATAGCTAATATAAGTGTCATAGGTAGAGCCTCCTGCTGTCCAGAGGATGAATGTGATAAATTAGTCCTTCTATTTTTGTTTGTTTCATTAGTGTATAATATCCAGTCCTGATCTTTTTCATAGGAATAATTACCAACTATTATCTGATTAATTAATTCATCAATTGAATCATTTAGATTTAACGCATGAATCAATTTTCTAAGTTGATAAATATTTTTTACTCTTTCATAAGCTGAACCAAATTCCTGTAGAAAATAATCTATAACTATATTTCCTGATAAAAAAGAAAAAATATTATTTTGTAAGTTAGCAAAAAACGACCTCCCAGCAGGAATAAAAGTTATCAATTCAAGACTATTAAAGTGATTATCTTTCAGAATATATTCAGTGAAAATTGTATTGTAATATTCTTCTATTTTTTCAGGATTATTTTCTGCATATTCAAGAGTTTTTTTGTTGTATTCGCTTAAGATTTTTCTGCGAACTTTAACTAAATATTCAGAATATATCAAAGATAATTTAGACTTATTGTCATCTGATTTTTGGTTATTTAAAGCTACGGAATAACTATCAAACTCATATAAAATTTGAAACTCCTGATTTTTCCAAGAATATTCAGGGAATATAATTTTAAACGTTGTAATTATACTTTTATCAAATTCTGCTTTTTTCTGCTTCTTATGGATGGAAGAACGATATTTAATGAAAAAATCTTTAAAGAAATAAACTAATTTAGCAAGTATGCTTTTACCACTAGCTTGCTGTCCAATAATAATATTTATCTTGGATAAATTAAATTCAATATCTTTGATATTTAAAAAGTTTTTTACTGTCAGTTTTTCCATAAGTGCAATATAATAAGCTGTTACGCAGCTAAATTTGATAACCATAATTTACTTGAACTTTGTAGTGCGGGCATCTTGCCCGCTAGAATTATACAAACTAAATGCACAACAGCTTATCAGCAATACAAATGTATTGCTAGAAAAATAAGTCATTAATACATTGTACACGATATTTTAGAAATTTAAAATCAGAATAAATAGGAGTTTTTAATGTATTTTAAAAATTACAACTTTTTGATGTATAAAAGTTGGTGCGCTACGCTGCACTAACGCACCCTACATCTGTATTATCTAATTCATCCCAAATACAGAACCAACTGTAGACTTAATCGAGTTTCCAGCATCTTTTAAAGCTTGAGTAAAGGGTTGCTTGTTTTGTAAAAAGACCCTCGCACAATTACGTCCTGGCATCCCGGAAATTGAACCGCCGGGATGTGTTCCTGCGCCTGTTAAAAAGAGATTATCAATGGGAGTTTTATAATTAGCTAATTCGGGTAAAGGTCGGAAAAAGATCATTTGATCCATTGTCATATCAATATGATAATAATTCCCCTTGTATGCTCCTAATCTTTCCCCTAATTCCGCTGGACTTTCAACTCTTCTAGCGATAGTTGCTTTTTTCACATTGGGGGCATAAGTTGCTAATTTGTCAATTACTCTATCTGCAACTTGATTTTTCAATTCATCAGTCCAACCTGTTCCTTTTAAACCTGTGCCGTTAGCATTAGCAATTTGATAAGGTGCAAAAAATTCAATCCATAAAGTATGTTTTCCAGGTGGTGCTAAACTGGGGTCAAGGGCGCTAGGCATGACGAGATACATGGAGGGGTCAGAATCGGGAATTTCGCCTAATGTACATTTACTATGAGCCTGTTCAACATGATTCATAGAATCAGCAATGAGAATTGAACC
Organism: Dolichospermum sp. LEGE 00240; assembly: GCF_015207875.1. GTDB lineage: Bacteria > Cyanobacteriota > Cyanobacteriia > Cyanobacteriales > Nostocaceae > Dolichospermum > Dolichospermum gracile. Next base: position 44,417 of record NZ_JADEVZ010000022.1, read on the forward strand.
AATGAGATATTCATCTTTATGATCATGGTGAGAAAAATGTAATGGTTCATCTAATGCTAAATCTATTTTCAGGATGGTTTCATTGTTGTTAATAATGCGGCGTTCTAATCTTTCCCATAAATCAGGATCAAGGGCATCAATATCACTTTTTTCTGTCATTTGCAAGAATAATCTTTGGGCATCAATATTAGAAATTACGCCATGTTTTGCTCGATATTCTTTACCACCTGCCACCCGCACACCCTCGGCTTTAGCATCATTAATTAAAATCTTTTCCACGTGCTGGTCTGTAAGAATTACCCCACCTTTACTATTAACTAATTTCACCAATGCTTGCACCAATGCACCTGTACCGCCGCGAGGTCTAGCCATGCCAGGATTATGACGCATTGCCATCATCATTACCCCAATTGCGAGATTTTTTTGAGAAGGTGGCGCACCTAATTCAGAAGAGAGTCTAGCTAGGGGTGCTTTGAGAAATTCTTCATCAAACCATTCATTGAGAATATCTTCGGCACTATTAAGCATTGTTCGCACAAAATCAAAGCTTTTGGCGGGAGAACCCACTACAGAAAATAAATCTTTAACCTGTTGAAAATTGTAGTTGCCAAAAATATCTATAATTGATTTGGGTGGGGCATTAAACATGGGTGTCATGGCGTTAATTGCCCGTTGCCAATAATCTGTAAATTGGGCATATTTTTTAGAGTCTCGTTCATTGTAACGAGCGATTTCTGCACAGGTTTTTTCTAATGATTTATGTGCTAAGAAATATTTACCGTCGGGGTGAGGACAAAAGACAACTGGGTCACAGTCTAGATATTCTAAGCCATATTTTGTTAGTTCTAATTCTTCTACAACTGGACCTAGATGAATAAATTCATGGTCAATGGCACACAAGTTAAATTTAAAACCTGGTGCTTTGTCTGGAATACATTCTTCTGTTGTGGCTGCACCACCGGGAACAGGACGTTTTTCTAGTAGAAGGACGCTATAACCTGCTTTGAGTAAATAAGCTGCACAAACTAAACCGTTGTGTCCAGCGCCGATGATGATAACGTCGTATTCTTGCATATCTCTGATGATATAAAAACCTGGCTTTTTTATATTATTATATTTAGAGAATGCAAGCAAGTATTAAAAAAATAGATGATAAACACAGATCCCCGACTTTTCATATATAATCAGAATTTATTTACAAGATAAAAAAAGAAGTCGGGGATCTTAATTGACTAAATTAAACTTTCACTGGCTCTAAATTTGCAGATTTTGGTTGACGAATATTCTGAATCTCTAAATTTATTGGACGATTTGGACCTGTGACTAAACCGCGTCTTTGTGGTTTAATTTCGTGAGTATCAATTAATTTCATTGACCATGTTTTCATGACTTTAGCTAATATTAATTTCATTTCCATTTGGGCAAACGCTAAACCTATACAACGTCTTGCACCACCACCAAAAGGTAGAAATTCATAAGGAGAAAATTGTTTTTCTAAAAAGCGTTCTGGGTGAAATTTCTCATGTTCAGGATAAATATCTTCGCGGTGATGAGTTAAATAAATTGAACCTATGACAACTGTACCTGGTTCAAGTTGATAACCACAGAGAGAAATAGGGGTTTTAACCATTCTAGGAAAAGTTAACATTCCTACGGGATAAATCCTTAATGTTTCATTACAAACTGCAGTTAAATATGGCAATTTAAAGACAGTATTAGAATCATAATCTTCTCCTAAACTATCTAATTCTGCTAATAACTTTTCTCTAACTTCTGGGAGCTTATGAATCCAGTAAAAAGCCCAAGAAATAGCTGTAGCTGTAGTTTCATGACCTGCGACTAATAAAGTCATTAATTCATCTCTTAATTCTGCATCAGTCATAGGTTGATCATTTTCATCTTTAGCAGACATAAGTAAACTAAGAATATCCGTCCGCTGAGGATCAAAATTCTCTCTTCTTTCTTGAATTTCCTGATAAATGAGTTGGTCAGCTTGTTCCTGTTTCTTCATTTGTCGTTTCCAAATTTCTGAAATCCCCAACATCTCTTTAAATTTAGGAAAATAGATAAAAATCACCCTCCAAGGAGTGCTACCCTGTTCTAAAATTTCACAAAGTAAATGTTTAAGTTTTGCTGCTCGTTCTCCTTCGTAGATACCGAAAACAGCTTCCATCATTACCTGAAGAGTGATATCTTGGGTAATGTTCCTAATATTAAAAAATTGATTTTTTTGTTGTTGATTAAAAACTTTTGTGGTGACATTCTCAATTAATTCTGAATAAGTTCGCATTCTTTCCCCGTGAAAAGGGGGCATAATTAATTGACGTTGACGTTGATGCTCTTTACCACTTAGACTAATGACAGAATTTTTGCCCAGTAAATATTCAAAAATACTATTTAAATCTCCTGGTGCTTCCAATTCTTTTTGATCATTACTGAGTATTTGCTGAATAGCTTCAGGAGAATGAACAAATAACAGTGGTGGTAAATTACCCCGTAATTTTAGAGCAAAAACATCTCCATAATTTTTAGCACATTCCACCATATAAGGCATAGGTCTGAATATCCAGTTTAAAACTTGAATAGTAGATGATGCTTTGGGTCCTGGTATTATTTGCATAATTTTCTCCCGTTTTGATTACACAATTAATTATAGAATAACTCAACTTCAACTATAAACCCTTTTGGGGTCAGGGGAACTTGGCAAGAGGCAAAACCTAAAAAATCATCAACTTATTCTCAACTTCCAGTTGATCAAAAACTGGGTGATGACGACCTTTAAGTACCATTTTAATAGGCGGTTAATTCTTTAGTATCATAAGTGATAATTCTTCAGAATCCGTCAAAATTGCTGACGATAACCATCTTCTTCCCTTCTTCCTTCGTGTACTTCGTCCCTTCGTGGTTCATTTAACTTGACTTAAAAATAATACCCCTCCCCGCTCTTCGAGAAGGGAATAAGAGGTTTTTTTATGTGTTGCTGTACGCAGTTCATGATGGCTACTTATGGTGATGTTGCAAAAATACAATTAACTATTAGATCCTCAAAGATGTAAGATTTTGGTTACATTGAACCAGAAACTCAAGTTTTTTCCGATTTTATTAAGGTACTTATTAGCATGACAGTAATTACGACAAAGGCAGCTTCCGCAGTTCCAAATTTTTGTGAAGGGATACAATATTTTGGGGAAGCATTGCCAGATTTTGAAACTTATGGGGCAACTCCCGTGATAGAATCGGGCAGGAATGCGATCGCCTCCCCCACAGATGCAAATGCAGTATATCAAACCCTACTCGCCGCTGATGCCCTGCGCTACCTAACCCTCCAAGTCACAGGTAGTAAGGCTTCTGGACATCCCGGCGGTTTTGCCAGCCAAGCGGAAGCTTATGCAGCTTTGGTCATGCTGGGACATAAAAACATTATCACGGAAGTGGGACATCACGCCCCCGGTTTCTATAGTGCCATGTTCCTAGACCGGTCTTTGGAAGACATGGGCATTTCTACAGTACAACAATTGCGCGATCGCTTTCGAGAAAAGCATGGATTATTAGGACACCTATCCGGCTACATTCCCGGTATTCTCGCACCGGCAGGACCCCTGGGACAAGGACAACATTTTGCCATGTCTGCTGCCCTCTTGCACCGTGATAAACTCTTCCCCTTCACTGTGGGAGACGGGGGACTGGGTGAACCCTATATCATGAGTTCAATGGCACATTTCAACACCGCTTACCCCACCGTTACCAACTTCTTACCCGTGTTGGTGTGGAACGGTTACAGCCAAGAACACCACAGCATGGTATCCTTGAAAACCAACGCAGAGATGATCGCCTATTGGCAAGGTAACGGTTTTGCCGAAGTTGTATTAGTCAATGCTAAAGATTTTGACGACCAAAATCAAGCCGGTGAATATGTTGATAGTACCGCATTTTCTTTTGAAAAACGCCTAGAATTTACCAAAGCCGTATTAGTAGGCATGGATAAAGCCGCCCGTTCAGCACTTGGCGGTAAATTGACCGTATTTATTATCAAACAACTCAAAGGGGCAGGGGTTCACGCCTTGGGTGCAAAATCACACAACCTCTATCCTAAAGATACATTAGACGCGCCCCATATTGTCACCGCATTACAAAAACGGGCATTATCAGCCGCAGCATGGCAAATTGTGCGGACAAATGCGGAACGGGCTGGAGGTGGTCCGGCTGCGAAAACTGTGGTGACAGAATTTGAATTACCCTTAGCAGATTTAGGGGAATTACCATTAGAAGAATATAAGGTTGGGGCAGTTCCCCAAGTGGCGACAACGGCAATGGGAAGGTTAGTGGGAATAGTAGGAAATAAGGATAAAAATTTCCTCGTGACTAATGCTGACGGTAACGAAGCATCAGGAATTGCTAACATTAACCAAGCTTTAAAAATCAATCACCCCACCACTGATGATTTATATAATCAAGCCCCAGGAGGTCAAGTTTACGAACCTTTGAGCGAAGATGCTTGTGCCGGATTAGCGGCTGGTTTATCCTTGATGGGGGCGAGAACTTTGTGGTGTTCCTATGAATCTTTTGCCATCAATGGTTTACCAATTTGGCAAACTGTCACCCAAGCAATGGCAGAATTACGCCGGCAAACTCCCTCGACAATTACATTATTTACAGCCGGGGCTTTAGAACAAGGACGCAACGGTTGGACTCACCAAAGACCAGAAATAGAAGCTTATTTTGCTTCTTTGATGAGAACCGGAAATGTCTTCCCATTATTTCCCCCAGATGCTAACAGTATTCAAGTCTGTTATGACTGGGCTTTGCAAACAAAAAATAAGGGCATTGTCATTACTGCTAGTAAGTCTCCTTTGCCAATTCGTAGCACCTTTGCCCAAACTGAAAAAGGCTTAATTGATGGTGCGGTGTTATTACATGAAGTGGCTGGTGGGAAGACTGTTGTACTTGCTGTAATTGGCGATTTGACTTTAATTCCTGTGTTTGAAGCGGCGGCTTTTTTAGAAACTGAAGGTATTGGGGTGAAGATTGTTTCTATTATCAATCCTCGTCGTTTATATCGTCCTCATGATACTGCTTGGGATACTTGTTCTGAACCTGATAACGGTTTTTTAAGTGATGCCGATTTTGAGCAATTGTTTGGTGGAGATGCCTTAATTGGTGTGACAGGTGGTGCTGCGGCGATGTTAGAACCAATCATGTTACGCAGTAATTCTAAACGTGATTCTTTTGCCTGGAAGCGTGGGGAAACTACTGCAAGTGCGGGTGAGTTGATGGCTTTTAATGGCTTGACTGCGGAAGCGTTGACTAAGCGGGCTATTGAGTTGGTGCATTAATTAGAACGCAGATGTACGCAGATTAACGCGGATGATTTGGCGTTGGGTTGCGTACATTTGCTGATTTTTTTATTGGAGGGAACGCAGATGAACGCAGATGAACGCAGATTGGATTTGAATGGGGTTACGGAAAAGATTATTGGGTGTGCTTTTAAGGTGGGTAATACTTTGGGGGTTGGTTTTTTGGAGCAGGTTTATGAAAATGCTCTGGTGCATGAGTTACGAAAAACTGGTTTGTTGGTTGAGCAGCAAAAAATGCTGGAAGTTTGGTATGACGGTATAGTTGTGGGTAATTATAGGGCTGATTTGTTGGTAGAAAATACTATTATTGTAGAGTTAAAGGCAGTAACAACACTGGATAGTAAGCATTTTTCCCAATGTATGAATTATCTGAAAACAACTGGACTTACTCTATGTCTATTAATTAATTTTGGTAATCCCAAAGTAGAGATAAGGCGTGTTGTCCGTAATTTCTAAACGCATCTGCGTTTATCCGCGTTCTTTTAATTTAATGTAATATAGAACACAGATGTACGCTGATTAACGCGGATTTGTGGTTTTTTCTGCGAAATTCAATTTTGTACATTTGTATAAATAAAAATAATGTTCACGATTACGATTCTATGTATAAGCTAGAAATTAAACTAGACGGTAAATTTGTCAACAATTTTTCTATTGGTTCTATCTATGATTTGGTCTTTCTTGACTTGGAATTTTGGACAGATTATGTCAAGGGAAAAGCCACAAGAAAAATATATGGATACACTCTAACTCGTATTCTAAAAACAAGTAAGCAACAATATATAAAAGTTAAATTTTTGGAGTTTGAAACTGAGGAGGAGGAACTTATTAAGGAGATTATACAAGATATTGATAAATTGAAGGATAAGACCTTTATTGGATTCAATATAATAGGTAGTGATTTGAGAATATTAAGAAGCAGATTAAAAGCTTTATCTATATACTCACCTTTTAATAAATTAAACATATTTGATTTGGAAAATAATTCAAAACTCAACGAATATAACGGCTTAAATGGTCTATTTGAATATCTAGAAATAACGGTAAATAAAAAAATTGATGGAAGTTATTTTCGCAAAAATCCTAAGAAAGTATTCTTACAAAAAAATGGCTCGATAGATATTTTACTAACTATGTTTGAATATTGTTTAGAAGATGCTGCTGGGTACTTTTCAATTGTGTCCAATTGGCATAACAAAAATTCCCGAATAACTAAAGATATGATTAAAAATGAGTTATTAGGTTACTCAGCACCAGAGGAAAAATTGTCTTTAGAATCAGTACAGTTGGAAGAAGAAATAAAAATAGAATTAAAAGAAATATTAACTGTAGAAGATACCCAATCTGCTCAAACTCAACTTATTACTACTCTCACAGTAGCAGATTTAGAAACTTTAATCATTAAAACTGTACAGAAAGTTATTCAACAAGAGTTAAAGAAATTAAAGTAGTATCGGTTGGGTTGACGAGATAAAACCCAACAACACCAAACATTATAGTGGTTTCTAATCTAATGAGGTACAAAATTATCTGTGTTTATCTGCGTTTATCTGCGTTCAATTCTTACTTCTTGTACCTCATTTGAATGGTAATTGCTATAACAAGGCACTTATTCCAACCCAAAAACCCTGTATTTGTTTACGTTATCTCACTGAACCATTACTAGGGATGTTTAGGGCGATAGCGAAGCGCTGCTGCAAGCAGTTCGCACCTGAAAAGCTTACCCTGTATCTGTTTACATTATCTCACTCAAGCATTATTAGGGATTACTGGTGCGATTGTGTAAATATTTACCTCATCCGAGAATTATCACCCGAACTAAATCAAATCCTATATTTACAAACTACTAGACTAAAAATATCAAATTAAGCTATACTACTTATAGTATGACTGTGGGTAGGATATGGCTAAAATCTCAATTTCATTGCCAGAGGAACTACTAAATTACATTGACCAAAAAGTTGAAAACCGTAGTGCGTTGATTGAAAATCTCTTGAAACAATGGCAAGAAAAACAACAAGATGAAGCACTAGCCGCAGCTTGCGCTTTGGTTGATGAATTAGAATTAGGTTGGGAAAGTGAATGGCAAAACATAGCGATTACCGAATGGGAAGCATCTGGATAGTAACATTTGATCCATCCGTAGGTACAGAAATTCAAAAAACTCGTCCAGCACTGATAATTTCTGGGACTTTGTTTAACAACCAACGCAGCAAAGTCACAGTTTTACCTTTTACTTCCGTAAAACCGAATAACCCCCGCATTTCACCTGCGGTAGTTGAAGTACCTACATCAGCGCAAAATGGACTTTCTGTGGATAGTCTTTTAATCTGCGTTGAACCCATGACTTTTGACAAAATTCGCTTAACTCAACAATTAGGAGAATTAGAAGCAGAATTACTAGAACAAGCTCAAAATATTTTGCGGAGATATCTTAGTTTAAACAGCAATTAATCATTTTTGATTGATTCAGTTCATATTATCTCACTTAACCATTACTAGTACACTGCGGCGTAAATAAGCCAACCATTCTCAATCACTAAAAAGCCTATGAACTATTATTTTTGACTTTTGACTTTTGACTTTTGACTTCCGCCCTGCGGTGCTAGGGATTACTAGAGCGATAGCGAAGCGCTGCTGCAAGCAGTTCGCACCTGAAAAGCTTACCCTGTATCTGTTTACGTTATCTCATTCAAGTATTACTAGGGATGTTTAGGGCGATAGCGAAGCGCTGCTGCAAGCAGTTCGCACCTGAAAACCCTACCCTGTATCTGTTTACATTATCTCACTCAACCATTGCTGGGGATTACTGGGGCGATAGCGAAGCGCTGCTGCAAGCAGTTCGCACCTGAAAAGCTTACCCTGTATCTGTTTACGTTATCTCACTCAAGCATTACTAGAGATTAGTAGAGCGATCCGCAGCCCAAAAACCCTAACCTGTATGTGTTTACATTATCTCACTCAACCATTACTAGGGATGTTTAGGGCGATCCGCACCTGAAAAGCTTACCCTGTATCTGTTTACGTTATCTCACTCAATCATTACTAGGGATTACTGGGCGATCGCAGTCCGAAAACCTTACCCTGTATCTGTTTACATTATCTCACTCAACCATTACTAGGGATTAGTAGAGCGATCGCACCTGAAAACCTTACCCTGTATCTGTTTACATTATCTCAGTCAAGCATTACTAGGGATTACTGGGGCGATAGCGAAGCGCTGCTGCAAGCAGTTCGCACCTGAAAACCTTACCCTGTATCTGTTTACGTTATCTCACTCAACCATTACTAGGGATTAGTGGGGCGATAGCGAAGCGCTGCTGCAAGCAGTTCGCACCTGAAAACCTTACCCTGTATCTGTTTACATTATCTCACTCAATCATTACTAGGGATTAGTGGGGCGATAGCGAAGCGCTGCTGCAAGCAGTTCGCACCTGAAAACCTTACCCTGTATCTGTTTACGTTATCTCACTCAAGCGTTACTAGGGATTAGTGGGGCGATCGCACAAATATTAACCTCACCTAATAATTGTCACCCGAACTAAATCAAATCCTAGAATAAATAGCTTACGTGCTGGTAGTATAATATTAAATCGTCAACAAATTAATATACTTGAAATAGAATCATGACCACAGATGCAGAATATCAAACAAGAATTACTACTTATAATTGGGATGATTTAGTAAAATTATGGTCAGAAATTAAAACAAAAAAGACCTCTAATTTTTGGGATGCAGGTAAAGCGTTAGAATATTTGGTATTACGTGCATTTCAACTTGATAGTGCTGATATAGCTTGGACAGAAACCGTTAAAATTCAAGGTAAAATAGTAGAACAAATTGATGGCGTAGTCTATGCAGATAGCCTAGCTTGTCTGATAGAATGTAAAGATACCAGCGAGGAAGTTAATATTGAACCCATAGCCAAACTCAGAAATCAATTATTGCGAAGACCAGCAACAGCTATTGGTAGTGTGTTTAGTCGCAGTGGATTTACAGAAGCTACAGTAACATTAACTGGATTTGTAGCACCTCAAACCATTCTATTGTGGGGAGGAGAAGAAATTGAATATTCATTAATAAATAAATCTATACGTAAATTTCTCATCAAAAAATACCGCGTTTGTGTTCATAAAGGTATCCCAAATTACGACATTATAATCTAATAATTACAGCATTGTAAAGGAGGTTTTTCATGAAACTAGCATACATTCTCACAGAAAGTGATAAGGACATAGAAATTTTACAGAAATTATTACCAAAAAAATTAACTCAAGATATTCAATTTATAGCTGGTGGAAGTTCTTACCGAGCGCGTTCTTTAGCTACTTCACTGCTTGCTACTCGAAAAACACCAGTTGCTCTTGTCATAGATGCAGATACAAATAACGAATCGCAAATATTTGAAAAAAAAGATTTAATTAATTATGTATTAAGTCAAGCATCATCTGGCATTTCTTTTCAAGTTTCTCTAGCAGTTCCCGAAATAGAATCCATATTTTTACAAGATAAATCATTAATTGAAAAAATAGCAAACCGTCAATTTAACGATTTAGAATGGCAATTAGCTCAAAGTAAACCTAAAGAATTTCTAGAGACAGTTTTAGATAATAAACAATCTTTCAATGACAAAATACTTAGAAATCTAAATGATAATGAAATTAAGATATTGCAACAACATCCATTAATACAAGAAATCAAGGGTTTCTTGTCATCAGTTATTGAGTCTTCTGTTGCTATTAATTAATCTAACTGGATATAGAATTTCTATTCACCTAATAACGCACTTATTACAACCCGAAAACCCTGTATCTGTTCACATTATCTCACTCAACCATGACTAGGGATTACTGGAGCGATAGCGAAGCGCTGCTGCAAGCAGATCATGTAAATATTCACCTCACCTGAGAATTATCACCCAGGGCGTAGTTTATAATAGGATCATACCGAAAAAATTTACTCAATTGAGGAGTTAATCATGGTAATAAAAATTGCAGAAGTATCTAAAGATATTGACACCTTACCAGAAGAAGCACAAATCTTACTACTTGATTTTATTCAATTACTCAAAAAACGTTATCCACAACCAGAAAATCATCATATAGAAAATGAGATAAATTTCTCATCTACTCAAAAACAAAAACCACATCCACAAGACACATTTATAGAAAAATATGGTGCTTGGGAAGATGAACGCACAGCAGAAGAAATAGTCAAAGAGGTTTATGATAGCCGAACTATTTCTAACTACGATATTAGCTTATGATTTATTTATTAGATACTGACACCTGCATTTACTGGATTAAAAACATTAATTCCGTCAGAGATAAAATTCAACAAATAGGATGGGAGCAAATTTCTATTTGCAACATCACCGTTGCTGAATTGTATTTTGGTGCTTACAATTCTCAAAAAGTAGCAGAAAATTTAACTCGTGTAGAAAAATTCATTCAAGATATTGAAGTTATAAATTTAGATAATAATGCTGTCAAAAAGTTTGGAGAATTAAAAGCAGAACTTAGAAAAATAGGACAACCAGTAGCAGATTTCGATTTACTAATTGCTAGTGTTGCAATAACTAAAAACTATATTTTAGTAACTAACAACACTCGTCATTATAGCCGAATTTCCGAGCTTAAATTAGAAAACTGGATTTCAGCTTAAAAAAGTTATTTAAGGTGGGTGAACAACAACATAACCCACTATTAATAACTCTAAATTACAACCCAAAAACCCTGTATCTGTTCACATCATCTCACCCAACCATCACCAACTATCATGTAAATAAGAGAAGACAATAGAACCATCACAGATACACCACAGAAACATTCACCTCACCTGATTTAGATCCCCGACTTCTAAGATTAATTATGGATATGATAGAAAAATCTTGAAAAGAAATCGGGGATCTTTGGTGCGTAGTTTATAATAGGATCATACCGAAAAATTTTATATAGGATTTAAGGTTATTCATAATGCTGCAAATTATCCAAGCAACCTGTACCAACGGTGAACTTATTTTAAATGAAAAACTAAGTTCCGAATTAGAAGGTAAAACCATACAAATTATGATTCTCGAACCCAGCGAATCTACACAACCAATAGATTCTCAAGAATCGAAAATACAGCAATTCTTAGCGCGAGTTAATAACTACTCCTTCCCACTTCCCCCAGACTACAAATTTAATCGAGAAGAAATTTATGATAGATAAAATTTTTCTCGATAGTAATCTCTGGATTTATCTCTATGCTAAAAGTCCACCAGAAAAATCCCAGCAAGTTGCAGAAATCATCAAACATAATTCTTCATGCCTCTTAGTTAGCACTCAGGTTTTAGGAGAATTATTTCATGTTCTCACTAGAAAAAAATTCACGTCAAAAACAGATGCCATTAAAATCATATCAGATATAGTGAATACTTTTCCTGTTCAAGCAATTAATACAACAGAAGTTATACAAGCATTAGAAATCAATGCAAAATATAACTACTCTTATTGGGATAGTTTGATTATAGCTATATTCACCATCAAGGCATTACCCGATTAAACTGGATACAGAATCTCTATTCACCTATTTTAGATGCAGGATTAGAGTTTCAAATCACAGAAACTTACTTTTAACCTAGAAATTTAGTGAGTTAAACATGGATAATCTCTACAACTTACTGCAAAAGATCAAAAAAAGACCTGCAATGTATTTAGGTAAAAATTCTATTTTTAGCCTTCAAGCATTTTTAGATGGATACTATTTTGCCCGTCGAGAAATTGGTATTCCCTTAACAGCAGAAGAAACAGAATTTCAAACTTTTTTACAATGGATAAGACAGAAATTTAATGTAGAAACAGGTCAATTATGGTCAAGTATTCTGCTTTTCCATTCAGCCGATGAAAAAAGCGCAGTAGATAGATTTTTTTCCTTATTTGAAGAATTTTATCAAAATCAAAAAAATCAAGAAACAGCAAAAATTGATGAATTAGTTTCATGAAAATAAAAGTTAGTAAGTTGGGTTGACAAAACCCAACAATACCTATAATTAATAATCCTAAATTACAACCTAAAAACCCTGTATCTGTTTACGTTATCTCACTCAAGCGTTACTAGGGATGTTTAGAGCGATAGCGAAGCGCTGCTGCAAGCAGTTCGCACCTGAAAACCTTACCCTGTATATGTTTGCATTATTTTACTCAACTATTACTAGGGATTAGTGGGGCGATAGTGAAGCGCTGCTGCAAGCAGTTCGCACCTGAAAACCCTACCCTGTATCTGTTTACGTTATCTCACTCAACCATTACTAGGGATTAGTGGGGCGATAGCGTTCGCGGAGCGTCCCGGAGGGAACTAGCGCTGCTGCAAGCAGATGATTCAACACAATGGTCATCTGATTTCACAAGGAGAATTTAAAATGGAATGCTTATATTGTAAAGGACAAATGCACCGAGGAACAGCCCCATTTACCATTGATAGAAAAGGCTATCATATTTCTTGGGATGCAATTCCAGCATGGGTTTGTGATCAATGTGGTGAATCACTTTTTGAAACTCATGAAGTCGAATTAATTCAAGAAGCCCTCACCGTTTTAGATCGAGAAACAGCAGATTTAGTAAGTTCATCATCACCTTAGTTAGTAGTTAGTAGGTTGGGTTGACGCAAGAAAACCCAACAATACCCACCATTAATAACACGAAATTACCACCCAAAAACCCTGTATCTGTTCACATTATCTCACTCAAGCATCACAAGCTATCATGTAAATAAGAGAAGACAATAGAACCATCACAGATACATAAGCAAATATCACCCGAACTATTTTAACTAATTTCAATAGGTGAGATATTTTTCCACTCTTCAGATTCATTTTTCGCACACCAAAGATCAAACTTCTGCTGAAGATTTAACCAAAGTTCCGGCGTAGTTTGAAAAGCATTTGCTAACCGCAAAGCAATATTAGGTGTTACATTTGCACGTTCATTCACAATTTCCGAAACCGTTTTGCGAGACACACCCAAAATATTAGCAAGTTCTGTCACCGTCATATTTAAAGGTTCTAAATATTGACGTTTAATCAAAGCACCAGGATGTCTTGGTTTTCTGTTAGTATTCATATTCATAATCCTAATGATAATCCTCGTAATTTACGTCGTAAGCATCCCCATCTTCAAAAACAAAAGTTAAACGCCAATTACCCGAAACTGTAACTGAATATTCACCTTTCCTATTTCCTATTAATTGATGAAACTTAGAACCAGGAAAATTCATATCCTCGGCTACAGATGCAGCATCTAGTCTATCTAATAAATCTAACAGTTTTTCAGCATGATTCGGATTAACTCCACTTCTATTATCATCTTCAAACAGCTTTCTTAATCCCTTATGTTTGAAATTTCTGATCATAAGTAAAATAACAATATTTACTGTAACCCATAAGGTTACACTTGTCAATCCACAATATACGCTAAATTTGGTAATTTTGAAAACTCATTGATTAGTATTTACAATACTTTACAAATAATCATCACCGTTATCATGGCAGAAAATGACAAAATCTGCCATGATATAAAAAAGAAGATTCAGCGAAATCACATTATGAAAAGTATGAATATTTCCTTACCTGACACCATGCGCGATTATATAGAAAAGTAGCGCAAGGTGGTTACAGCAGCGTCAGTGAATATTTTCGGGAATTAGTGCGACAAGACCAAAAACAGAGAGCGAACGAACGACTACAAACCATGCTCTTAGAAGGATTAAACTCTGGAAATGCAACAGAAATGACTGCTCAAGATTGGGAAGATATTCGTCAAGCAGTTCGTGAAAACCCACATTCCGCAGGTGTTTTTTGAATTTTCGGAATTATCCATAGCCCAATGATAACAAGGCTTTCAGACAATGACACGCAATTCTATATTAGAGCGATGCCTTCGGCGCGGCGTAGCCATCGCCGATATATTTAAAGCTCGAATCAAGTTTATTGAGAATAATGTCAATAAATTAGTTGGTTTGAGATTAAATTCATTGAATACCGACCTAGATAGCAAAAAGCATGAACTGGTTATTATGATTGGGTTTTAGCTGTTTTATGAAATTCTTTTTTTGACAAAATAACCTGCTGGGAAAAATATTTTGAGTATATTTACTCATGCTGAATGTGGGTGAAAAAACTAACAAACGTCAAAGTGCAATTTAGCCATGATGTTTGCAATTGAAAAAAGACCTCAAGTTATCCGCGACTTGATAGATTTAGCCACCTACATAGCAGAGTATTAAAAATAGGTTCATGATGAAATACACGGTTACGTATAACCCTTATTTCGTTTAAAATTCTTCTTATTCGTTTCATGTCGCGCATAAAATTGTGTTTTTCAGGAGCATTTGGAAAAACTTCATGAATATAACGAGGAGAAACAATATGCCATATAATTCTGTCATAGTCAGATCCCATAATTTCTGTCCAAAAACCAAAGTTTAGCTCTGGAGTTAAAGTATCTGATGTAACTATTTTATGGTACATTGGGTTATTAATTTTTTTATTCTGCTTGTTAATTTCTTCTTTTGCTTTGTCTATCTGTTTTGATAATCTTGCTCTTTGAGTATTACCATTTTTGTCGTGCCATTCCGTTGCAGCTTTTCCATTTAACCACTTACCTGCTTTTTCCTCAAACCAATTATCCCCAAATTCTTTAACAAGTACATTACTAATACGATTTCGTAAAGCTATTTCAAATACACATAGGAATGAATATAGAGATTCTGATAAGTGTAAACCTTGGGTACTCCTTGGAACAAAGAGTCAGATACGGCCTTGAAAACGTGAACGAGCGAGAATTAGGCTTGATCACAATTTAGAGTTCCCGACCCCAAGGTAAGAATTTTATTAAACTAAATAACCGCTTTTAAAGTTATAGGATAATTGTAGTCCGTGCTGCGGCGATGCTAGAACCGATCATGTTACGCAGTAATTCTAAGCGTGATTCTTTCGCCTGGAAGCGTGGGGAAACTACCGCCAGTGCGGGTGAGTTGATGGCGTTTACATTATTTTACTCAACTATTACTGGGAATTAGTGGGGCGATTCGCAGTCCAAAAACCTTACCCTGTATCTGTTTACGTTATCTCACTCAAGCTTTATTAGGGATGTTTAGGGCGATAGCGAAGCGCTGCTGCAAGCAGTTCGCACCTGAAAACCCTACCCTGTATCTGTTTACGTTATCTCACTCAATCATTACTAGGGATTATTAGAGCGATCCGCAGCCCAAAAATCCTGTATCTGTTCACATTATCTCACTCAAGCATTACTAGGGATGTTTAGGGCGATAGCGAAGCGCTGCTGCAAGCAGTTCGCACCTGAAAACCTTACCCTGTATCTGTTTACGTTATCTCACTCAAGCGTTATTAGGGATGTTTAGGGCGATAGCGAAGCGCTGCTGCAAGCAGATCGTGTAAATAAGAGAAGACATATAGAAGTATGAAAGATACACCACCGGAACATTCACCTCACTTGAGAACCATCACCCAGAGCGTAGTTTATAATAGGATCATACCGAAAAAATTTACTCAATTGAGGAGTTAATCATGGTAATAAAAATTGCAGAAATATCTAAAGATATTGACACCTTACCAGAAGAAGCCCAAATCTTACTACTTGATTTTATTAAATTACTCAAAAACCGTTATTCACAACCAGAAAATCATCATCAAGAAAAAAGTATCTATGAAAAATTTGATCAAATTGGATTAATTGGTTGTTGTGCTGTGGAAGAAAATTTATCAACCACATATAAAGAAGTTTTAGCTAATACATTACCAAACAAATATGATCATAGTTGATACAGGATTTTGGTTAGCTCTCATTGACCAAAAAGACACCTACCACGCAACAGCAAAACAAGCTTTAAAAAAATACAATGAACCTTTAATTACAACATGGTGTGTTGTTACAGAAACCTGTTATCTTTTGCTAACTCGTAAAGGAGTTCAAGCTCAAGTCACCTTTTTAAATAGTCTGGAACAAGAATTATTTACAATCTTTAATTTAAAGCCTCACCATACTCCGCAAATTATTAAATTAATGGAAAAATATGCTAATCTGCCAATGGATTTAGCTGATGCTTCCCTAGTAATTTTAGCAGAAGATTTAGGACATGGGCGCATTTTTTCAGTAGATCAGCGTGACTTTAACACCTATCGTTGGAAGCAAAATTATCCTTTTGAAAATTTGCTATTTTGAAGTAATTACCTGTATCTGTTCACATTATCTCACTCAACCATTACGAGGGATTACTAGAGCGATAGCGAAGCGCTGCTGCAAGCAGTTCGCACCTGAAAACATTACCCTGTATCTGTTCACATTATCTCACTCAAGCGTTACTAGGGATTACTGGGGCGATCATGTAAATAAGAGAAGACAATAGAACCATCACAGATACACCTGGAAATATTCATTTATATTAAATTCACTAAACCCAAACTAATCTGAATTGCTCTATCTACCTGTTCCATTGTGACTGATTCCAGAACGCCCAACCGTTTAATTAACCTTTGTTTATCAATAGAACGAATTTGATTAAGAAGCGCAACAGAATCAACCTGTAAACCTCCTTCTGGTACTTTAATTAGCACTTCAGTAGGATACAAAGGTTCTGTAAACTGAGAAGTAATAGCAGCAACAATAGTTATAGGACTATATTGATTAGAAACGTCATTCTGCAAAATTAAAGCTGGGCGTGTTTTTTTGATTTCTGAACCGATAGTTGGATCAAAATTAACCAAGTAGATTTCACCACGTTGGGGATAGATAATTTTTCCTTTACTTAACACGCTTCTTCTTCCAGATTAAACCACTCTTCAACTAATCCTAAATCACGTTCTGCTCTTTTAATAGATCCTTGTTTCAACTGTTCTTTGATATTACTAAATTTACTGTAATTACCAGTCGCATATTCATCACGGACTAATTGAATTTCTTTTTTAGTCTCTTCATCTTCTCGCCAATTTTCCTCTTCAGCATCAGCAATAGCTTCATTAAGAAGCTGCGAAATCTGCCGTTTTTCTGATAAACTTAGCGCATTTAAGGAATCAATCAGTAACTCTATCGGAATGAATAGATTTAATCCAGTTTGTGACATGGCTTTTATCATGATGCGATCGCTATTCTACAGTATATCAAATGATGGTGGATTAGTCTATAAAAAACCCTGTATCTGTTCATATTATCTCGCCCAACCATTACAAGGGATTACTAGAGCGATAGCGAAGCGCTGCTGCAAGCAGATCGTGTAAATATTCACCTCACTTAGGAGAATTAGAAGCAGAATTAGTATCTGTTCACATTATCTCATCTAATCATCACTAGGGATTACTGGGGTGATAGCGAAGCGCTGCTGCAAGCAGTTCATTCAACAAATAGGATGGGAGCAAATTTCTATTGGCAACATCACCGTTGCTGAATTGTATTTTGGTGCTTACAATTCTCAAAAACTGGAAAAATTCACCTTACCTGAGAATTATCACCCGATCATGAGTTTTAATCAAGATTAAAGTCATAACCATAAAATTACTATGACTCTCCAAATCCTAGACAAAACTACCACAATTTCCGAACAGCGATTTCTTCTACCTGGTTATTACACCTGGAAGGAATTTGAAATAATAGAAACCTTAACCGCAGACGCAGGAAGTTTGCGGATAACTTATCTTGATGGGTACATCGAATTTATGACACTTGGTGAAGAACACGAAAATATCAAAAAAATTATCGCTATTTTGATGGAAGCATATCTTTTTGAAAAAGGGATAAACTTTATTCCAGTAGGTAGTGCTACTCGTCGCGCAAAAGAAAAGAATGCTTCCTTTGAACCTGATGAATCTTATTACATCGGAGAAAAAAAAGAAAATCCAGATTTAGCAATTGAAATTAATATTACCAGTGGCAGTATTGATAAACTAGAAAAATACAAAAGATTTAATATTACCGAAGTTTGGTTTTGGGAAAATAATCAATTGTCTCTATATCATCTCAAAAATGATAATTATGAGCAAATTAACCAAAGTGAATTATTGCCAGATGTCGATATAGATTTATTGGCAAGTTGTGTTTTAATCCCTTACATTATTGATGCAAGAACAGCATTTATTAAAGGTACTAAAAAGTAGTAGTTTGTAGTTTAGATTGACACAAGGAAACCCAACAATACCCACCATTAACAACACTAAATTCCCACCCAAAACCCCTGTATCTGTTCACATTATCTCATCTAACCATCACCAACTATCATGTAAATAAGAGAAGATAATAGAACCATCACAGATACACCACCGAAACATTCACCTCACCTGATTTTTTGGTAATCTAATTTTAGTCAGTTTTAACGGAATTGAGCTTTTAGACAGGGAATAAATTCCCTGGCTTTATTGATGACAGATGGTAAGATTTTTTATGATATCCCATGTTTTATTACGATGACAAATGAAATCAATAAATTACCCAAAGGTTGGCAGCATGTAACAAGAGATTACATCATTAGTTAATTCTCTTTCCATCGCTTTACAAATGGGAAATCATGCAGTTAGGAGACAAATAGAAGGATTTGCCAAGAGAGCTAGTGGACGATCATCAATGTTACCGTTAAAGTATATGACTCGTCATAGATATTGATGCAAAATTCATCTTTAAATATTAAACACTAAAATCATTCCCATCTTGATTGATAACTAATCTTAAAATTGATAAACCTAAAATAATTAAAAATAGCACCAAACCAATGGTACAAGCATAGCTAATCTCTAAATTACCAAATGCTTGTTCATACAAATAATAAACAATAGTCTTAGAACTATTGAGTGGTCCGCCTTGAGTCATAATATAAACTTCTTCAAAAACTTTAGTTGCGGAAATCGCCGAAATTACAGCCACTAAAGCTAAATAGGGTTGCATCAATGGTAAGGTAATATCCCAATGTTTACGAACACTATCTGAACCATCAATAGCCGCAGCTTCATAAATATCAGCGGGAATGGCTTGTAATCCAGCTAAA
Organism: Dolichospermum sp. LEGE 00240; assembly: GCF_015207875.1. GTDB lineage: Bacteria > Cyanobacteriota > Cyanobacteriia > Cyanobacteriales > Nostocaceae > Dolichospermum > Dolichospermum gracile. The sequence goes on from NZ_JADEVZ010000022.1 coordinate 63,799, forward strand.
TAAATTACCATATAATAGCCTAAGCCTTTCCAAATAGTTACAGCCATAATACTAGCTAAGGAAATGGGAACAATTCCCAATATCTTATCAGGACTTGTTAACCAGGGAATTCCGTCGGGAAAAATTCCTAAAGTTTTGAGAATTTGATTCAGCAATCCATTTTCTGCATATAACCATTTCCAAGCTATCCCAGCTACTACCATAGAAATTACAACCGGGGTATAATATGCTGTTCTAAACCAATTCATTCCCCGCAGTTTTTGATTCACTAAAATTGCTAAAGCTAAGGGTAGAAATACTAAAATGGGAACAACACCAATCAGATAAATAAATGTATTTTGTAATGTTTGCCAAAAAACTGGATCTTTCAATAAACGCAGGAAATTTTTCCAGCCAATCCATTGAGGAGGATCTCCTATATTTTCATAGTTGGTAAAACTGAGATAAAAGGCTTGAACTGCTGGCCAAAAAACAGTTAATATTAAGATGATCAAGGCAGGTAATAAGAACAAATATGGTGTAATTTTGTGTTTGATTAAAATCCATTGTTTTGATGTTAATTGAGACATATTATCGGACTCCCATAAAACTAATAAGTAGGTGAACACAATAAAACCAAACTGTGTAAAGAAATGTAAAATCGCCTAAACCCTCTTTACTCTTGCCTTTTGCCTTGCCATAACGACAATTTTCAACGCCAACCTACTTATTTAATTGGGGAATTGGTTAAATAATCCTCTTCCCTATTTTTGACAAAATTAGGTTTTACTGCTGATTACTGACTCCTGAATTATGCTGGATGATTCTGGTTCTACTGTCTCATGTTTATTAATTTTCACCTGTTCCAATAAACGAGGCATCCAAGGTAAAGCTAGAAAAATTCCTGATAAAACTAATAGAAATACAGAAAGTCCAAAAAGTTGATCGCGGGAAATTTCTAATACACCACGCAAGATTACCTCTCGCAAAGCGGAAACAATCGTAATTTCTACTGCTGCACCTACGGATATACTGCGTTCTTGAAGGTAATCAACTAACAACCGAAACAGTTCTACTAATATCAAAATAAACAGGATATCAGATGTGACTTGTCGTAGATCTAATGGACGTAAAAACGATAAAAACATATCTCCTAATCGAATGAGCATGACACAAAATAAACTCACGCAAAGGGAGATCACAATAATATCCTGAAAAAGTTCTAAGTTACGAACAATTCTATCTCGCCTAAACCAATTATTGACTTCTATAATTATCCGCTGTGGCATGGTATTTCCTAAAAAAGATCAACACATCTACAGCAGGAGTCAGAATTCACCGAATCAGGAGTAAAACTAGTTTGCTGTCTGACTTTGAATTTAGATCCTGTACTTCATTAATCTGCAATCTGCTGTATGTTAATAATTAACCATTAAACAGATTTTAATAAAGTAAACAGAGAACAAGACGTAATTAACAACGGGAGCATCCCAATTTTGCAGAAATAAGCTGGCGATTAGAAATCACGGCCATACAAACAAAGTCCGCCTACGCGGACTAGGGAAATTTAAAACCCACGCAGGTGGGTTTTGCCTGTGTAGCCGTGACTTCCAGTCGCCTGGATTCTTTGTCTAATTACAAAAATGAGACGCAAAACTGATTGATTTTTGTTTCACGCCTCATCTTTATATTTAAACTCCCCAGGCCGGATTCGAACCAGCGACCAATCGATTAACAGTCGATCGCTCTACCACTGAGCTACTGAGGAATGCTCTTCGCTTTAGCTATAATAAACCTAAATCCAGATTAATGCAAGGGGTTTTGGAAAAATTTTCCAACTTTTTTTTGTTGCTGCTGAAATTTCTCACTGTTAATACCCCAAAACCTTTCCAGCAGCTACATTCGGAGATTTACAAATGCTGAAATTATAAGAAAATAGGCTAAAAACCCTTGAGGGCAAGTTTTGGAGCGTGGCGGAAAAACTTAACTGTCCTTTCTTTAGGCAAGGGATGAAAGCCAACTAGAGGCTGTCTTCCTCCAGTGTCTTTAGACCCGGGGAGTGTCAAAATCCCATTCGCAATTCCGTCAGCCGTTGTCTGGCTTTAGGATCAATTCCATTCACCAGGAATCTACTTTTCGGTTGTTTTTGCGACTGATACCTATGGCGCATTCGACAGACAGTAGTTTCTACTTCGCCACATAGTTGATGCGCTGATAACCATTCAGCACCATATCCCTGGACTGTTAACTGCTGCGCTCGATCTGATGTAGCGACAATCATGCGGGAAATTAAACATTGGGATATTTGGTGACGGAGAGACGCACAGGTTTTTTCTATATATGTGTCTGCGGTCTGACCAAAATCCGTATAATGTACTGTTAGAAAATTTGTAATAGTTTCTCTGTTACTAGGAGTGTTTTGATACTGTGCATCAAACACTACCTGGGTTTCATAACCTTGGAAGGCACTATAATTAGTCATTGCTTCCACTAATTCACCCCGTGCAGCCTCAAGTCCAGCATGATCACGGGTTTTTATCAAGCAAGGCCAAGTGCCTATAATATTGTAACCGTCTACTAAGAGAACGGCTGGGACTATGGAACGAGACATGGTTTTTAATCACAATTATCTAGAGTTAACAAAAATCATTCATAAGACTTATAGTAAATGAAGCATTGCTTGTAACCCCATGTTACAAGAAATAAAAACTGCCTCTTTTAATCAAATTTAGACCCTAGGATAGAAGCTATGATTTTGAAAAAGCCTCTAAAAATCAGGTTTACTGAATTTATTTTCTCTAAAAAAATATTTTTCTCTGTCTGTAAAATTTTATGTTTCCGGGATAGAAGGCTTTTTAAATAGCATTTTGACCGCTTTTTCACTAATTCTAGCTTTTAAGAATAATTAACTATACATAAACGCAGATAATCCTAAATTTGATTATTGTAGTAGATCAGGACTATTTTATTCTAAATATAATCCGCCCAGAACTGATAGTGTAGCGTGGCGTAAGCCATAGTTCAGTCCCAATAGTTAGCATGGTGTTAGCTATACCACTCCAGACACAGAGGAAACGTTCTCTCAAACTCTTGAGCATTTGTGTAACCGTTACGGTTCCAAATTAGCAAGAATAACTGAAGAATATACATCAAAGACCTGTACTAAATGCGGTCACGTTCATAGAAAACTTGATAGTTCTACAATACCTTGTCCATTTTCTGCTTTGTTGGGTTAAGCGACAGCGCAACCCAACGCTCATGTTGGGTTTCATGCTAATTGCTCCGCGTTCACGCAGCGTCCCGCAGGGATACGTTTACGTTCCACAACCCAACCTACAAATCAAGGCTTTTTCTAATTTGGACAAGGTATTGTTCTAAGAACTTTATTTGCCCTAGTAGTCTGTTAAATTTATTTTGACAGGTAATGATCGGAAAAAACTTCTGTTCTTCCCCTACCTCCCCTAC
>NZ_JADEVZ010000140.1 GCF_015207875.1 Dolichospermum sp. LEGE 00240
GGGGGATTGGGAATGGGGGATTGGGAATTCCCTGCTATAATCAAAAAAATCAACATCAAAATTAATCCCCAATTACCTATTGCCAAGATTCCAAAATTGTGGGTCGAAGTTATCGAGGAGAGGAGAACGATTATTTGCGGGAATTATCATTAATAATGCCCGCATTGCCCTAGTCATACCTACAAATAAAGTACGGCGTTCACGGGCCAGAATTTCCGCTACTGCATCCTCTAGCGTACCTTTGGGTATTTTGGGATAGGAAGAATCTAAAAAGCCAGCGATCGCAACAATCGGAAATTCTAACCCTTTAGCAGATTTGAGAGTAATTATTTTTACACCTTTACGATTTAAATCTAAATCTTTACTCGACATAAAATTTGCCTCTAACCCCAAGTATGACAGTTGATTAGCAATCCTTTTGCCAGATATTTCTGTGGGTGTGAGAATAGCACAGGCATTGATCCCTAATCGAAATTCACGGGCAGCTTCTTTACAAAAAAGCATCAGTAGTTGATTTTCATCAGCAACACTATTAACAGCGCGAACTGCTGGTGGTGGTCCGTTGTGAATGTATTCTCTGGGTGGGGAATTGGGAATGGAGGATTGGAAATTGGTAGTTTCTTCCTGATCTAAAATACTATTTTCTAAGTATGAATGTGCAGCTTCATTGATTTCGCGGGTGGTGCGGTGGTTGGTTCGTAATACTCCTGTTCGACCGACAAATTTTAAATCTTGGTGAATGTCACTCCAACGGAAATGGCTACCATATATTGATTGATTGGCATCAGCAGTAATAAATAAACGATTAGGATGACGACATAATTGAGTTAGCAATCGTAAGCTATTAGGATCTAAATCTTGGGTTTCATCAATAACTACTGCATCATAAATTGGTGGTTTTTTCATTTCTTGCAGTGTTTCTAAAGCGCGAGTCCGTAATTGATGCCAAGTTTCTAATTTTTGTTTTTCTAATAGTTGATAAAAGTGTTGACGCAAATGCCAAATGGCTTGCCGTTGAGTTTTATTCAGAGAAATTGATCTACCATTTCTCGATGTGGCTTGATATTCTTCTAAAGTTTTAATTCTTCTGGCTTCTATAACTGTGCAAATTTCATCTATGAGATAATCAATATTGAGGCGTTTTAAAGTTTGGGTTTGTGCCTGCTTTTGTAATAAGTTGCCCGTGAGAGAATTAATAGCATTGCTTAAAGCTTGCTGCATGGTTTTTCGCAGTTGATTATTAGCAGCTAATGTGTATTGAGAATTATCACTATGACCACATAAAGAATAGGCGATCGCATCTGCTGTTTTCACCTCCACATAGCGTACATCTTCCCCCAACAAACTAGTTAACAATTGTTGAGAAAAGGTAATTAGGGCGTTTGTATAGCTAGTAAATAAAATCTTGGGTTCCTTGACACCATTAGCTTTTAGCGTTTCCAATAAAGACCGCACTCTGTAAAGTGCAACTGTACTTTTACCTGTACCGGGGCCACCTTTTAATAATGTCGGTCCAGAAGCATTAATTGCCCAATTAACATACTTTTCTTGTTCTGGGTTAAGTTTGAGGAGAAACCCTAATAATGAACCTTCCGCGAATTTTAATAAATCATCAGTGTTATCTGTGCGATAACTCGGTTGACTGATAACTAAATCAAAATTGGGAGAGTAGATACAATCAAATAAGCGATCGCGCAAACTCTCAGGAATATCCACCGTAGTCAAATCATCCAAGGTTTGACAATTGTTTAAATTCTCCCAAAATTCCTTAGCTACTAACAACTTTTGCAGCAAATCCTCCGTTAATTTTACTGGTAGTAAATTTTGCGTTTGTTTAACAGCAGATGAAGCCTTACCATTAACAGGAGTATGACTAGGTTTCATTGTTAGCAGTGATTCCATATCCGGTAGCGTGTTAACATCAAACTCCGTTATTTCCGCAACTAATTTATCACCTTTATATACATCCTTACGAGCATCTACACCCAACAACGCCACCCAGCCATCATCATAAGTATAAATAATCCGATAATCTCCAGACCGCAACCGATAAATATTACCCTGATAACCATGTAGTTTTTTCTTCAAATTCCCGTGAGGTTTGGGATCATCACCTAAGACTTGGATTTTCTCCAATATTTGCATGACATACTCTTTAGGAATAACCAAGAGTTGGTTTGTAAATGTGGGTTTATGGATAATCTCAAATTTCATACTTGATGGGAATTGGGAATTGGTGTAATTAGGTATTTTTAAGAGTCCACAATTATGGAAGTAGCATATTTTTTAACATAATCAAATTATACTCCATATTGGTGAAATATTGGTAATAGTATAACTTATAACAAAAAATTAAAATAGATGACAATTATTAAAGTTTATTTAAAAAATGTCAGAATCAGGATAACCTGGATTTGAGGATGTACAAGATATTGTTTAGAGAATAAATAAGAAAATGTCCAATAAAAATAGTCGGTTTTAACCGACTTTAGCTTTTAGACAGGGAATTTATTCCCTGGCTATTATCATGAATTGACTATTAAGGTAAAAGTATTTTATAATGTCAAATATTCACAGAAAATTTATCAACAACATCCTGTAAATCCTATAATCCTGGAAATCCTGATTCAGACAATTCCCCATTCCCAATTTATATTATTATAATAATTTATCAACAAATTCTGATAAAACCGTGAGTTTTGACAACGTTTGTAAGCTATTAGCTGAAAAATATCCTCTTGATTTTGCCCGGTGGTTACTACCAGAAGAACCACAAAGCGTCAAAGTTTTAAAAACCGAATTGAGTATTGAACCAATTCGTGCTGATTTTGTCACGTTTCTGAAAAGTAAAAACCAAATTTTACACATCGAATTTCAGACACTATCAACTTCTCGAAAACCCATTCCTTTCCGCGTCCTAGATTATTATATTCGGTTAAAAAGACTATATCCCGAATGTACCATTATCCAAGTCGTAATTTTCCTCCAGGAAACAGAAGATAAAAATGCTTTTATCAATGTTTACCAAGATGTAAATACTACCCACCATTATCAAGTAATTAGAATGTGGGAACAAGACCCTGTTTTATTTCTTAATAATCCCGCACTTTTACCATTAGCACCATTAACCCGCACAAATGCACCTCAAAGTTTATTATCGCAGGTTGCTGAAAGTGTTGCTAAAATTGAGGAAATAGAAATCAAGCGGGATATTGTAGCCTGTACTGAGATTTTAGCAGGTTTACGGTTTGAGAAACAACTGATTAGTCAATTACTTAGGGAGGATATTATGCGAGAATCAGTAATTTATCAAGATATTTTGCAAAAAGGCGAAGAAAAGGGTAGAAAGGAAGGTGAGAAACGTGGTGAACAACGAGGTAGAGAATTAGGTGAACAACGGACAATTATCCGTCAACTTAATCGCCGGTTTGGAGAATTAGATTCATCATTGGTTGATAGAATCAAAACTTTGAATATTGAAAAGTTGGATAATTTAGCAGATGCTTTATTAGACTTTTCTAATATCAATGATTTGGGAACTTGGTTAAATGACAATCAACATGAAGGTCAAAATTAATCAACACTAACAACTGTAATTTTATGAGAGTCCGTTAAAACGGACTTTCTCTATAAGACGAGGATATTATGCGAGAATCAGTAATTTATCAAGATATTTTGCAAAAAGGCGAAGAAAAGGGTAGAAAAGAAGGTGAACAACGAGGTAGAGAATTAGGTGAACAACGGACAATTATCCGTCAACTTAATCGTCGGTTTGGAGAATTAGATTCATCATTGGTTGATAGAATCAAAACTTTGAATATTGAAAAGTTGGATAATTTAGCAGATGCTTTATTAGACTTTTCAAATATCAATGATTTGGGAACTTGGTTAAATTCAAATCAAGATTAATCATCCCCAACATTGGTCATTTTATCATCATTATAGACAGGGAATAAATTCCCTGTCTAAAAGCTAAAGTCGGTTGAAACCGACTATTTTTTTACAACATCCTGTAAATCCTATAATCCTGATTCAGACAATTACCAATTACCAAACACCAAACAAAAAATATCAAAACAACATCCTGTAAATCCTATAATCCTGGAAATCCTGATTCAGACAATTACCAATTACCAAACACCAAACAGAAAATTTATCAACAACATCCTGTAAATCCTATAATCCTGGAAATCCTGATTCAGACAATTACCAATTACCAAACACCAAACAGAAAATTTATCAACAACATCCTGAAAATCCTATAATCCTGGAAATCCTGATTCAGACAATTACCAATTACCAAACACCAAACAGAAAATATCAAAACAACATCCTGAAAATCCTATAATCCTGAAAATCCTGATTCAGACAATTACCAAACACCAAACAGAAAATTTATCAACAACATCCTGTAAATCCTATAATCCTGAAAATCCTGATTCAGACAATTACCAAACACCAAACAAAAAATATCAAAACAACATCCTGAAAATCCT
>NZ_JADEVZ010000141.1 GCF_015207875.1 Dolichospermum sp. LEGE 00240
TCCCTGACCCTCCCCTACAAGGGGAGGGAAGCGGAAAAACTTTTGTTAGTTGGAATGGGGGTTTCAAAGCCTCTCCCCGCACCTCTCCCTAACCCTCTCCTTTTAGGAGAGGGAAAAGGAATAACATTTAATACTGGAGAGGTTTGGAGAGGGGTTTATTTATACATTAAAAACTTTTCAAACATCCTCTAAGTGTACAATATATTCAGGTTAAATCTACAATATTTTATTTTCATAGAAAAGGGCAGGTAATATACCCACCCAATAAGATTTATATTCTGTTTTTGCTGATACCTAATTTGATTGATAAACTCATTTGGATTAACCTGTTTATATCAAGATTTAGGAAAATTTTCAATGGGTTTTACAATCAAACAAGTGCATATTCTGAGTAGTTACCAGCCCATCCGACCATTAATGATTCCACCAAAAAAGGCCATTCTAGGTAGGGCATAAGCAGCAGCGCCATTTACGGGACCAATCGCCCCACCTAGCATACCACCGACTATTGCCGATCCTAAAGATCCCCAATTAAAACCACGACCAAAACCAACACGACCAGCACCAATCTGATGACCAAGATTTCCAATTCCACCAACAGCAGCACCAAAAGCAACATGACCCCAACCACCATGAATATCTGAAATTTCAGCCTCAGTTAATTCATTAAAAAGTTCAGAGGTAGAGGGATTAAGATTAGCTGCTTGCAAGTCGTTAATTTTGATGTTAGCCATTTTGAAATTCACTCCAAATTAATGTTGTTTGTTTTTGGGAAATCAGCTTGTTCTTGCCTCCTTCCATGACTATAATCTCTGATTTATTTCGTGAAGGCAATAGTTTTTAAATTGAAAAACGTACATAAATAATGCAATTTTTAACCTCAATTTACTTGATAAAAATGTCTACAACTGCGGAAATTAATCTATTGAGTTGAATATTCAGACACTAATTGCTAATTTATCGCTCAAAATTACTACATTTATGAGCTTTTTTGTTAATGCAGTTTAGTTAAACCAACTCACTATCATGACTGTAAATCCTGATCACAAAACAGTTTCAGGTAATTTTAGACAACACTAAAAGATAAATTGTCCAATCTCTTTGGACAAAAACGACTTTTCCCCCTTTCCTCTGTATATCTGTAGATAGGATATTTTTGTGATAAGTACCCTATTTCCCCGTCACCTGTGCTTTGTGGGAGTTTTCCTGTCAACACTGCATAAGGTGAGGGAGTCGAGAGTTAAGAATCAATGTCAGGTGATACTGTTGTAGATAGTTAAGTACAAATATTTATGGGTGTGAGATCACGATATTGGCAGTTGGTAAAAATTGATGCAGCGGGACGGCGACAGATTCAGGAAATTACTCCAGCTAAGGGGTTTTTTCTGGAGATGTTTCCCACTGCTACAGTTAATGATGATCTCCCAGATGCAGAAATTAACAAAAAACTACTGCAATTATCCCAAAATGCACCTGCTGATAGATGTTTGTTAGCAGAACGTTGTCTACTCTGTTTTATATCCTGGCAAATTGAGCAAGTTTGTTTACAATTAGCAGCTAAATTTGGGACTGTTCATGGTTTCAAATCTGCTGAGTTACTGCTTTGTGTACTAGATGATGATGGTAAATTAAAACCAGTTGGTAATTATCAGTCCTTTTCTCGTCAAATTTTGCAGAGTTTTGATCCAGAAAAAAGCAATTTGACAACCTGGACAAATACACGAGTTAAACAAAATCATAGACTCAATCAATTTCTCCTTGAATGTGGAGTTTATTTAGTCAGTGATTGGGCAATTCTCAATGATACAAAACCTAAGCAAGTACAACGAATTTTTACGGATTTTTACTCTTTTACTGCTAGTGAAATTCTCCAAGCTCAACAACTTTTAGAAAGTTATCATGCTATTTATAGAACTGCTCGTTTACAACAACGTGGGAAGGAAAAAGAAGATAATTTAGAACAACCTCCCAAGAGAAGAGGAGGAAAATGTACTATACCGACAATTGACCAATTACAAGCTATTGCTACTCTTTTACAAAGTAAAACAAATCAAACTCTCAGCAGTGAAACTGTAATGGCACAATTACAAAAACTCGCTGAACAATTGCGACAGTATCGAATTTATGCGCGGGGTGGTTCTTTACCAGCAGAATCTTTAGATGTTGTTACTGAAGATGTCTATGGTGAAGGAATTGCAGGTTCTCATAATACTACACAAGCAATAAATGATGAAGATGAACAAACAGAATTTTTGCAATTATATCGCCCACAATTTATAGCTAGTTTAGAACAAGCTTTAGCTATAGTTACTCAAAGAAGAGTAGAACAATTACAACGCAAAAAAGGTGATAAAGCTAAAAAGTTTTTGTTTGCACTCCAGTTATTTCACTGTCAAAATTTATCAATGACAGAAATTGCTGCAAAGGTGGGATTACGCGCTCAAGATGCTGTTACCCGTTTTTTAAAGTTAAAAGATTTTCGTGCTGATGTTGGCCAAGAGCTTTTAATCATCTTATGTAATTCTGTCATGGAATTAGCAAAAAATTATTCTCGCTCAGATAGTCTACAAACACTAGAAGAAAAAATTCAAATTGCTCTCAATGAACAAATTAATCATGTTATTGAAGCTGCTGAAATTCAGGCACAAACAGCAAAAACTCTCACTCCAGAAACCAGTATTTTTAACCAGCGTCTTTGCCGCTATCTGGACGATATAATTAATTAATGAGGAAGTATGAATAACTTGTCAGATAATCTCACAAATAATCATCAGCCAATGTCCCTTGAATTTCAAGTTTTACCTATAAGTGCTATTAATCTTGATGCTGAACAAATTAGTGAAGCGGTAGAAAACAGCCTGGAAATAAAAAATCAAGCTCAACAATGGCAAATTTATATTAATACTTTGGCGTTATTGGCTTTTAAAGAATGGTTGACAGAAAGAGCAGATTCTCTCACTGTTAATGAGGATAAATGTACAGTATTTCAACCAGCTATAGCTAATGTCATTCCTGCTGTTGCTAATTTGCAAGTAGGTAAATTTAAGCTTTGCTTATTGACTAATAATAGTCTTAGTGATGATGAGATAGTTGTACCGAGAGCCGTTGTAGATTTACCAGAATATATTGCTCATTTTTATGTATTAATAGAAGTTTTAGAAGAACAAGAAACAGCAATAGTTTCGGGCTTTTTATCCTATCAGCAATTGATGGAAAAACAAACAGCAGCTAATTTAGAACCTGAAACAGACTGGACTTATCAAATTCCTGTGAGTTGGTTTGCACAAGAACCAGATTATTTATTATTAAACTTGCGTTGTTTAGAACCAAATGCCATTACTTTACCAGTTACCAAGAACCAAAGAATGCAAAGTTTAGTGTCAATGCAAAATGAGTTAATGGCATTATTACCACAATTGCAATTACCTAATGTTGAACTTTGGCAAGTATTAACTTGGGAAAAAGGAAGTGCAGTAATTAGTAATTTAGAATTACTCAATTGGCTGGATAATTTGCAACTGCAAGGACATAATTATTCACTGCAAGATAGTTTCAAAGATTTATTCAAACTGTTAACCCAACCAGCGATAAATGTAGGACGGTGGTTATGGGATGAATTAGATGAATTAGCGGCGGAACTTTCTTGGCAATTATTACCTAATATAGCACCTATACCAGCTTTGCGGAGTCCTGTGGAGGAATTTCAAGTAATTACTAACCAACTCCAAAGCAGGGGTTTAGAAATTCCCTCTCAAGCGCGGGGTGCTTATCATGATTTGTTGTTGGCAGGATTTCCCCTGCGATTGTATGCTGTAACTTGGCCAATATTATCTGAATCAGATCCTTCGTGGACATTATTATTAGTTTTGGGTACATCTGTACAAAATTCTTTACCTGCTGATTTAAAATTGCGAGTGAGTGATCAGACTAGCATTTTAATAGAACAAGGTATTAATCCACAACAGGGTGATTCTTATTTGTTTACTCGTGTTGTGGGTAGTTGGGATGAGAAGTTTTTGGTGAGTGTGAGTTTAGTAGATGGTGTTGAATTGACCTTACCTCCATTTACATTTTATCCTGGGCGGTCATATTAAGTTTATCCGGTTATACTCAAAACGGCTAAGATCTGGACTGTTTTATGATATGAAAAACAAGTTCAAAGCCTCTCCCCGTTGCGGGGAGAGGTTTGGAGAGGGGTTCTATATTTGGTTAAACTATAAACCGTTTTCAGTATACGTTTTTTGTAACGGATGATTATAGGACTTACGCATTGACAAAGTAGTAAAATAGTGTATTGATAAAAAGTATCATCTACTTATCAGGTATCGGACAATTAGAAAAATCAGCAAACCTTCCACAGCACAATGCAATCTGGAACATTACA
>NZ_JADEVZ010000142.1 GCF_015207875.1 Dolichospermum sp. LEGE 00240
CACACTGATCCCTTCCCGAACTCAGAGGTGAAACGCTGCTGCGGCGACGATAGTTTGGGGGTAGCCCCACGTGAAAATAGCTCGATGCCAGGTTTATTTTTTCATCCAACAATGCCTCCTCTATTTACTTAGAGGCGGTTTTTGTTTTTGGCACGCTTTTTTAGTATCGGCTTGAACTAAGTAGGTGAACACAATAAAACCAATCTGTGTAAAGAAAAGTAAAATCGCCCAAACCCTCTTCACTCTTGCATGATTGCCTCTTGTCTTGCCATAACGACCATTCCTAATGGTAACATACTTATAGTCACAAAAGTCATCAATTTCACGGAAAGATGTATTTTTACCAAGATTTTATTATTCGTAGTTGGCAAAAAGATGACCTTACTTTGGTTGCTACAGTTATTAGTTCTATATTATCAGAATACGGTTTGCCTTGGCAGCCCGAAGGAGCAGACAAGGATGTATTACAAATAGAAATATATTATTTAGCAACTGGTGGAGAATTTTGGGTAGTTGAACACCAAAGTCAGATTGTCGGAACTGCCGCATATTATCCCATCAATCGCGGAGAAAAAGCTGTAGAAATTAGAAAAATGTATCTTTTACCAAAAGTGCGCGGTTTAGGATTAGGAAAATATTTATTACAACAATTGGAAACAGCAATTGCTCTGCGGGGATTTGAGCAAATTTGGATTGAAACTGCCAGTATTTTAACTGAAGCTGTTAAACTTTATGAAAGTAATGGTTATCTACCAACAACAGGTGTAGAAACCAGCAGGTGCGATCGCGTTTATGTAAAGTATCTATGATCAAGATATTCCAAAATTTACTTAATCTTTTTCTTATATCTTCTTGTCCTTTGTGTCAACGTTCTACGCAGAAGGAACTTTGTCCATATTGTATTCGGCAAATCCAAAGTTGCCATAAGCAAAATCCTGCTTATTTATGGAAGCAACCATTACCCATATTTGTGTGGGGAAATTATGGTGGTGCTGTTAAAAGGGCGATCGCTGCCCTAAAATATGAGAATCAACCACAAATTGGCTATGTTTTAGGAGAATGCTTAGGAGAATCATGGTTATTACATTCACCTCAACCACAACAACAGGTTTTAGTTGTTCCTATTCCTATGCACCCCAAAAAACAAAAACAACGCGGGTTTAATCAAGCTGCATTAATAGCGGAAGGTTTTTGTAATGTGACGGGATACAAATTGAAAGTCAATGCTTTAGAACGCATTAAAGAAACTGAAGCCCTATTTAATTTGTCCCCAATCCAAAGACAAGAAAACTTAGCAGATGCTTTTATCCTTGGTAAAGATTTGCGTCGTCGTCCCCATATACCAATATTATTAGTAGATGATATTTATACTACTGGTGCCACTGTTAAAGCTGCTGTCAAAACATTTGAACAATATCAAATTGCAGTCTTGGGTGTAGCTGCTGTTGCCACGACAAATAAATAAAAATAAAGCTATATTAGATTGGTTGCCCGATATTTGTGGGAACAGTATTTTTATTTATGAAAAAGATTTTTGCAGTGCGTTTAAACCCAATTTTAATTATTCCTGTTACATTACTAACAATGGGAATATGGACCAAAACAGCCTCAGCACAAAATAAGTTATATAGCCCTATTCCATTAACTAATTTGACGGAAATTTCTGATAGTCTATCAAACAAAGATATTCCCACAGGTCAAGGAGGATTTGCTCGTGATTATTCAATTAAATTAAATCAGGGTGATAATTTATCTATTGATTTGTCATCGGAAAACTTTGACAGCATTATTACACTATTAGCCCCTAATGGTTCAACAGCAGGAGAAAATGATGATGCTCCTGATGGTACAAGTAATTCTCTATTATTTACCCGCATTACAGAAGCAGGAACTTATATTGTGCGGGTTCGCTCTTTTGGAGAAACTGGGGTAGGTAAGTTTAAACTCAAGGTAACAAAACTGCAACCAGTTAAGTAGATAGGAAGTTAAAACATTTCAAATTCCATGACTTTTGCCAATTACCCAATTACGTCGGAAAAACCGCGCTAGTGCTGATTCTTCCAAAGATAAATAAATTGGTCTACCATGAGGACAGGTGCGGGGGGTGCGGGTACGTTGCCAATTATCTAATAGGGTCTGCATTTCTGGTAAACTCATTTTTGTGCCATTGCGAATTGCACTCCGACAAGCAACAGCAACTTGAGCAGTTTGTAAATCCCCTCCCCAACTTAATTCTAAAATTGCTTCAGCACAATCTTCTCGTTGTTTTAACATGAGAGGAATGTTACGCACTGCCCAAAGGTTATCACCAAATGGTTCTATATCTAAACCAATGCGTTGTAATTGGGAAACCTGGGCTGGTGATAATTGATAAATAATAATTGGGGTTTCTACAGCTACTAATTGCCAACTTTCACATAATTGTTCATATAATACTCGTTCATGGGCTATATGTTGTTCTACTAACCACATTCCTCCAGAATGTTCAGCAACAATATAAGTATTACTCAGTTGGGCAATGGCTTTTAAACAGGGTTGATTTTCACTAGGTTGGGATTTTTGAGAATTGAAGTTATATTCACCTTTTGATTCTGCTACTTTCAATAAATTACTAACCCTGGTTGTGTGGACGGATTCTTTAATATTAGTTTCCGAAATCCGCAGAGATTTGTTGATAGCTTCAGTAATTTGTTCTTGCCAAAAAGTTAGTTCATTGAGATATATTTCTGTTTTGGCTGGGTTACGATTCCAGTTAATTTGTTCTGGGGAAATAGTTAAATGGAGAAAACAAACGGGATAGCGATCGCGTGGTAATGTCTTATGAAAGGCTGAAAATATTGTCTGCTCTAATTCCGGCGTTTTAATCATTCTCCCATTAATTGCCACCTTCACCCAATCAGGACGATGACGATGGCATCTATCGGGTAATCCTATCACCAAATGCAAAGACGAATTCTCCTGATTTGGTATTTGTAAATTCACCTCATGTAAATCATCTTGTCGCACCTGGGGGAGAATTTGGGGAATTAGTTTTCCCACAGTTGGTGCGGGACAAATCGTAAACCATTCTTTGTCATTTTGCCAAACTTGATAATTAACATGAGGATGACATAAAGCTATTTGTTGAATGACATTTTGTACAGCCTTTAATTGCTGATTTGTCGCCGGTAAACCCTGACGACGAGCTTCACAATTAGCAAATAAATTATTAACTGTGACTACCGTACCCGGTGCGATCGCTACCACTTCTACTTGTGATACTTCTCCTTCATAATTATAAGCAACTCGCCAACCTTCACTTCCCCCCAAAGGACGACTTAAAACTTCTAAGTCGGCCAAAGTCGTTAAACTATGTAGCGCCTCACCACGAAACCCCAAACTGCTAATTTTCCATAAATCTGCACTAGAATGAATCTTGCTTGTACTGTGCGCAGTTGCGGCTTGTTGTAAGTCATCTAAATTCATGCCACAACCATTATCAGCCACACGAACTCGCCACAGTTGCGGCCATAAAGAAACGACAATGCGTGTTGCTCCAGCATCTAGGGAATTTTCCACCAACTCCCTGACAACAGCCACCAAAGAATCAATTACTTCTCCTGCTGTAATTAAATATACAACTTCTGTTGGTAAAGCTTGAATAGTAGATGCCATTATGAATAATTACAAATTAAAAATTAAAACTCGTCGAACTGTGCAGAGAATCAGCTTACAATATTATGATCACAAAATTATTATTTCTAAAATCTGCTGTAATCCTAAAGAAATACGAATTAAGAAGGGATATTTGGTAAATTTCTGATTAGATTAAACGCGGAAAAAGCTTATGAGTATTAATTTAGTTGCTGATGTTCAAGACTTAAAAACCAGTCTCGAATGGGGTCAACCTGCTTTTACAGTTATTGATGTGCGCGATCGCTCAAAGTACAATTATAGCCGCATCACCGGAGCAATTTCCATCCCCCTCAATGACTTGGAATCTCGCGCCCAAACCTGCCTATACAGAGAACGCCAAATCTACATTTACGGCGAAAATGACAGCCAATCCGCCCAAGCTGTGAGAACCCTACAATTCCTCGGTTTTACAGCCGTAGCCGAACTCAGCGGTGGTTTACCAGCCTGGAAATCCATCAATGGCGCTACAGAAGGAACAGACTGTTAGATATTCAGGAGTCAGGAAGTAGGGGCGCAGGGCCTGCGCCCAGTCAGGAGTATGGCTAACGCCACGCCGCGCTATCAGGAGTTCAGGAGGAAGAAGAATAGTAATAGTTTTTTTTTCACCAATTACCTGTTCCTTGCTTCCTTGCTTCCCTGCTTCCCTGCTTCCCTGCTTCCCTGTCACCTGTCCCCGTGGCGTAGCACCTGTCACCTGCCCCCTGCCC
>NZ_JADEVZ010000023.1 GCF_015207875.1 Dolichospermum sp. LEGE 00240
GCCCCTGCCCCCTGCCCCTGCTATGATCACAACAGGTTATTAACTCTTGTTGCTAGTTATCCCATAAACTATATAACTAGCAACTTGGGTAATAACATGATTAATGATACAGAATATATCAGGCAAGCTGAAGCTAATCGCGTAGAAATTCTCAGCGAAGCCCTACCTTACATTCAACAATTCGCCGGTCGTACCGTTGTGGTTAAATACGGTGGCGCAGCGATGAAGGATAGCTCCCTCAAAGATAAAGTTATTCGTGATGTGGTGTTCTTATCTTGTGTGGGCTTACGACCGATTTTAGTGCATGGTGGTGGACCAGAAATTAATAGTTGGTTAGGTAAATTAGGAATTGAAGCGCAGTTTAAAAATGGTTTGCGCGTAACTGATGCACCAACAATGGATGTAGTGGAAATGGTGTTGGTTGGGCGGGTGAATAAGGAAATTGTGGCTTTGATTAATCAAGCTGGGGGAATGGCTGTAGGGCTTTGTGGTAAGGATGGTAACTTAATTAAGGCTCGTCCTCAAGGTGATGAAGGGATTGGTTTTGTGGGGGAAGTGAGTAATGTCAATATCAAGATTTTAGAAACACTTGCGAGTAATGGCTATATTCCGGTGGTTTCCAGCGTGGCGGCAGATGAAACTGGACAGGCTTATAATATTAATGCGGATACGGTAGCGGGGGAAATAGCCGCTGCTTTGGGGGCGGAAAAGTTAATTTTGCTGACTGATACGAGAGGAATTTTAAGAGATTATAAAGACCCTTCTACCTTAGTTCCCAAAGTGGATATTCGGGAGGCGCGACAATTAATTGCTGATGGTATAGTTAGTGGGGGGATGATTCCGAAAGTGAATTGTTGTGTGCGATCGCTTGCCCAAGGAGTTAAAGCTTCACATATAATTGATGGACGCATTCCTCATGCCTTATTGTTAGAAGTATTTACAGATGTGGGAATTGGAACAATGATTCTGGGTTCTCATCAGTCGAAACAATAATCGGAATGGGGGACAAATTACAGCAAAATTAATTCAGCCAGCCAGGGAATCAATTCCCTGTCTAATAGCTCAAGTCATCTAAAGATGACTAAATATAGCTCAAAAATTTTAAAATCGTTTAGTAAACTGCTGAACTCCTACAGAAATCATCAGTAAGACTTCATTTATCTACAATCTGCTGTAAGTTAAAATTCAAGCTATTTAAGAACAATTAACAACTGACAAATGACCAATGACCAATGACTACAGAAAATTTAGAACTCGCTAAATCGTATTTCCAAATTGGGACAACTGCTTTTGAAAATGGTCAATATCGGGAAGCTGTAGAAAATTTAGAAAAAGCCAGTACCCTATTAGGAAAAAATACCCAGTTTGCTGGTGAAATAGAAATTTGGTTGGTGAATGCTTATGAAGCTGCGGGACGTTCCGAAGAAGCGATCGCTCTTTGTCAACAACTCAGCCGTCATCCCCATTATGAAATTCGTCAGCAAGCAAAACGCCTAGTTTATATTTTAAAAGCACCCAAACTGAACAGACCAAAAGAATGGATGACAGAAATTCCTGATTTTGGTATAGTTTCTGATAATAAATCCAAAATAATTGTCACTTCCCAACCGCAAAAATCTACATCTAAACCAAAACCTGTAGAACGGGAATACATTGACTTGAGTACGGTCAATACTAAAGACAATAATTTCGTTTGGGTAGGTTTAATCTCTGTTGGTTTGATAATTTTCTATTTAGTTTGGTTAAGTTTTTAGCAAATAAGGAGAGATTTAGTTATGAATGTATTCTCTGTCATTAAGATGATATCAAATTTCAGAAAATCTGTATTTTTTTCTATTAGCAAAACCCGAAAGATTACTAAAATCAAACCAATTGTCTTGATGGTGATACTTTCTTCATTACTATTATCTGGTTGTGTCAAGTATGATTTAGGAGTGAACTTTAACAGCACAAATAATGGTGAATTAATACAGCATATTCAGTTATCGGAAAAAATCACTCTTTTTGGCAGTAATTATCTCTCTGAATGGTTAAAAAATTTAGAAAATCGAGCGCGAACATTAGCAGGTTCAATAGAGAGAGTTTCAGCATCAGAAATTATTGTTAAAATTCCCTTTACCAGTGCGCAGGAATTACAAGAAAAATTTACTGGTTTTTTCAATACTCGCACTGCTGAAGATAGTGATGGTTCGGAACTGGCAAATCTTAGCTCAACTTTAGTTGCAGAAGATAGGAATTTTTTCCTATTTTCTAGAAATCATTTAGTTTATGATTTAGACTTGCATTCTTTAGCTATGCTGACGACAAAAGGTGATAGTTCTCTTGTCAATTTAGACTTTAGCTTACAGACACCTTGGGGAATGAAGAATATTCAAAATGATGAAAATCCTATCCAACCAGAAAAGCATGGTAATCAACTAGTATGGAGACTTAAAGTAGGGGATATGAATCATGTAGAAGTAGTGTTTTGGTTGCCGAATTTTCTGGGAATTGGGACTTTGTTGATTATCGGTTTTGTGTGGTTGGGATTATATCTGAGATATAGGTTATTACCAAGTCCGAGTATTCAGTTAACGGTGAAAGAGTTGTAAAATATTGGAATCACCTGAGTTCGACATAAGATAATTTTTGGAAAACTGCCCCAAATATGAGTCTCAAACCCTTATGATCTCGTTGAAAAAATCATAACTCCTAACTCCTAACACCGAACTCAGGTGAACTCAGGTGGAATCAGGATGTAATTACTTCCTGAAAATGGAAAATGTTGGGTTTTATCAACCCAATTTCCAGAATTTAGTAGAATCAAAAGAGCGATCGCACTATTGCAAATCAAGGAAAAATTTTATAGATTTCGCTACGATGTGCAACTCTTTGACATAAAATAGTTTGAGTTTCTTGATTAAGAGTTAAACCAATTCTATAATCTCCTATTCTAATTTTATATTTATCTTTGTAACCTTTCATTAACCTTTCATTTTTCCAAGATAGCCTAACTCAAAAGGATTTTCTATTTCTAATTCAGTAAAAACAATTGCTTCTATCCGAGATTGAATCTCTTTAGGTAAGGATGCTAATTCTTTTAAAAATTTCTTTGTATATTCAACTTTCCACATTGTTATTTTTAAGTAATTCTAAATATTTTAAAGCTTCATTTTTAGATAAAATTTCATCAGTTTCTACTTCTTCCATCAGTTTTGCTAATCCATAATTTTCTAAAATTTCCTCTATTTGTTCAAATTCACTAATAGGAATTTGTACAGCAATTGGTTTTTGATTTTGATCCAAAACATAATTCTTATTGATTTGTAGCATTAATTTAACTCCTAAATCATTAGGTAGATTATAGCATATTGTCTTTCCTGTTCCCTGTTACCAGGTGAGTTCGACATAACGATAATTTGTGGAAAACTCACCCCACGTAGGAGTCTCAAGCCCTTATGATCTCGTTGAAAAAATCATAACTCCGTTCGGGTAGCGTCTCCGAAGGAGAAACTCCTAACTCACGTGTTACCAGTTAAGAGTTCCCTGATCACACAAGTAAATTCACAGAATCAAACCGGATTCCTATATAATGATTTATGGTTTATTGATCTCGTTTATTAATTGACTTGAGTACGGTCAAGAGTATTCAGTTAACATTTTAAACCTTCTCGCAGACAAGATTTACCCGACTGTGGCGGACTACATAAGACAACTTTCACCATTTCAGCCATTTTGATTTCCTCTCTCTAGGCTTCAATCAATCAAATCTCCCAGGTTATATGCTGGGTTGTGTGTGATGCAAATCACGTATTTACCTAGTTTCGGATCAAAACAACCAATTGCTCCGTAAATATGTGCTAACTTATGTGCCAACACAAAAGCCACAGGAATAGAAATCGGTCCATTAATCCTCAATAATTGACCTCCTGCTAACTTCCCCGACCGTGCCATTTCCTCCAACTGTGTAGCAGCATCTTTGACAATCTGGTCATTTTGAGCAATACTGTAACCAAAACCCACCTGCAAAATATCGTCTTTTAAATCAATCTTATAAGTAGTCATTACCTTTACTGATTCATTAATAATCACATCATACATGGCATTGGAAGTAGCCTATTCCAGATTAGTCTATGCTGAAATTACAAACTGAAATTAACCCAGGTGGGTTTTGCCGCCCCGCTTCCAAGAAAAAAGCCCAAGAAGTCAGGGATCTCGAAAAACATGAGATTATGAGATCATAGTAGACTGTTTTGTCATAAACCTATCATCAAAGGAGTCTGAACAAATGGAACAAAATCGTAAGTCAACAGCAATCATTACAGGCGCTTCTTCGGGAGTTGGTTTGCAAGCAGCGAAAGCTCTCGTAGACAAAGGAAACTGGCACGTTATTATGGCTTGTCGTGATTTAATCAAAGCCGAAAAAGCTGCTCAAAGTGTGGGAATCCCAGCAAATAGCTACACACTCATGCAAATTGATTTAGGCTCTTTAGAAAGCGTTCGACAATTTGTAAATAATTTCCGAGCTACTGGCAGAACCGTAGAAGCTTTGGTTTGCAACGCTGCCATTTATATGCCTTTAATTAAAGAACCTTTATTTTCTCCTGAAGGATATGAATTAACCGTTACCACAAATCACTTGGGACATTTTCTCCTCTGTAATTTGATGTTGGCAGATTTGCAAAAGTCACCTGCAACTGATAAACGATTGGTAATTTTGGGAACTGTTACCCACAACCCAGATGAATTGGGTGGAAAAATTCCTCCTCGTCCAGATTTGGGTAATTTTGAAGGTTTTGCCGCAGGTTTCCAAAATCCCATTTGCATGATTAACGGTAAGGAATTTGAACCGGTTAAAGCTTACAAAGATAGTAAGGTGTGTAATGTTCTGACTATGCGCGAACTACATAACCGTTTTCATGAATCTACTGGCATTACTTTCAGTTCTCTCTATCCTGGTTGTGTGGCAACTACGGCTTTATTCCGCAATCACTATCCTCTGTTCCAGAAAATTTTCCCTCTTTTCCAAAAGTATATCACTGGAGGATTTGTGACTGAAGAATTATCAGGAGAGCGGGTGGCAATGGTGGTTGCTGATTCTGAATACAAACAATCTGGTATTTATTGGAGTTGGGGAAATCGTCAAAAAGAAGGCAGAACATCTTTTGTGCAAAAAGTTTCCCCCCAAGCAAGAGATGACGAAAAAGGTAAACGGATGTGGGATCTTAGCTATCAGTTGGTAGGATTAGGGAAAGAATCTGAAAAGGCAAAATCTCTAATTTAGTCAGTTGTCAGTTGTCAGTTGTCAGTTGTCAGTTGTCATTGGTAAAACTCTTACCTGTAACCTGTAACCTGTAACCTGTAACCTGTAACCTGTAACCTGTAACCTGTAACCTGTAACCTGTAACCTGTAACCTGTAACCTGTTCCCTGTAACCTGTAACCTGTTCCCTGTAACCTGTAACCTGTTCCCTGTTCCCTGTAACCTGTTCCCTGTAACCTGTAACCTGTTCCCTGTTCCCTGTCACCTGTAACCTGTCACCTGTCACCTGTCACCTGTCACCTGTTCCCTATTCCCTGTTCCCTCTTGCCTAAATTGAATAATAAAGGGGAAAAGATTTTGCATCTTTTGGTTTAACATAAACCTTTGCTTGTGGTTCTAATTTTAATTCATCGAACCGTTCCCGTGTTAAGTGGGCTGTCATCATTTGTCCATCATCTAAGGTTAATTCAACTTGAATTTCCCAGCCTAAATGAATGATTCTGCTGACTGTGGCTTGTGCTGTTGTGCCATTACCAACTGTTTCAATGATGATATCTTGGGGACGCAAAAATGTTTCTGGGTTTGTTGATTCAAAACCACTACTTTGGAAGATTTTGGCAGAACTGGGTAATACGTTCACCGGACCAATAAAACTCATCACAAATGCAGATGCGGGATGATCATAAATTTGTGCGGGTGTTCCTACCTGTTCGACTTTGCCTTTATTCATGACGACAATTTCATCGGCAACTTCCATGGCTTCTTCTTGGTCATGGGTGACGAAAACTGTGGTAACATGAACCTCGTCATGGAGACGACGTAACCAGGCTCGTAAGTCTTTCCGAACTTTGGCATCCAGCGCTCCAAATGGTTCATCTAATAAGAGGACGTTGGGTTCTACAGCCAAAGCTCTAGCTAAGGCTACCCGTTGTCTTTGTCCGCCGGAAAGTTGGGAAGGATAGCGATCGCCTAATCCACCTAATTGTACCAGTTCTAGTAACTGTTCTACTTTTCCCGCAATTTTCTTTTTAGAAGCTTTGCGAATTTCTAAGCCAAAGGCGATATTTTTACGGACTGTTAAATGTTTAAATAGGGCATAGTGCTGAAACACAAAGCCAATATTTCTTTCTTGGACGCTTTGAAAAGTGGCATCTTTGCCTGTTAAAATGATTTTACCTGTATCTGGTATTTCTAAACCAGCGATTAACCGCAACAAGGTAGACTTACCAGATCCCGATGGACCAAGTAAAGCCACCAGCGAACCACTCTGAATTTCCAGGTTTACCTGTTCAACCGCTTGGAAACTACCAAATTGTTTAGAGACGTTTTCAACTACTATGCCCACTGGTGCTACACCTCTGCGAATAATCTACGGTTTTTAAGTAGGAATACCGTACTTTATATTTATATCACAAATATTGGCAGTTGTATAGCAGAAGTCAGGAGTTAGGAGAAAACCCCAGCAATTCTCATTTTGAAAAAAATAAAATGAGGTTAGAATCACGGATTAGACAGATTGCACTGATTTCACGGATTTTAGTAACTCTTATCATAGCAAACAACCTAACCCGCGCCATCTTTTAATCCGTATAATCCGTGATTCTGACTTTTGAGCGATGAAACCTTAAAATGAGAATTGCTGGAAAACCCTTTTGGTTGCAAGATTTTGACCGTCAATTGGTATTTTAACCGACTTGGCTCTTGTTGTATCATTAAAATTCATGAATTAAGTTCACATTTAACCAAACAGTATTTCATCCCGAAAACCATTACTCGAAAGACCCAACAAGCGGTAGAATTAACAACCAACCCCAATTCCCTCCTTGATATGTATTGCGACTACTTGGTACAAATCCTCACCGCCCGGGTCTATGATGTAGCCCAAGAAACGCCATTGGAATATGCCCCCAATCTTTCCAACCGCATTCATAACAAACTCCTCCTCAAACGGGAAGATATGCAATCGGTGTTCTCCTTCAAACTGCGGGGTGCATATAACAAAATGGTCAATCTCACACCAGACCTACTTAAACAGGGTGTCATTGCGGCTTCTGCGGGGAATCATGCCCAAGGTGTGGCTTTAGCTGCCAGTCGTTTAGGAACAAAGTCCATCATTGTTATGCCCGTAATTACGCCCCAGGTGAAAATCAATGCAGTCAAAGCCAGGGGTGGAGAGGTGGTTCTACATGGCAATAATTATGATGATGCTTATGCCCATGCGCGACAATTGGCAGCGGAAAAGGGGTTGACTTTTATACATCCCTTTGATGATCCTGATGTTATCGCTGGTCAGGGAACAATTGGCATGGAAATACTGCGCCAATATCAGCAACCTATTCACGCTATTTTTGTGGCTATTGGTGGTGGTGGCTTAATTTCCGGGATTGCAGCTTATGTTAAACGGTTACGTCCTGATATTAAAATTATTGGTGTTGAACCTGTAGATGCTAACGCTATGTATCAATCATTGCAAGCTGGCGAACGGGTACGATTGTCTCAGGTGGGTTTATTTGCGGACGGGGTAGCGGTGCGGGAAGTGGGAGAGGAAACCTTCCGGCTATGTCAACAATATGTGGATGAAATTATTTTAGTGGATACAGATGCTACCTGTGCGGCAATTAAAGATGTGTTTGAGGATACTCGCTCTATTTTAGAACCTGCGGGGGCGTTAGCGATCGCTGGTGCAAAACTTTATGCAGAACGAGAACAAATTCAAAATCAAACCCTCATCGCCGTTGCTTGTGGTGCTAACATGAATTTTGACCGTTTACGTTTTGTGGCAGAACGGGCAGAATTTGGCGAACGTCGAGAAGCTATTTTTGCAGTCAGAATTCCCGAAGAAAGGGGTAGTTTAAGAAAGTTTTGTGACTGTATTGGTAAACGCAACCTGACAGAATTTAACTATCGCATTGCCGATGAAAAAGAAGCGCATATTTTCGTAGGTGTGCAAATAGAAAATCGTGCTGACGCTGCGAAAATGGTCGAAAACTTTGAATCTCACGGTTTAAAAACCATAGATTTAACAGATGATGAATTAACCAAACTGCATTTACGTCACATGGTAGGAGGACATTCTCCTCTTGCAGAAAATGAACTCCTTTATCGGTTTGAATTTTCCGAACGTCCAGGGGCATTAATGCAGTTTGTAACTTCTATGTCTCCTGATTGGAACATTAGCTTATTTCATTATCGCAATAATGGCGCAGACTATGGACGAATTGTGGTAGGAATGCAAGTTCCCCCCCATGAAACAGCAGAATGGCAATCATTTTTAGATAATCTTGGTTATCACTATTGGCATGAAAGTGATAATCCGGCATATAAGTTATTTTTAGGATGATTTAGCAGATAGATCCCCGACTTCTGGAAGAAGTCGGGGATCTGGGTATTTTGGGTATTAGAATTTAACGGCGTGATAATTCCAAAAAACTAATAGTTTGCGGCATAAAACTAGATGAACTCTCCCAATAATCTACTTTATTAACTTTTATTTTTAATAAGGCAATATTGGGTTCATCTATGCCTTTAGGAAACCAAACTTCTAATCCTGGCTGCCATTTTGATTGAATTTCCTCACGATCTCTTATTAACTGGGCTGTTCCTAATATGGAAACAAATCGTTCTTGATTAGGTGCGGAAAAACTCACATTCACCTGTTGATGATTTTGAATTTCTAGGACTTTATGGGAATTAGCTAGGGTAAAAAACCAGAGTGTGGCATCATTATCAATTTCATTCCACATTGACATGGGACGACTATGTAAACTGCCATCATCATCAATTGTGGTTAACATCCCACATTCAAGACCTTCAAGCAATTTACGCAATTCTTGAACTCGTGGTTTAGTATCTAAAGATTGTGTCATTTTTTCTAAAATTTTAGTTTTATGAACATGAGTGATATTCTTAGTGTTAAGGTTTTTCGATTTATATACGTGAGTCTTAAGAGGTAATTATTAGAATCTGCTATAACAAATTTATAACTAAATAAATATATCTTCAAGAAGATGTTAATAAAATATAGATGCTATAACAAAGATAGGGGAATAAAAGTTCATGTCAAATATAAATAATGTATCTTATATAGTATAGGACTCCTATTCGATTTTTGATAGCTTGCGTGGCGTAGCCATACAAAACTCGGTACACCTTCATATTCTGAAATCCTCTTGCCTCTTGCATGATTGCCTCTTGCCTTCCTACGCAGGAAAATTCACAGAATCAAACCGGAGTCCTATATGTCTCATGCAAAAGGGATATATTTTGAATATTCAATAAGTAAATGGAGGTTAATTTTTATAATTAATGCAGATAGGATAACCACTCTAAAAGAGTTTAATTTTAAAGAAGATGCAAGTAAGATTTTTAATAGATGAAGACATCTGAAACAATAATAAACTAACTCAATACTGTTCGGTTAACGAAATTTTCTACTTAAATAAACTATTGTATAAAAACAAAAAATCATTGAAGATGTTGGGTTTTCTCAACGCAACCTACATATTTTCATTTTTTAACCTTAACCGAACAGTATTGTAAACTAACTGAACTATAAAATTATCCTATCAGGGTAAGTAGGTTGGGGTTAAAATTGTCGTTGGTGCAAGGGAACAGGAAGAGAGTTTTGGGCGATTTTACTTTTCTTCACATAACTTTAAATTTTTCAGTTCACCTACTTAAGATTTTGGAGCAAAAAATTATGACGGCATCATCTACAAATCAATTAACAGAATATAAATGGCATAACTTACCTGTACAGGAAGTAAGTCAATATTTAAACAGTAATATCGAAACAGGTTTAACTACTACTGAAGTAGCAAAACGCAAAGAAAGTTTTGGAACTAATGAACTGAAAGCAAAACGCGGAAAGAGTGCTTTACTAAGGTTTTTATTGCAATTCCATCAACCGCTACTTTATATTTTATTAATTGCTGGTGCGGTTAAAGCATTTTTGGGACAATGGGTAAATACCGGAGTAATTTGGGGTGTAACTTTAATTAATGCTATTATTGGTTTTGTGCAAGAATCAAAAGCAGAAAGTGCGATCGCTGCCTTAGCATCTTCAGTTAAAACTAACACCACTATTATCCGTAACAGAAATAAACTCCAAGTTCCTTCTACTGAATTAATCCCCGGTGATATCGTACTATTAACATCAGGTGATAAAGTACCAGCCGATTTACGACTTGTACAAACACGGAATTTACAAATCAACGAATCAGGATTAACAGGAGAATCTGTTGCTGTAGAAAAAAATACCCAACCAGTACAAGCAGATGCAGTTCTAGCAGAACGCACTAATATGGCTTATGCTGGCGGTTTTGTCACTTTTGGCACTGGTAAAGGTATTGTCGTTGCTATTGGCACAGCTACAGAAACCGGGCGTATTTCTCAATTAATGGAACAGGGAAACATCCTCAAAACCCCTTTAACCCGGAAGTTTGACAAATTTAGTCGCACCCTACTTTATATTATTTTAGGAATTGCATCTTTAACATTTGCCGTCGGCTTGGGATACGGTAACACTTGGGTAGAAATGTTTGAACCTGCGGTAGCTTTTGCTGTGAGTGCCATTCCTGAAGGATTACCTGCTGTAGTTACTGTCACCTTAGCCATTGGTGTTTCCCGCATGGCACGCCGTCACGCCATTGTACGCAAGTTACCCGCAGTGGAAACCCTGGGAGGTGCTACAGTAATTTGTTCTGATAAAACTGGGACTTTGACTGAAAACCAGATGACAGTACAAGGCATTTATGCAGGTAATCAATATTATACAGTTACGGGTACAGGCTATGCACCAAGCGGGGAAATTTTGCTAGACGAAAATCCTGTAGATATTCATGATATTCCTCCTCTAGCAGAATGTTTACAAGCTGGTTTGTTGTGCAATGATTCCCACTTAGAAGATAAAAATGGACAATGGATAGTAGTTGGTGATCCCACCGAGGGCGCATTAATAACTGCTGCGAATAAAGTCGGGTTAACCCATAATAATTTACAAGCAACTATATCTAGGCTTGATGTCATCCCCTTTGAATCAGAGTATCAGTACATGACAACTCTGCATGAAATTGAACAACAAGAACGAATTATTTATGTTAAGGGTTCAGTAGAGGCGATTCTCAAGCGTTGTCAACAGATGTTAAATTCCTCTGGGGAACTTTCTCCTGTGGATGCAGAAACTGTAAATCAGCAAGTTGATACAATGGCGCATCAGGGTTTACGGGTGTTAGCTTTTGCGAAAAAACCAGTTTCTGAGAATCAAGATTCATTGGATCATCCAGATATCGAGAATGATTTGATTTTCTTAGGTTTACAGGGGATGATAGATCCACCCCGTGCTGAGGCTATCAAGGCGGTGCAAGCCTGTCAACAAGCTGGTATTCGGGTGAAAATGATTACAGGTGATCATGCTGTGACGGCGGCAGCGATCGCCTCTCGCATGGGTTTTAATCATCATCGGCAAGTGAGGGCTTTTACAGGTGCGGAACTGGCGAAAATGGACAAACCAGAACTGGCTACAGCGATCGAAAATGGGGTAGTATTTGCCCGTGTAGCACCAGAACAGAAATTGCGAATTGTGGAAGCACTGCAATCTAAAGGTGAAATAGTCGCCATGACGGGGGATGGTGTCAATGATGCACCAGCGTTAAGAAAGGCGGATATTGGTATTGCAATGGGTGGGGCGGGTACGGAAGTAGCCAAGGAAGCCGCTGATATGATTTTGACAGACGATAACTTTGCCTCTATAGAAGCTGCGGTTGAGGAAGGAAGAACAGTTTACAGTAATTTGTTGAAAGCGATCGCCTTTATTCTCCCTGTGAATGGAGGTGAATCTATGACGATTTTAATTAGCGTTTTGTTAGCCAGAGATTTACCAATTCTCTCTTTACAAGTGCTGTGGTTAAATATGGTGAATTCCATTGCTATGACAGTTCCTTTGGCTTTTGAACCCAAGTCTGATCAAGTAATGCAACAACCCCCACGTAACCCCAATGAAAAATTACTTTGTCCTAATTTAGTTAAACGTATTGTCCTCATTTCTATCTTTAACTGGATTTTAATTTTTGGCGTATTTGAATGGATAAAACAAACAACTGGAGATGTTGCTGTTGCCAGGACAATGGCGATTCAAGCCTTAGTAGTAGGCAGAATTTTTTACCTGTTAAGTATTACCCAATTAGGTATTGCTATTGTTGATAAAATTCGCGGAATTAATCGAGAAATTGGCGATCAAAAGGCAATATATGTGGGAATTGCCAGCACTATTATTTTGCAGATAATTTTTAGCCAATGGGGTTTGATGAATAAATTATTTTATACAGCCCCATTGGCATGGAATCAATGGTTAATTTGTCTGGTTGTTGGCTTGCCGATGATTTTAGTAGCAATCTTTGCCAATCGCTTAGATTCTCAGTTTTAAGCCAATACAGTTTAGTTATGGCTAATGTCTCTTTAGTGTAATACCAATTTTATCTAGCAATCCTATTTGATTTATGAACATTGCAAGAGTCAGATCCCGGACTTCTCTAAGAAGTCGGGGATCTGATCAGCTTAAACTAATTACCCAATCACGTAAATGTGAATTTACTTGTTCAGGAATTTCGTCATGGGGACAATGACCGGCTGTGAGAAAATATTCGGTTAGTTGGGGATAATATTCATGGAATTTTTGGGAACGTTCTCTCGCTTTTATCCAAGGATCTGCTTCTCCCCATAATAACAATAAAGGACAAGTTAATTGTTTGAGTAAGATGTCAACTTTGGCTCCTTGAGGACTGCTAAAAACAGAAATGAATACATCTAAAGCCCCTGGATCATAAGCAGGACGTTGAATTTCTGCTACTAATTGATCTGTGATTGCACTTTTATCCAGATAAACTTTTTCTAATGTGCGGCGAATTACCCACTTCTGGCGGGTATATTGAAATAATAAAGACTGCGCTAAACGTTGTTTAAAAGCCCATTTAATAGGTTTACCCAAAAGTTTTTGCAGAGGATTTATAGAAGGTTGAATTTGATTTTCTGGTTGGGAAAATGGCCCAGCACTATTAAGTAATACTACACCTGCTGCACTATCAGGACGTTGGGAAGCAACGCATAAACAAGCGTAACCACCTAAAGAATTACCTGCTAAAATGGTCTTTTGACCGATAATTTCACTAATAAAATCATGGAGTTGGTCGCGCCACAAGTCACCGCTATACTGTAAATTAGGTTTTGCGGAACGCCCAAATCCTAACAGGTCAATGGCAAATACTTGGAAATCTGCACTCAATTCTGTGATATTCTTGCGCCAATGGTCTGTGGAAGCACCAAAACCATGTACCAATAGCAAGGGTGGACGTTGGGCTTGTGCTGCTCCTGCTTGAACATAGTATACATTGTGTCCGCGCCATTGCCAATATTGACCAGGAATCGGATTTGTGGAGGAAGCGATACTTGTTTGCATATTGCCAAGAAATATTAAGTTACTGTGAATAATTGTAAATTAAATTATTTAACAACGGACAACTGACCACTAACAACTGACAACTAATAAAAATAAAAATGATTACTGGAAAAACACAACTTTTGGGAGTCATTGGACATCCTGTGTCACATTCCCTTTCTCCATTGATGCACAATGCGGCTTTAACTAAACTGGGATTAGATTATGTGTATTTGCCTTTTCCCATTGCACCGGAGAATTTGGAGAGAGCGATCGCCGGGTTTGCTAGTATTGGTATGGTAGGGTTTAGCATTACAATTCCCCATAAACAAGCAATATTACCCTTATTATCCGAAATTTCTCCTGTCGCCCAAGCTATCGGTGCAGTGAACACTGTCACTCGTCAAGGTGATAAATGGGTGGGGACAAATACAGACGTGGAAGGATTTATTGCCCCATTACAAACAACATATCATCAAGATTGGAGTCAGAAAAAGGCGGTAATTTTAGGGAATGGTGGGGCTGCGAGGGCTGTGGTTGCTGGTTGTATTCAACTCGGTTTGGTAGAAATTCATGTTGTCGGGCGGAATTTACAGAAATTACAAGCATTTCATCAAAGTTGGCAAAATTCACCCTTTGCAGATAAATTTCAGGTGCATGAATGGCAAGAATTACCGAACCTACTCCACCAAGCTAACTTATTAGTAAATACAACCCCCATTGGGATGTATCCTTATATGGAAGAATCGCCATTAACTAGCCAAGAAATTGGTTATTTGCCTGGTGATGCCATTGTCTATGATTTAATTTATATTCCTAAACCCACCAAATTTTTGCATCTAGCCGAAAAACAAGGAGCAATTATTATTGATGGTTTAGAAATGCTTGTCCAACAAGGTGCAGCAGCCTTAAAAATCTGGTTACAACAAGAAACAGTCCCCGTCAGCGAAATGCGTCAAGCATTGCAAAATCACCTGGGGATATGACAGGGCGGGGGGAAAAGGAATTTGGTAAAAGGTAAAGAATTACCAATTACCAATTAAGTAGGTGAACACAATAAAACCAATCTGTGTAAAGAAAAGTAAAATCGCCCAAACCCTCTTCACTCTTGCATGATTGCCTCTTGCCTTGCCATAACGACGATTTTCAATGGTAACCTACTTACCCAAAATTACGCTTTCTTCAACCAGCTAAACATAGCGCGTAAATCTTTACCAACTGCTTCAATAGGATGTTCTGCTTCTTGACGGCGCATAGCAGTAAAACCAGGTTTACCAGCTTGGTTTTCCAAGACAAATTCCCGCGCGAATTGTCCAGATTGAATTTCGCTGAGGATTTTCTTCATTTCCGCTTTAGTTTCGGCGGTGACAACGCGAGGACCACGAGTATAATCACCATATTCGGCAGTATTAGAAATACTATCGCGCATGGTAGCTAAACCACCTTCTACGACTAAATCAACAATTAATTTGACTTCGTGCAGACATTCAAAATAGGCGAGTTCTGGTTGATAACCTGCTTCAACTAAGGTTTCAAAACCGGCTTTGATTAAAGCACTCAAACCACCACACAATACTGCTTGTTCCCCAAACAAATCGGTTTCGGTTTCTTCCCGGAAAGTAGTTTCCAAAATACCGGCGCGTGTACCACCAACACCTTTAGCATAAGCCATAGCGCGATCGCGTGCCTGACCAGTGGCATCTTGATAAACTGCAAATAACGCAGGTACACCTTGTCCTTGTTCATAAGTACGACGCACTAAATGTCCAGGACCTTTAGGTGCAACCATGACGACATCAACATCAGCAGGAGGTACAACCTGTGCAAAATGGATATTAAAACCATGTGCAAAAGCTAAAACGTTCCCCGCTTCTAAATTTGGTTCAATTTCGTTTTTGTAAATTGTTTTTTGGACTTCATCTGGTAATAAAATCATGATGAAATCAGCAGCAATGGCCGCATCAGCAACATTTTTTACAGTCAAGCCAGCAGCTTCAGCTTTGGCTGTGGACTTACTGCCGGGATATAATCCGACAATGACGTTTACACCGCTATCTTTGAGATTCAGCGCGTGAGCATGACCTTGTGAACCATAACCAATAATAGCAACTGTTTTACCTGCTAAAAGATCCAAGTTAGCATCTTCATCATAATACATACGCGCCATAGAAGCATCTCCTGTTTATAAAGGCTGTCATGAAATTGGCAGACTTATGATTGTATCGCAAATTGGGGAATAGGGAATAGGGAATAGGGAACAGGGAATAGGGAATAGGGAATAGGGAATAGGGAACAGGAAATAAAAATTACAATTACCCAACTTCCTCTTTTTCTTCCTTCTGACTCCTGACTTCTGACTCCCGACTCCTTTCAATCCGCTACTTTTATTTTTTTTTAAGAAGTTCAAAATAAACAGAAATAATTGTGACAATTTTGATACAAATTTGTTAAGAATAGTTACAGCCCTGTAATGGAAGGAAATATTTTTTATGGTTGATCTAGCTGACAAAAAACCGGTTCATCAAGTCGTGATTATTGGTGGTGGTTTCGGTGGATTGTACGCCGCTAAGTCTATGGCTAAGGCCAATGTGCAAATCACCCTGATTGATAAACGCAATTTTCATCTCTTTCAACCGCTGTTGTACCAGGTCGCTACAGGTGCTTTATCCCCGGCGGATATTTCTTCTCCCTTGCGGGCTGTCCTCAGCAAAAGCAAGAATACAAAGGTGCTGTTGGGTGAGGTGAATGATATTGACACTACCACCCAAAAGGTGATGGTAGGCGAGGAATCTGTCCCCTACGATACCTTAATTGTGGCTACAGGGGCAAAACATTCCTATTTTGGTAAGGATAACTGGGAAGAATTTGCACCGGGTTTAAAGACTGTAGAAGATGCCATTGAGATGCGTCGGCGGATATTTTTTGCATTTGAAGCCGCTGAAAAGGAAAGTGATCCGGTAAAACGCCAAGCTTTGTTAACTTTTGTAATTGTTGGTGGTGGTCCAACTGGGGTAGAATTGGCGGGAGCGATCGCTGAATTAGCAACTAAAACCCTGACAGAAGATTTCCGCAACATTGACACCTCAGAAACCAGAGTTTTATTGTTAGAAGGTTTAGATCGGATTCTTCCCCCTTTTGCCCCGGAATTATCCCAGACAGCGGAAGCATCATTAAAGGCTTTGGGCGTAGATGTGCAAACCAAAACTTTGGTAACACATATTGAAAATGATATTGTGACGATTAAGCAAGGTGATGAAGTTAAAGAAATTGCGGCAAAAACCGTGTTGTGGGCTGCGGGTGTAAAAGCCTCACCTATGGGGAAAGTTTTGACAGAGAAGACGGGAGTTGAGAGCGATCGCGCTGGTCGTGTTATGGTTGAACCAGACCTAAGTATTAAAGGATTTCCCAACATTTTCGTAGTTGGTGACTTAGCAAATTTTGCCCATCAAAATGATAAACCTTTACCGGGAGTTGCACCAGTCGCCATGCAAGAAGGCGAATATGTGGCTAAACTCATTCAAAAACGGTTGAAAGGTGAAACATTACCCCAATTCAAATATGTGGATAGAGGTAGTTTAGCAATGATTGGGCAACACGCCGCAGTTGTTGATTTAGGATTTATCAAACTCAGAGGTTTCTTGGCGTGGTTTGTCTGGTTATTTATTCATATCTACTTCTTGATTGAATTTGATAATAAGTTAGTTGTGATGATTCAATGGTTGTGGAGTTATTTTACCCGCAATCGTGGCGCAAGATTAATTACAGGTAAGGAAACCATTGCCCCTGTACCAATTGCAAATAGTGATAGTCACACGCCAGTTATCACAAAAAAGCCGTTGAATGTGTAGTTTTGTCGAGTGGGTTATTAACCCACCATTTTGATTGATAATAGATACAAACTCCCATTGGTTGGAAAGGAATGCGGGCTTATTGTAATACGCCCGTAAATTTTGCTAATAATTAGACTGTAGTATCTAAATTCTGATATAGATAATCTACCCCACTACGCTCGGATATTTTAATAAAATCCCGTTTCAAGTGCGCCCAACATAGTTGTCTTCGCTCTAAATCTACCCAGTTGTATGAAGCATAACGGTAATCACATCAATTAAAAAAATCATTTATTTGATTTATTTGATTGTGACGATAACAATAATCAATCATCACAGAAATCACATCAATTAAAAAATCATAGTTTAAGACAAGTTATCTGGTTTGGCTGTTCTTAAAGGAACACGAATCAGATGATAAGCGCCCTTGGTGGCTAAACTTTTGTAATTGTCTGGTGGTAGGTCCATTTCTTGGAATTTTCCCTGTTCAACTAAGAGTAATAATGATGGTGGTTTAGTTGGTTGGGATGCTTGCTTTTGAATATATTCAAGAGCTTGTTGAGCAAATTTGATGTAATTAACATTTTTGTGCGTGTAGAAAGTCACCGTAGGTTTTTTGAATCCAACCATAATTAATTCTTCATTGGGTTGTTTTGATTCAACAATGAGGGCGGATAATTCTCTGAGAGGGAGTTGACGCTGTTGATCCATAATGGCAACAGCAGGCATTAAAACGATCGCAATAAAGGCGATAAATCCTAATAAGTTAATGGTGATGATCTGTCGGTAACGGTGAGTTAAGATGAGAATGGCGGCGGTGATTGTAGATAGTAACCAAATTATGCCTCCAAATTTGAGGATGCCTGATTTCTCCATTTGTACATATAATTCAGGAGCAGCGGGATCAGGTCCAGCAATTCGGGTAAGATGAAAGAGAGCGATCGCCAGAATAGTCAAGAATCCTACGTTTATCCAAGCACTGAGGCGCAAAAATTTGGGAGGCGTGGGGGTAATAGTAGGTGAACTGGGGAAAAGATCACTCCAAAATAATGCCACAAGCATTGCCGCTGCTGGCATTAAGGGTAATACATAGCTGGGCAGTTTGGTGACGGAAATTGTGAAAAATCCAAACACACCCAGAAACCATATACAGGTAAATAAACCTAGTTGTTGAGAGCGTTCTTGGTTTAACCAGTGCGATCGCTGCAAAAGATTGACTCTAACTAGAGCCGCAGGGATGTACACTGAATAAGGTGCAAACCCCAACAAAACGACTAAAAAGTAAAAATACCAAGGGGCTGAATGACCATTAACGACTTCGGTGAAACGGTCTATATTGTGATAGATAAAAAAGGCATTAATAAAATTCCAGCCGTTGCGCCAAGTTACTAAAACATACCAGGGAAGTGAGATAACTAAAACGATCCCCATGCCCAAAATCGGCCGCATTTCCCGCCACAATTCCCAGAATTTCCCCACATATACGGCAAAAGCAATCATAATCAGTCCGGGTAAAACAATCCCTACCGGACCCTTCGTTAATATTGCCCCAGCAATTAACACATAACAAGCTAAATACCATTGATTGGGAAGTCGCCAATTAGCAATGACTATAGGAGCTTGATTTTGAGCATATCCCAGGAAGAAACATAACAAGCTTGAACCGATACAGCCAGTAAGTAACATATCGGAAACGCCAGTTCTGCCCCAAACAATCATTTCTGCGTTGAGTGCCATTAAGGCTGCGGCAATGGCGGCTGTAAAGTAACGTCGAGGCAAGTTGGTAACTTGTTCTAATTCGTCTTTTCTGGCAAAATACCACTGCACAGTATAAAACGCCAAAGCAATTACACCCATTGCTGCCAATGCTGAAGGGATACGAGCAGCCCATTCATTTACTCCCATAATAGAGTAGGCGATCGCCTGACACCAATAAATTAAAGCGGGTTTATCAAAGCGAGTTTCACCATTAAAAAACGGCGTAATCCAATCACCAGTTACCAGCATTTGCCGGGAAGCTTCAGCAAACAGCGGCTCAGTTTCATCAA
This sequence comes from Dolichospermum sp. LEGE 00240, assembly GCF_015207875.1. GTDB lineage: Bacteria > Cyanobacteriota > Cyanobacteriia > Cyanobacteriales > Nostocaceae > Dolichospermum > Dolichospermum gracile. The sequence continues at coordinate 19,551 of NZ_JADEVZ010000023.1, forward strand.
TCAAGCCCACATTCCCCAAATTCCAGCCAAAAGCTATCCAACCAATCACCAATAACCACAGAGACGACACAGCCACAAATAGGACTGGACGCTGTTCTAAATTATTCAACCACTTATCAACCACGTTACGATTAATACTAAATTTTATGTTCATGAATTAATACTTAAAGACACAGTAATCATGTCCTGCCAATATACAATAGGTGACAATTCAAAATTCCAAAAACTCCTGACTCCTGAATGGGCGCAAGCCCTGCGCCCCTACCTTAACACCAACTGCCATTCTTGAGTTTTAAGATTCCATTGTGGAGAAGAAGTTTCTCCCACAACATAGGGACCCCAATAGCGTCGAGAACCATCTTGAGCAAAAGCCACTAAAATATCACCTTTCTCTAGCTTTAAATTACCTTGAGGCAAGGATAAAATTAACCCGTTCTCATTTCCCTCTTGGGGAGCAAAATCCCAATGAGCCGGAATACCAGATTTAGATTTATTCGCAGTGGCGCTTTTTTGAGATGATTGTCTAGCTAATAATGCTAGACGTACGGGTTGGGTAGTTTTGTTGCTCACACGAAGTGATCCAGCAGTCTTGGTTTTACTATCTGAATCAAACCGATAAGCTACAACCGTAGACTGATTTTTTTGTGAACTTGATTCTACTGATTCACTTGGTGTACTATCTAGGTTGACTGCATCAGCACTATTGACCGTGTTTGTAACTATAGGTGAATTTTTTTCTGGATTTGTAGACTCAAAGGAGATTCTCATATCCAGGCATCCAGTGATGATCCCCATGAATCCTACTACAGAAAAACCGATAATGAAGTTACGATACCGATAGAGGCAGTTTTTCATAATGATTATAGATATAGAAATAAGATTTTTTGTCAGCTAAACCCAAGTAATTGGTAATTATTCTCGTTCCCTGTTCCCTGTTCCCTGTTTCCTGTTCCCTGTTCCCTGTTCCCTTCTTCATGCAAAATACTCGTCTGAACAACCTATTAGAAACAATTTATAGAAGCTTGAGTGAATGGTTTCTCAATCCTTGGCGACGGTTATCATTACTACTCATTAGTTTCCTGTTCGGCTTTTTTTTGGGATCGGCAGTATCAACAACCGCTGGACAGAAAGCAGAATTAGACATCGTAGTAGCTGGATTTTTAGTGCTATTAACTGAAATCACCAGTAGGATATTTTACAGTCGTAATTTTTTTGCTCGGCAAGCATTTTGGGTAGAAACACTCAACTATCTCAAGGTTGGTTTTATCTACAGTCTATTCCTAGAAGCCTTTAAGCTGGGTTCGTAATTTTATGAGTAGTGAATGGCTAAGTAAAATTTTGACAACGGACACATCCTGGCAAGTATTAGCACAAACCGCAGCATTGGCAGATCCTTTGCGAGCTAAAGTGTTTAATATTACTGCTGAGAATGTGGTCGAAGCTATCCAAAACAGAGGGGATTTACTGAAGTTAGTTTTCCCTGATTTTAGTCAATTTTGTCAAACTAGCCTAAAAACTGATCCTCAAGGAATGTTGCAGGTGTTGTGGGATGTGTGGCTACCTTTGGGAATGAAAATTGCAGCACAGCGTCAAGAGTTAGGGAAACCTTTCATCCAGGGAATTTTAGGCGCACAAGGCACGGGCAAAAGCACAATGTCGGGGGTACTGAAGTTGATTCTCCAGCAGTTGGGATACAGGACATTAAGCTTGTCTTTGGACGACTTGTACAAAACTTATAGCGATCGCTTGGCTTTAATGCAGGAAGATTCCCGTTTAGTTTGGCGCGGTCCGCCTGGAACCCACGATATTCACCTAGCCTTCAGTGTACTCGATCAGATTGCTCAAAGCAAGAGTCCTGTGATAGTTCCTAGATTTGATAAATCTGCTCATGGGGGTGCAGGCGATCGCACTACTTCTGAGATTATCACAAATCCCATAGATATTGTTCTGTTTGAAGGTTGGTTTGTGGGTGTAAAACCAATTCCTCCCCAAGCATTATTGACTCCACCACCACCTATTCTTACAGACGCAGATAGACAATTTGCCTCTGATATGAATCATCAACTGAAAAGTTATTTACCACTATGGAAAAAATTAGATAGTTTAATAGTTCTTTACCCCACAGATTACCGTTATTCATTAACATGGCGCAAGCAAGCCGAAAGACAAATGATTACTGCTGGCAAATCAGGAATGAGTGACGCACAAATAGAAGAATTTGTGAATTATTTTTGGCGTTCTTTACATCCTGAATTATTCATTAATCCTTTAGTCAAATCATCAGAAGTTGACTTAGTAATTGAAATTAATGCTGATCATAGTTTTGGAAAAATCAGATTCCCAGTAACCACTCAATAAGCCAGGGTAAATCCTTCCATGAAAAGCCTAAAATGGCGTAAAATAGTTCCCAAACAGGTAGTCTGTCCCTATTTATTGAGCGGGTTACGATACGATCCCCAATTAAATTTTAGCCCCCTCCTCGCTTGCGGGGAGGGGGTTAGGGGTGGGGTCTTTGTATTACTTTCCTGTTTGGAGTGTTTCCACTAAATCATAAAAAGGTTGCCAATTATCATCCTCAGTAATTCGTTCCCAAACGGACTCAATTACAGGTCTTAATAAAGCTGTTTTAGGATTAGATTCAGCTAGAGTTTTACCAATTTTATCCATTTGCTCAAGATCAAAATGATTGAGAATTTTATGATAAAGAAAACACCAATTATCAAAAGTCGCTGATGTTCCTAATGGGGGAATAATTTCTGAATCATTCATCACGAAAGCTGGATCATCTCGCCATTTACTAGAAAAGGTAGCAGCTATATCAGCAAAGAATTGATGATAACCAACTTGACTATCATGTAAAAAGGTAATAGTTAACCGCACAAATTCATCAGCTTCCTCTAACTGTAAATTTTCAAAACCCAATTTTCTCAACATTAAAGCCCGATATTCAGCTTGGTAATATTCAGCAAACTTAGATAAAGCCGCATCCAAATCACCTTGATCAATTATCGCCTTTAAAGGTGCTTGCAAAAGTTCTAAATTCAACTTGCAAATCCCTGGTTGCTGGCTGTAACAATAACGTTTATAATAGTCAAAATATGCCGCCGTAAATTGGAGATCGTAAGTAGGAATAAACGCATAAGGTCCATAGTCAAAACTTTCCCCGGTAATGGACATATTATCAGTATTCAAAACTGCATGACAAAAACCCGCAGCCATCCATTGGGCTACTAATTCAGCAACACGCTGCACTAATTCAGCATAAAATAAAGCATACTTATCATTTTCAGCCTGCAAATGGGGATAATACTGTTCAATAACATGATCTAACAGCTTTTGAGTTAAATCAGGTCTTTTAAAATAGTTTAATCGTTCAAAAGTACCAAAACGAATATGAGATTTACTCATGCGAATCATGACAGAAGAACGAGTTGGCGAAGGTTCATCACCGCGCCACAAACCTAAACCCGTTTCAATCATACTCAGACAGCGAGAAGTACGAACTCCTAAACGATGAAGTGCTTCAGCGGCGAGAACTTCCCGCACTCCCCCTTTAAGGGTTAACATTCCGTCACCACCACGGGAGTAGGGAGTTCTTCCCGAACCTTTTGTACCAAAATCGTATAATTCCCCATCAATCCCCCGCACTTGTCCATAGAGAAAGCCTCTACCGTCACCTAATTGGGAATTATATTGTCCAAATTGATAACCGTGATAACGTAGCGCTAACAGGGGTTCTCGTCCCTCAAATTTACCAAAAGCGTTAATAAAATCTTCGTCTTTAACTACTTGGGGAGCAACTCCTAAGCGTGGTAGTAGTGCGTCATTGCGCCAGCGTAACATAAGTTGGGGAAATTCTTCCGCGACAACCTGATCATAGTAATCATTACCTAAAGATTCTAGGGCTGGTTCATAATTGAGGTTAAGTAAAGGATTAGTAGAATGGGTGTGATTGGGAGTTTCATCCAGAGCCATAAAAATTACGCTTAATTGATATTTCTTTAATAATAGACTTTTACCCGAGGTAGTGCGTAAACCATTCACTCGCCAGTTGTGCTACTGCTGCTAATTTACCTGGTTCTTCAAATAAATGGGTGGCTCTAGGAATAATCTCCAGCCGTTTGACTGAGTGCAACTGTGCCAGTGCATCCTCATTCATTGCTATTACGGGCGTATCGTAACCGCCAACAATGAGCAGCGTTGGTGCTTTGACATGAGATAATGCTGAACCCGCTAAATCAGGTCGTCCACCACGGGAAACAATAGCTTGTACTGACCCTGGACGTTCTGCGGCGGCAACCAGGGCTGCACCTGCTCCTGTACTAGCACCAAAGTAACCTACTTTGAGGTTACAAGTATCTGGGTTATGTACTAGCCAATCTGTCGCCCCAACTAACCGGGATGCTAATAAACCAATATCAAAGCGTAAATGTCTGGTTCGCAAATCAATTTCTTCTTCTTCAGCAGTGAGCAAATCAATTAATAAAGTTGCTAGTCCCGCCTGTTGTAAGACTCCGGCAGCATAGCGATTACGAGGACTATGACGGCTGCTACCACTGCCATGAGCAAACAATACTACACCCATAGCACCATTAGGAATCATCAAATTCCCCTCTAAGTTAACCTTACCTGCTGTCACTGACACCAGATGTTCTTGGGGGTGCTGTGCTAATGTTCTATCCATAACCTCAACCTCCATTTACGAATTATTAGCTACCAGTAATTTTCGCCTTGTCAACAGTTCACATACCTCTGTGTCGGTTGTTTGCTGAAAATCTTCGTACCAAATACCGATGGCACACAAATCATTTGGCATCATTAAGCACACGACTTGATCTACTTCTGCTTGCAGTTCTTCACAGGTAGATGCTGCTGCAACTGGAACTGCAACCACCAGTTTACGGGGCTGTTGCTTTTTTAATGTCGCGATCGCTGCTCGGATAGTAGCACCCGTAGCAATGCCATCATCAACTAAAATAATAGTATGATTTTTAACTTTTGGTAGGGAAAGATTACCCCGATAGCTATGGCTACGGCGGTCTAATTCCCGCATTTCGATAGCTGCTACTTGATTAATAGTTTCTGGGGAAATCCGCAACCAATCAACGACATTCTCATTAATTACACGCACCCCTCCGGTGGCGATCGCACCCATGGCAAGTTCTGTGTGTCCAGGTACACCGAGTTTCCGCACCAAGCAGACATCTAATGGGGCATCAAGTTCCTTTGCCACCTCATAAGCTACAGGTACACCACCACGGGGAAGCCCCAATACTAAAACATCTGGACAATTGGCATACTCTGTTAACTGGCCAGCTAAGAGTTTACCCGCTTGCGTCCGATTACGAAATCTTTGCACCATATTTTATACCTCTTGTTATTGACAGGTGGGGCTGTGGACACGACGTTATTTAGTGATTTGTTGCCAAGCTGCATCTAAAGCCGATTTTGTGCGCTCAGTCCCACGGGAAATACTCTGTTGCAAACTCTGCCATTGTTCTTGCAAAAACTCCGTAGCCTCTTCTAAGGCGTGATGTGGATGATCAGTAGAAGCTGCCACTTCGTCGCTAACTTCTTTAATTTTGACCCGGACAACTTCGGGTTTATCGTTGGGGGAAATGAGATGATGTAGGCGATGCCTTCGGCAGGCTACGCCAACGCCTATAATATGTACAAGATGTTGTACTTGTTGAGATTTCTCACTGAGGAAACCCTGCAATCCTTCTGATTCTCCTTGAAGTTGGCCTTGAACATCTTCGCGGATAATTAGTTTATTGGTGCTAATTTCCTCGATATCTTCGGGATACAGAACTGCACGTCCACCAAAAGGAACTGCGATTTCTCCAGTTTGCCAATCAAATAAAAAATCTTCCACCCAACCCTGAGTTTCACCCAGCGCAGATTCAACCGTAATTCGATCCAAGCGGTGAAGATTGTCTGGAATGTCTGGCACTGGATGATCATAAATTGACACCGCACCCATACTTATTCCAGCAATTCCCTGTACTGGCAAATAAGCTTCCTCACCCGAAAAATAGGCAATACGCCCGGAATCATCCAGCCAGACTTCTTCTAACTCAGCAAAACGAGCAGATGTCGAGCTATCTATGGCTATTGAACCGATAATTTGACTATGACGCACAACATTGAGCATATTTCCCCTCCCATACTCCCTATTTCTGAGGAGTTTGATTAATACAACACGGCGGCTGATCTTTTACCACCTTGTTGTTTGGAACTGGAACTCTACTTTGAGGGTAGCAAGAAAATCGGAGAAATTGTTCCATCAAATTGTAGAAAAAATGTAGAAGAAATTAATCCCAGGAGAACGAACTTAGTTATTAAGCAATAAGTAGTGAGACAGAATTAATTACACAATGTCATTGCGTTAGCGTAGCGTGGCGTTAGCCATATGGAACGAAGTGAAATGAAGCAATCGCAACGGTTGTGATTGCTTCTCTTCGCTCGCAATGACTGTAAATATTTTTGTCCAATTACTGTAACCGTTCACAGGGGGTGAGAATTTATTAAAAAACCTAAAAGCTTTGTCTGTTGGGTTTTTCAGGCAACTTGACATATTAACGAATGGTTCTTAAATTGGCTAGAAAACGATTTGCAAACCGATATAGAGATTTTGCAAATTTTAAATGACCTAAAAAAATCAAATCTATAACGTTTTTCATGCTGTTTTCGTGGAATCTCATATAGAGCGTTTTTTGTACCCCCCGTGAACGGTTACCTTTTTTATTTCTAAAGCATCAAGGTAGAGAGGTTCTGCTTCACTGTATCTTCCTTGGCTATCGTAAAGACTTGCTAAATTGTTCAAGCTAGAAGCAATATTAGGATGGTCACCTGTAAATAGCCGCTTTGTCATTTCTAAAGCATCAAGGTAGAGAGGTTCTGCTTCACTGTATCTTCCTTGGCTATCGTAAAGACTTGCTAAATTGTTCAAGCTATTAGCAACAGCAGGATGGTCGCCTGTAAATAGCCGCTTTGTCATTTCTAAAGCATCAAGGTAGAGAGGTTCTGCTTCACTGTATCTTCCTTGGCTATCGTAAAGACTTGCTAAATTGTTCAAGCTAGAAGCAATATTAGGATGGTCACCTGTAAATAGCCGCTTTGTCATTTCTAAAGCATCAAGGTAGAGAGGTTCTGCTTCACTGTATCTTCCTTGGCTATCGTAAAGACTTGCTAAATTGTTCAAGCTATTAGCAACAGCAGGATGGTCGCCTGTAAATAGCCGCTTTGTCATTTCTAAAGCATCAAGGTAGAGAGGTTCTGCTTCACTGTATCTTCCTTGGCTATCGTAAAGACTTGCTAAATTGTTCAAGCTAGAAGCAATATTAGGATGGTCACCTGTAAATAGCCGCTTTGTCATTTCTAAAGCATCAAGGTAGAGAGGTTCTGCTTCACTGTATCTTCCTTGGCTATCGTAAAGAATTGCTAAATTGTTCAAGCTAGAAGCAATATTAGGATGGTCGCCTGTAAATAGCCGCTTTCTCATTTCTAAAGCATCAAGGTAGAGAGGTTCTGCTTCACTGTATCTTCCTTGGCTATCGTAAAGACTTGCTAAATTGTTTAAGCTAGTAGCAACATCAGGATGGTCGCCTGTAAATAGCCGCTTTATCATTTCTAAAGCATCAAGGTAGAGAGGTTCTGCTTCACTGTATCTTCCTTGGCTATCGTAAAGACTTGCTAAATTGTTCAAGCTAGAAGCAATATTAGGATGGTCGCCTGTAAATAGCCGCTTTCTCATTTCTAAAGCATCAAGGTAGAGAGGTTCTGCTTCACTGTATCTTCCTTGGCTATCGTAAAGACTTGCTAAATTGTTTAAGCTAGTAGCAACATCAGGATGGTCGCCTGTAAATAGCCGCTTTATCATTTCTAAAGCATCAAGGTAGAGAGGTTCTGCTTCACTGTATCTTCCTTGGCTATCGTAAAGACTTGCTAAATTGTTCAAGCTAGAAGCAATATTAGGATGGTCGCCTGTAAATAGCCGCTTTCTCATTTCTAAAGCATCAAGGTAGAGAGGTTCTGCTTCACTGTATCTTCCTTGGCTATCGTAAAGACTTGCTAAATTGTTTAAGCTAGTAGCAAGAGCTTCTAGTTTTTGAAATTTAGTTTGTAAAACTATTGATTGCTTAAGATATTCTTGAGCTAAAGTTAATTCTTTTTGTCTATCTGTAGATTTTGCTGATTCTACTCGTTCAGCATACAAAGTACCTAACTGACTGTAGAGAACTTCTGTCTTATTACTATTTGCTCCCCATTGCTGAATAGCTTCTGCTAAAGATGCTTCTAATTGTTCTGGTGAAAAAACAGAACTTGATTGATTATCTTGAATAATACCACGACTTTGATTAATTGATAAATCACCTTGAACCAAAGACGGTTCAGGTTGAAAATGAAATACCCCATTACGCCAACTCCAGAAATCAGGTGCTTGCTTAGGGATTTGATCATAAATGCGTGATGGTATCCATAGAATAATTGGCATTTTGAGTTCTCGCAATGCTTCTCGCGTCCATTGCAAATAACCAAAAAACTTTTTCAAAGATTCATTTTGATTAAATGATCCTAACTTTTCTGCACCTAATACTATAGCTATGGCATTTTCTGTTAATGTAACTTGTTTTGTGATGGCTTGCTTTAAACTCGGTTCTTGACTATCAAGATAAACCCGATAAATATTGTAATTCGGTGCTAATTCCTGCTCATAATTAGCTATAATATTTTCCCGCTGTCTATCTGCATCACACACAGCAATAAAAATCTGTAGCATTCCAATTCCAGCTTCAAGAGAAACTAACAAACTCAGGTAAGTTTGTTCATTTGCGTTGATAATAGATTGATTAGTTAAGTTATTCATTAAATTAAATTTTCTAACTTTAACTGTTGAATTATCAAAGGATGTAAATCATACCAACTTTCAGTATTTTTATATTCAATCACATAAACATTGTGAAGCAAATCAAGAAACTCTTGCTGTTTAGGATCATCAGGACGATAATCAGTATATGTTTGCTGTAAAATCTCCCGGTCAGTTTTGCTCAGAGTAATTGTCATATCATTTCGCAAAGAATCAAGAGCTTCCTGCAAAATCATCTCATCAATTTGCACATTATCAATTGATTCTCCTTTTCTTGCTTTTTGTCGTAACTGTACTAATACCAAACTACAACATTTTTGAGCAATGCGAACCAATTCTCGAATCACACCACCACTAGATAAAGTAATTTTCAGCAAAACATCATCTGCTAATAAAGTATCATCAATGCGTTTTTGCAAAATATTCTGTAATTTATCTATTGTTTCAGTAACAGGTTGAGCTTCATTTTTGTGACTTTCACCTTTAGGATAAACCTTTAAAACTGGCATTACAAAAATAGAATTATTCGTTTCAGTTTCGATATGTTTTTTCAACACACCATCACGAATCGTCGCAATAGGAAGGGTATAAACAACAAAGAAACTAGGTTGTAAAAGAACTTTGATATTATCTTGAAAAATACTTTTAATAGATGCTAAATCGAGTTTATCTAAATCATCAATAATAACCACAATCTCTTTTTTACAAGCTAAAGAAACTTCCAGAGCAATCAGATTGAGAGTATTAATTAAATCTCGAAAATCACGTTTAAATTTAGTTTCTATGACTTCGCGGATACTTGCTTCAGCCTTTAATTTACTTTTGAGGAGACTCCAAAAACCAAAACCTACTTCCAATTCAGCACCGATTTTACTTTCTTCAATCTGTGTTCTATCTTGAAACCAATTAAATAATTCTTGTTTTTTCTGGCTATCAATCTGAATATTTTCTTTCTCTGCTTTATCCATAATTTGCACAGCGATAGCAAAAAGAATATTAATGTGATTGATAGCAGTAGCTTCAATTAAATCAGAGATAGAAAAAAAGATAGTCAGATAATTATGATCAAATTCTCTGGCAAATTCTGCTAACAATGTAGATTTACCACAACCACGATGTCCAGCAAAAAATAATTGATTGGTATTATCATCACTATCTAAAATTAGATGCTCTAATTTATCAATTAAATCATGACCATAAGGAACTTGAAACCTTTCAATTTCTTCTTCTGTGATTAAAGGTTGTAATTGTAAATTACGAAATGCTTTTTGGAACGCCTCAATACGGTTGACTACCATTGTTAATACCCTCTATAAATCTACATTTCTATGTTATATCAATTTGATCTTTTAGCCATACCTAAACAAAAAAATTTCTTTTTTAGGCAAATAGTCGCTAAAATAAGGATTATCACCTCTCCTAAATCAAATGCAACCACCCTATAGATATATATTTATCCTCCTTTTTCTTCCTCTGTGAACTCTGTGCCTGGAGTGGTTTGTTAAAAAAACTCCAGTAAAAATAAAGTCCTATATATTCCGCAAAGCAGACCAACTACTAGCAATAGGCATTCTCCAACCAGTCCCAAAAGCGCGGTCAGTGATTTTTAATCCCGGTGCAGCTTGTCGGCGTTTAAATTCCGCACGGGATAATAATTGTAATACCCTATCCACAATTGCCGGGTCATGACCTGCGGTAACAATCGCTGCTGCTGATTGATGTTGATGAAGCAAACGGTCGAGAATATCATCTAAAATTTCATAAGGTGGTAGGGAATCTTGGTCAACTTGACCCGGTTTAAGTTCCGCGCTGGGTGCTTTGGTGAGAATATTTTCGGGAATAACTTCTTTTTGTTGATGGGAATTTAACCATTGACAGAGGGAATAAACGCGGGTTTTAGGAACATCAGCAATCACCGATAAACCGCCATTCATATCACCATAAAGGGTACAATAACCAACGGCCATTTCCGATTTATTACCAGTAGATAAAAGCAAATAACCGAACTTATTAGAAATTGCCATTAATAAATTACCACGAATGCGAGATTGGAGATTTTCTTCCGCAATCCCAAATTCTGTTCCAGCAAATAACTCACCAAGAGATTTATCAAAACTTTCCATTAATTCCCCAATGGGTAAAATCTGAGTTTGAATATCTAAATTGGCTGCTAATGCTAAAGCATCACTAATAGAATGTTCTGAACTATAGGGAGAAGGCATTAACACACCAATCACATTTTCTTTTCCTAATGCCGCAGTCGCAATGGCAGCCACTAAAGCAGAATCAACTCCCCCACTTAAACCTAACAATACTTTAGAAAAGCGACATTTACCCACATAATCTTTAACTCCTAAAACTAAAGCATTCCAAATTTCCTCATCTTCAGATTCATCAATGGGGGAAATATGACCTAATTGTAAATCCTGTTTATCGGCATTAAATTCAACGGTCAAAAAATCAGATACAAAACCTTTAGCACGACAAACAATTTCACCTTGTTTATTTAAAGCAAAACTCCGTCCATCAAAAATCAAATCATCATTTCCGCCAACTTGGTTTGTATAAATAATTGGTTGTTGAAAATTAACTGCACTATGTTTTAACATCGCTTCTCGCAGATGTTGTTTACCAACAGTGTAGGGTGAAGCAGATAAATTCACAATTAAATCAACTCCTAAATTTGCTAAATCAGCAATGGGATTAACTGCGTAACTCCGCTTACCCCAAAATTCTTCATCATTCCATAAATCTTCACAAATTGTCACACCAATATGAAGATTATCTAATTTAAAAGAACTGGCTTGTAGTCCTGGTTCAAAATAGCGTTTCTCATCAAAAACATCGTAAGTTGGTAATAGCCTTTTATGAAAAAATTGCTGGATTTTGCCATTTTCTAATAAAGCCATACTATTAAATAAATTTTTACCCCCAGTAATATGTGCTGGGGAATTTTTAACCACAATTCCCACCAATACAGCTAAATTTGCGGGTAAATCTTCAGCTAATTTTTGCAATGTTTTATCTATTGATTCCACAAAACTAGGATTTAATAATAAATCCCTTGGTGGATACCCACAAATAGATAATTCAGGTGTTAATAATAAACGAACATTTTCTGATGCTGCTTGTTGTGACATTTCCAGGATTTTTTGAGTATTTCCTAGTAAATCACCAATAATAGGATTAATTTGAGCGATAGCGATTTTCATAATTTATCTGCGTCTATTTGCGTTCATCTGCGTTCAACTATTATTCCTTAAATAAACACCAAAGGTTTATCTTTAAATGGTGCAAAAGCATCTTTATCAAACCTATACAAACTTGCAGGACGACCCGCACCTCGTGATACTTTAATGCCAGTATCCGATAAAAAGCCCAATTTGAGTAACCGCGCTCGAAAATTAGAATAATCGGCAAAACATTCTCCTAAAACTGTAGTGTATAGTTGATACAAATCGTTTAAAGTAAAAGTTTCTGGTAAGACTTCAAAAGCTATAGGACTATATTCTAATTTGTTTTTTAATCTTCTATGTCCATAGGTAATAATCTCATTATGGTCAAATGCTAATTGTGGTAATTGTTTGACGGGATACCAAGCAATACCCGCTACTTTATCGGCAATTAATTCTGCTTCTTCAAATCTGACTAAAGCAAAGTAACTAACTGATAAATAACGGACTCCATAGCTATCAATTTTTTCTCTGGGGTCACGGTTTGGACCACCAAAAGTATAAAGTTGTTCTAAATAGAGATTATTTACCTTTATTTTCTCAGCCATAATCCGATAAGCAGCATCTTCTAAAGATTCTCCTTGACGAACTAACGTACCAGGAAGACTCCAATCATTTAAAAATGGTTCTTGCTGTCGCATGACTAAGAGAACTAACAACCGATTTTGAGCAGTATCTACAGAAAAAATCACATTATCAACACCAACTTTAAAGTCAGCTAAAGGTTGTTGATTTATGGAGTTTAGAATCTTTTTTTGGTTACGTATTGGCATTCGTACAAATGCTGTTGATGAATATAGGCAATGACGGGAGGTGTGAGAGTATTAATATCTCCTTGTTCACGAAAAGCGGTAGAGGAAACATCTAAACCAATTAAATTTGCAATTTTAATTTTTCCTCCGATTTGTTTAACTTTTTCTAAACTAGAATCATCTATTATATATCCTGGTCTGGGAATTACCAGTAATTGCACTTGTTGTAATAGATCTTCAATATGATACCAGCGCGGCAATTGATTGACTAAATCAGCCCCAATTACTAAGGTATATTCAATATCTTCTCCCCATTTTAATTTTGCTTTACCTACAGTTTCTAGAGTTTTCCAACTACTCAAATCTTGTTCTAAGGCAATATTTTGGTTAGCAACATTGATATCTTTAATTAACAGTTCTAACATTGCTGCCCTGTGCGGTAAAGGGGTTTGTTGGGATTTTAGAGGATTATCCGCCGCCCATACAGCTACCCAATCATAACGTTCAGATAACCATTTGAGAATTATTAAATGTCCAGCAGTTGGCGGGTCAGCACTTGTACCAAATAAAGCAATTTTCATGATTTTTGATTCTGCTTTTTTGCAATTTTTAGAGTAATTTAAACGAACCACAGAGACGCAGAGGGCGCAGAGGTAAGAGAAATTATATTAATTTATCTCTTCTTTTCGTTTTATTTGTCAATTTCTGTTTGATTCTTTCATGACGGGAATTCCATCAATATCTACAAGTTTATAAACTCCATTCACAGGTTGACCTGTAACTAATTTTGTGCCTAATCCATAACTATCAATTTCTGCCCCTTCTTGCTTGAGTCGGCTAATTTCCCATTCATCTAAATCACCACTGGCGAATATTGATATATTCGGTAAGAGCGATCGCACTTGTTTTGATAAACTAACTAAATCCCCAGAATCTAACCTGACTCCAGATAATTCTAATTTTCCAGAATTGACTTTTTCTGCTAATTTCTCCGCCGCAGCAACGGTATCATAGGTATCAATTAGTAATGACGCACCGGGAAAATATTGATGAAATGCCGTAAAAGCCTGTTCTTCACTCCCTTCTAAAGCTGATAAAGCCATAACTAAAGCGTGTGCCATTGTCCCACTTGGTTTTTGTCCTAGCTGTAGCGCCGCTAACACATTGGAAGTACCATCTAAACCACCTGCCAAAGCCGCCCGTGCTGCCCATAAAGAGGCTTGAGGACTAAAAGCCCTGCGTGTACCAAATTCTAGAAGTGTGGCTTTTTCTCCCGCTATATCCCTTAATCTTGCGGCTTTGGTGGCAATTAGAGTTTGATAATTCAGAGTATTTAAAAGATATGTCTCTACTATTTGCGCTTGCCATAAGGGTGCTTCTATTCGCAGTATAGGTTCATTGGCAAATATCGCTGTTCCTTCCGCAACTGCCCACACATCTCCAGTGAAGCAACCTTCCCGCAAAAGCTGCCAAAAACGCTCATTTGCGTGGGTAAAAGTTCCCGTTGACTGCAAATCAGCAATTTGACTGTCATTAAACCGGAATTTAGTCAAATATTCCAAAGCTTGGGCTAAACCCATAGCTATTAAATAGCCAAAACCATCAGGTAAGCTTCTGACAAACAATTCAAAACTCGCTTGCTTCTGTTCTATACCTTCACCAACATAACAAGCTGTCATTGTTAGCTGATAAAGGTCTGTTAGTAAGCTGTAATCCTCACAACTGAGATTTAATTCGGAATTTTTCCTTTCATAGTCTATATCTAGGAAAGTTGTCATCTGAGATGCCTCTAGCAAGAATGTCTCTTCATTTATGGTAGTATTTACCATAAGTAATGTCAAGCCTTGGCTAATAAATAATAAAAAATTCCCTAAAAGCCTATGTTCACAAGGAAGTTAGGCTATTTTTTACAATTAATTTATATTTCTTAATAGTACAGATAAGTAGGTGAACACAATAAAACCAAACTGTGTAAAGAAACGTAAAATCGCCCAAACCCTCTTCACTCTTGCCTCTTGCCTTTTGCCTTGCCATAACGACAATTTTCAACGCCAACCTACTTAGTCAATATCAAGAAGTTGGTTGAGTGAGTAAGGACATCCTGATGGAAAATTTACGGAATTTTGAGTTTTGATTTTTACAAATCCTAACGCATCTTTGTAAATAGAATCCAATTCTGATTCTAAATAATTGCGAAGATTAGTCGTAATTCTGCGATTTAATTGAGTTCTAAAAGTATAAATTTCTCCTTGCCAGTGAACTGTATTATTTTCAGATTCACTTGTCCAATATTGAAGTAATAATAAATGACGGATAATCTGTTCTAGAAGGCTGGCTACGGCATTTTTATCTCTTTTTCCCAAATCTTCTAACTCCCAAATTAAATTCTCTAAGTCTAATTCTTGAAATTTGTGATTTTTCAGTAATTTGATTGTTTCTTCTAGCCATTGAGAATCATCAAGTTCGTAGAGTTGTTTTAAATCGGTGATGGTTTTCATAACTCTGACCTATTAGAGTAATCTTATTTTATCAGATCCCCGACTTCTTTAAGAAGTCGGGGATCTTGTGTTTACGTTAAAGGTACTATTGCACTCATTTGGTCTAAATCTAACACAGTTGCTAATTCTGATTCTGTCATTAAACCTTTTTCGAGAACTATTTGCCGTAAAGATTTACCTGTTTCTAGGGATTCCTTAGCTACAGCCGCAGCATTCAAATAACCAATATGGGTATTTAAAGCGGTGACTAATGCTAAACTGCCTTCAGCATAAGCTAAACAACGTTCTTTGTTGGCAGTAATTCCTTGAATACAGCTTGTGGTTAAAGCCGAAATTGTGTTACCTAAAATCTCAATGCTGTGAATTAAATTATAGGCAATGAGGGGCATCATTACGTTTAATTCTAATTGTCCAGCTTGGGCGGCAAGAGCGATCGCATTATCATATCCCATTACCTGAAAACATACCATTGATGTCATCTCTGCCATCACAGGATTATATTTTCCGGGCATAATGGAAGAACCTGGTTGCACAGGTGGAAGTTGAATTTCCTTAAATCCGGTTTTGGGTCCAGAATCCATTAACCGCAAATCGTGGGATATTTTCACCAAATCCTGGGCTAAATTCCGCAACGCCCCAGAAACATTCACAAAAGCCCCCATACTTTGCATAGCAGCCATTAAATGGGGTGCTGGTTCTAGGGGAAATTCCAATAATTGCGACAGGATATCCACAACTCTTTGCCGATATTCTGGGTGAGTATTCATACCTGTTCCCGCCGCACTACCACCTAAGCCCAACACCATTAAATCCCCAGCAGCAATGTAAAGCCGATTTTGGTGTTCTGAGAGAATTTGCGCCCAAGCCCGGAAATTATCCCCTAATCGCACGGGTACAGCGTCTTGAAGGTGAGTTCTCCCCGATTTGACGATATCTTGAAATTCTGTAGCTTTGGCTTCTAAAGCCGAAATTGCTTGTTCTAAAGCTGGTTGTAAAGTGCGAGAAAGTGCCAATAAGCCACCAATGCGAATAGCTGTAGGGATGACATCATTGGTAGACTGTCCGTAGTTTACATGATCATTGGGGCTAACGAGTTTGTAATTACCTTTTTGATCACCGAGAATTTCTAAAGCCCGATTTGCCAAAACTTCGTTAATATTCATGTGGTGAGAAGTTCCCGCACCAGCTTGATAAACATCAACGACAAATTGATCTCGCAATGCACCTGCTAAAATTTCATCAGTAGCTTGAATAATAGCCTTGCTGATATCTGCGGGAATACAATCTAATTCTCCGTTGACAATAGCGGCGGCCTTTTTAATATATAAACCAGCATCTATGTAAGTGGATAAAGGTTTAATACCGCTAATGGGGAAATTTTCAATCGCCCTTTGGGTTTGAATCCCATAATATACGTTATTGGCAATTTGGCGATCGCCCATCGAGTCTTTTTCAATCCGAAAATCTGAATTGTTAGTCATATAAGTGGAGAAGTTCATGCAGTAGAATAGGATCATGGAATTAGCTGTAACTTAACGTACCTGTTTACAAACCGTCACAAGGGTTGTTATCAGCAATACACAATATTTGGTATGCTCTCTCATACTCATGTCATTTATTCGTTGAGGAATAGGTAATAGGCAGATGGGAAAATCAGTCATGAGTAAGTATTCTTTCCACGTACCTCTTCCCCGATGATCAATTATCCATTATTTCTTTCCTAAACTATTGCATGAATCTAAATCAAGTTAAATCCATCCCCAAATGGACGCAATTACCATCTCCATCCATATTTTGTTCAGAAGTATCTATGCAATTGGGTGTAGATACATCCGTTGCCCAATTACAACAGCAGGTAGAATATTTACAAATTCAATTAGAGTTGGAAAGACAGGAAAATATTCAAAAAATACAGCAAATTCAGAAATTTCAAGGGTTGCTGCAACATATTACTGAACACATCCGCGATAGTCTAGATGAGCGCGAAATATTAACAATTATTACTCAAGAATTAGTTGATTTATTACAACTTAATCGCTGTCAAATTAAACTTTATAATCCCTGTTTGACTGCTGCTACAGTTACCTACGAATATAGTGTTAGTTTACCCCATTTTCAAGGTTTAACCACAAAAACTGCTGATTTTCCCCAAATTTATCAATCTCTCTTGCAAAAACAAATTTGGCAATCTATAGAAATTGTTCCCGGACATGATTCTGGCTTACAAATGATGAGTCAATTGGCTTGCCCAATTTTTGATCATCGAGGTGTTTTGGGCAATATTTGGCTAATTCGGCAGACAGAGGCAAAATTTGGAGAATTAGAAATATCTTTTTTACAGCAAATAGCTAATCAATGTGCGATCGCCATTCGTCAATCTCAACTCTACACCAAAACCACAGCCCAAGTTCAAGAAATTGAAAATCGACAACATCATCACCACGAATTTATCAGACATCTTGCCCAAGAATTACGTACACCCATTACTAATATTAATCTTGCCGTACAAACCTTAGAAAGTCTCATAACACCAGTCGGGATTGTAGATATAGAAATAGTATCCCAACTATTACAAATTCTCCATCATGAATGTGGACGCGAAGATAAATTACTTAACGATCTTCTTACCTTTGCATATCTGAAAACCCATCCCGAACCTCCTACTTTAATTACTATTGATTTTTCAACTTGGTTATTTCCTATTGTTGAATCTTTTCGAGATGTTACCAATTGTCAACAACAACAGTTACACCTAGATATCTCCACAGAAATACCCCATTTATCCACAGATATCACCGATTTAGAAAAAATTATTACCCTACTACTCAACCAAGCTTGTCAATGCGCTTCCGCAGGTGAATCAATTACACTTACCGCCGATTTGAATGCAGACACAGTAGAGTTAAAAATCAGTATTTCTGGTGTGGAGATTCCTCACAATGAACTGTCACAAGTTTTTCAGCCATTTTACCGCATTCCCAAACATTCCCCCTGGCAAGTACAGAACACTGGCTTAGAATTGGCATTAGTCAAAACAATAGTACAGCGTTTAAATGGGTCAATTCATGTTACAAGTATCAACAATCGCATCACTTTGATCATGCAATTTCCCCTGTAGCCAGTTTTTTAGCCGCAACACTAGCGCGAAAGTCAAAAGTCTGATATCATAACCTGATAAGCGGGTGAGTAGCTCAACGGTAGAGCAGTTGACTCTTAATCAATTGGTTGCGGGTTCGATTCCCTCCTCACCCATTGCAGTTACTTTTTCGATGATATTCTCCCAGATGCAGGTTGGGTTGAAGTCAGGAAACCCAACATGATTAATACTTTTGTTGAGTTGGGCTGTTGCTTCACCCAACCGACAAAATTAGACTCCAGCGGTCTCCGAAATTGCCCCTTGCATTTTCATAAAAGTATCAATTAAAGTTTGCAATTGTTGGTCTGCTTTAAAGACTCCTAAACCTCTTGCTGTTACCTTACCAGGAGAATAAACAAACCTGGCTTTCATGGTGGGAGTGAGATTTTCGGCTAAGAGATTCCAAGCGGGTTCTTCCATTGGGGTTTCTAAAACAATGTGCTGTTTATTCTCTGGTTTAATGCGGCTAAATCCCAGATTTTTAGCTAATTGCTTGAGTTCCATAACTCGCAATAGTTGATTTGCAGGTACGGGTATAGTTCCATATCTATCTGTCCATTCCGCAGCAATTTGTTTGAGTTCATATTTTGATTTTACTGTGGCTACAGCCCGATAAGCACTCATTTTTTGATCAAGATCGGGAATGTAGGTAGCAGGGATAAATGCGGTGAGATTCAGATCAATTTGAGTATCTTCAACTTTGGGTATTTCTTGACCTCTAATTTCTCGAATTGCTTCTTCTAACATTTCCATATACAAATCAAAGCCAATCACATCCATTTGACCAGATTGTTCTGCACCTAGCAAGTTTCCCACACCGCGAATTTCCATATCTCGCATGGCTAATTGATATCCAGAACCAAGTTGTGTAAATTCTTGAATTGCTCTTAATCTTTGTCTAGCGGCATCGGATAATTCTCTTTGTTTAGGATAAAATAACCATGCGTGCGCCTGTATTCCTGCCCGTCCTACCCGACCCCGTAATTGATATAATTGAGATAGACCAAAACGGTGCGCGTCTTCTATTAAGATTGTATTAACTCGCGGAATATCTAAACCAGATTCAATAATTGTCGTACAAACAAGGATATCAGCATCATTATTGCCGAAAGTCAGCATGGTTGATTCTAACTCGCTTTCGTCCATTTGACCATGTGCGATCGCAAATCTTCCTCCTGGTACCATTTCTCGCAATTTTGTAGTAGTTTCTTCAATTCCTTCAACTCTGGGAACTACATAAAATACCTGTCCACCTCGATCTAATTCTTGACGAATTGCACTTCTGACAATATCAGAATTTAAAGGTGCGAGATGGGTTTGAATTGGTCTTCTGGTGGGAGGTGGTGTGGTAATTAAACTCATTTCTCGAATTCCTGATAATGACATATATAAGGTTCTGGGAATAGGAGTTGCGGAAAGAGTGAGAACATCAACTTGCGTTTTGAGGCTTTTGATTTTTTCCTTCTGATTAACTCCAAATCTTTGTTCTTCGTCAATTACTAAAAGTCCCAAATCTTTAAATTGCACGCCTTTTCCTAATAATTGATGTGTCCCGACAACTATATCTAATTCTCCAGTCGCTAGACGTTTTTGAATATTGCGTTTTTCTTCTGCGCTGCGAAACCGATTTAGTAACCCCACGTTCACAGGATAGGGGGCAAAACGTTCTTTAATTGTATGATAATGTTGTTGAGTGAGAATTGTGGTTGGGGCTAAAAGTGCAACTTGCTTTCCGGCGGTGACAGCTTTAAAAATTGCCCGAATTGCCACTTCAGTTTTGCCAAAACCCACATCTCCACATACTAACCTATCCATCGGTCTTTCACTTTCCATATCCCGTTTTACATCTTGTACTGCTTTGAGTTGATCTGTGGTAGGTTGGTAAGGGAAAGAATCTTCCATTTCTTCTTGCCAAGGCATATCTTGGGGATAGGAAAAACCTTGTTGTTGAGAACGGGCAGCATACAATTTTAACAAATCTACTGCTAGTTTCTTAATGGCTTTACGGACTTTATTCTTAGTATTCTCCCAGGCTTTGCCGGTCATTTTGTGTAATTCTGGGGCTTTATCTCCACTGGTGCGAAAACGAGATAAAGAACTAACTTGATCAGCCGCAACTCTTAATAAACCATCTGCATATTGCACAACTAAATAATCACGGGTTTCATCATTAATTGTTAAACTTTCTAATTTAACAAATTTACCAATGCCATGACTACGATGAACCACATAATCTCCCTGACGTAATTTATTAGGATCAACTTGTTTAGATGTGGCTTGACGACGTTTGCGGACATAACCAAAGTTAGCTAAAGAATGTTGTCCATAAAATTCTCTATCGGTGACAATTACTAATCGAAAAGAAGGTAAAATAAAACCTTCTAATTCTGCCAAACCGGAATATTTAAGAGCAATCGGGATATGATTAATTTGCAGTTTATCAATGGCTTGATAATCACGGGGATTAGGAATAAACTGGGCAGGACAATCATGTTCTTGTAGCAAAGAAACCGAACGGGAAGGTTGAGCCGAAATTATCCAAACTGCAAAATTGCGTTCTCTCTCGTTTCTAATAGTTTCCCCTAACTTGGCAAATTGGTGAGGTGTAACAGGTAAAGGTCTACTTGCTAAATTTAAACCATTATTTTCTTCCGACAATTCTGATAAATATAACTTTCTAAAACTACTAATTTCCCCTATACACTCATCAAAATTTCGATGAATCTTAGGTAATCCAACCGACAACTGACCACTGACTCCTTCGGAGTTCGTCAGTCCCTCATGGGAGAAACCCCCAAGACCGCGCTGACTCACCACTGACCACTGACTATTAGCATTTTCCACCCAGCGATCGCTATGAGCATAACATTGTTCTGGTTCATCAATGGCCACAAGGGTATTTGCTGCTAAATAATCCAGCAATGAAGCCGGTTTTGCAAAAGCCAACCCCAAAAACCGCCGACTTCCTTCTAATGTTCCTAACTCTTGTAGAGACGTTTCATGAAACATCCCTACATTTTCTGTAAGTGCTGTGTTGATAATCGGTGCAAAACTTGTAGGGGTAAGGGTAACTTTTTCCACCTTATCCAAGGCAGAACGCTGGGTAGCGGGGTCAAATTCCCGAATTTGTTCAATTTCGTCACCAAACCATTCCAAACGCACAGGCAACTCGGAGGACACCGGAAATACATCCACAATATCTCCCCGTCTACTCCATTGTCCTTCAGTTTCCACTAGGGGAACTCGTTCATATCCCAAAATCGTGATTTTTTCCCCAAACCCGTCTAAATCAAATTCCATCCCTTTTTCTAAGGTGACACAAAATGATTTAAACGCATCCGGTGGTGGTAAATGCGGCTGCAACGCCCCCACAGTTGCAATTATCGCCGTTTTTTGCTTTTGCTGTACGGGCGGGGTCTCCCCGCCCCTTGTTTCATCACCCCTCGCCACCAAATCAGCTAATACCTGCATTTGCCCCCAACTTAACTCATTTTCAGGGTCGAAGGGTTCATAGGGAGAAGCTTCGGAAGTGGGATAAAAGTGGACAGTTTTCCAACCCATTGCTTCCATTTGGGCAAAAACCCGCCCAGCTTCCTCTAGAGTGGCACAGACCACACATAAATCCTGATCTTCATAATTTGCTAATGCTGAAGCTACCAGTCCCTTGGGTAGCCGAGAAATCCCATTTAACCGCAATTCCTGTTGTTTGTTGAGTTTAGTAATGAGTTCTGCGGTAAGAGGCGATCGCGCCAAAGCACGCACAATAGAAGAAAAGGCCATAAGTTTTACGCTAAAAAAAGGAAGTCGCTGCTAACGTGAAAATCTCGAAGTATTTCCTATTAACCATTTTAAAAGTGTTAACCCCTCTCTTGACGATAAAGAGGAAAGAATCAAACCGAACTACTCATAGACAGAAGCAATATAGCTACTACTTTGTGTATAGTCAAAGTATTTAGAGAATTACCTAAAATACTGGATACTAAGATCAGTCTGATTGAATGAACACTGGGCAACTTCTGATCACCGTATACTTCTATTCTTTATACCAGCAATTTTAAAAATGTCTTCCTTCACGTTTGAAATTTTAACGATTTTAGTGCTAATTTTCGCCAACGGGTTATTTTCCATGTCGGAAATGGCCGTAGTTTCAGCCCGGAAAGTCAGACTACAGCAGTTAGCTAACCAAGGAGATGTCAACGCCAAAGCTGCATTAAAACTCGCCGAATCTCCCAATCATTTTCTTTCCATCGTCCAGGTAGGGATTACACTGATTAATATTCTCAATGGTGTCTTTGGTGGTGCGACCATTGCCAAAAGATTAGAAGATTATATCAAGCTAATTCCAATTTTAGCTAATTATAGTAATGCGATCGCCTTTGGCATCGTAGTCTTACTCATCACCTATTTTTCCCTGATTGTTGGTGAACTCGTCCCCAAACGTCTGGCTTTAAATAACCCCGAAAAAATCGCTGCTTCAGTAGCCATACCCATGCGGGCTTTAGCAAAAATAGCCTCACCCATAGTTTATCTTTTGAGTGCATCTACAGATTTAGTCTTGCGAATATTAGGAATCACCCCCTCTGCTGAACCCCAAGTCACAGAAGAAGAAATCAAAATTCTTATAGAACAAGGGACAGAAGCGGGAACATTTGAAGAAGCAGAACAGGACATGGTAGAGAGAGTTTTCCGGTTAGGCGATCGCCCCGTCACCTCCTTTATGACACCCCGACCTGATATAGTTTGGTTAGACTTGGAAGATCCCCCCGAAGAAAACCGCCAAAAAATGGCAGAAAGCAGCTATTCTCGCTATCCCATTTGTCAAGAAGGACTAGATAACGTTCTGGGGATTATTCCCGTCACCGACCTATTAGCCAGAAGTTTACGCAACGAACCCTTAGACTTAACTCTAGGGTTACGTCAACCCGTATTTGTCCCCGAAAGCACACGCGGTTTAAAAGTTTTAGAATTATTCAAACAAACCGTCACACACATGGCTTTAGTCGTAGATGAATATGGCGTAATTCAAGGCTTAGTCACCCTCAATGACATCATGAGTGAAATCGTCGGTGATGTTCCCACAGAACCAGGACAAGAAGAACCTGAAGCCGTACAACGGGAAGATGGTTCTTGGTTAGTAGATGGAATGTTAGGCATAGAAGAATTTTTAGAACTATTTGATCTTGAAGAATTAGAACATGAAGAAAGAGGAAATTATCAAACATTAGGCGGTTTTGTCATCACCCATTTAGGCCGGATTCCCGCAGCCGCAGATCATTTTGAATGGGATGGTATGCGGTTTGAAGTTATGGATATGGACGGAAATCGGGTTGATAAAGTCCTAGTAGTACCCAAGGTTATGAGGAGTAATTGAAGTCAGGATGTAGGGGCGCAGGGTCTGCGCCCAGTCAGGAGAAAGAAGAAAGAAGCGTTACAGAAATCTGGTTTGGAGAAAATTCATGTAAAATTAACTCTTCCTTATTTAAAGCTTAACTTCTCTACTGTTCACTAGAGTTAAATTCACTTTTTGCTGCAACATAAAAATTCCCCCCATTACCTTCCAGTGAAAAGGTTTGGGGGATTATTTTAGGGCTGACGCATTGACAACCCACATTCTGCAAATAAATTATTGATATTTTTGAAATGGTTCTTCAGTACCTAATCTGCTAATTTATGAGCCCACATTCAGCATGTAATATTAAACAACGCCGCACCTAAATTTTCTCACTAAACTCTGAAACCCTAGATAATAATTGTAGGCACTTTTTCATGTTGTAGATAATTCTTCCTTTCCTCCTTCGTTCTAACTTCTGACTCCTGACGCAATTTGGAAAGAGGAAATTACAAAAATTGCTTTTCTTATTCCCTCTTTCCTATTCTTATTTAAAAGCAACCTTCACATTAGCAACAGCAACTTCCTTAGTAGCTGCTTCAATATTTACCGTTGCAGGTGCGTTAGAACCCTTAAACCACAGTAGGACAGCAGGAGCTACACCTAACGCCACACCTAGCAATACCGGGATAGGAAACCCAGCCGCCAAACTCATCACTGTCGCAAAACCAAAATTACCCAAATAAACTAATAAAGGGACATTCAATTGGTACTTATCCAATTTAATCGGGCTTTTGCTCCATAACAAAGCCGCAACAGTCATAAATAACGACCCAGTACCCATCCAACCTGCAAAGTTTTGGTAAGGCATTCCAAAGAAAGCCCCAGGTTGTTGCCAATACCAGAAGGGAAGAGAAGTTTGACTCATAGCTGGGTCAAGCACAAAATCCCAAGAAGTGAGCAGTAAAGCCCCCAAAACAATTGCTCCCACGTGACGGAACAAACTGGGTTTTTTATCTACCTCTAAACCCGCCCGCGCCAATACATAAGAAACTAATCCCACGTAAAACCATGAAAGGGGAATTGTAAAAGGTACTAACCCGGAAATCTTATAACCCAAACCACTTAAATAGCTGTAGTGGCCAAAAGGAAAGCCAGTGCTAGTTCCTAATAATTCACTAGTCAACGAAATTAATACAGATGGTATTAAAAATCCTAAAGCGCGTCCCAAACCTAAAGTTCGGTAAGCATAGAGGAACACTCCTAGCGCTCCTAAAATCATATATACCACACCGCCGCCCGCCATGCTCCACTGCATGACACTTTGTCCAACTTCTGATAAGCTGACAATCATCTCAGCATTGGGAATAACAATCAGTATTCCCACCAGTCCAAATACCATAGAAACGATATGACCAATTAGGCATACGCGCTCGACGATAACAAGTTGTCTCATGATCAATCCTTTATGATATGCCAGATGGCTACTCAACTGCTAACAGTTTACAAATATTTATGAACAATTTAACTAAATGTTGATATTTATTCTCCCGAAATGGGAATCAGGAGTGAAATTCAACCTTTAGAAACCTTATAGGTTCAGTAAATCTGTGAAATAATGAATGCAACTGATATTGAAAATACTAGTATATAACGATTCGTAACTGAGTGGGGTACAGAACTTTTCCAGTTATAGCAACCGCCAAGTTTATAAGAACTAGGGAAGAAATTTCCTTTTTCCGTCGTCCTGACTTCTGACTGAGCGCAGGCCCTGCGCCCCTACCTCCTGACTTTTGCTATATGTCAATTTTGAAAAAAATTCCTTGGTTTTCTCTAACACTGGTATTTCTGAGTTACAGTACATTAGGCTGGGTGATATTTGAAGAAAAAGCCCCTTTGTATGTACGGCTGATAACTGTGCTAACTATCCTGCTGTCTCTAATTTCCCTCACCAACCCTTGGTTAAAACTTGATGATTATTCTCATATTTTCTTCAAGTCAAACGCGAGGACTTTTTTGGTGGCTATCTTAGCAGCTTTCCTATTTTTTCTAATGATTGCCTGGTTTCGAGTATTTCTTGATACGTTACTTATTATCTGCGCCACTATTTTAGCTAAAATAGACTTTCAATCAGTCGGTTTAAAACCAGCACTAGCTTTTGGCTATATATCCTCTTGCTCACTGCTAGGTTTAGGATTGGGCGCACTTATCAATTACTACATTTAGAATTAGTCATTAGTCATTAGTCATTAACTAATGGCTAGTGACTAATAAATAACTAGTACACTGCGGCGTAAGTGAACCAACCATTCTAAATCGTTACAAAGCCTATACTGTCTTCCTTTTGACTTTTGACTTCCGCTCTGTGGTACTAGCCAGCTACCGCTTCTACAGCTTCTACCGCTACTGGATAAACGCTAACTTTCTTCTGGCTTTTACCTCTTCTTTCAAAGGTAACAACACCATCAACTAAAGCAAACAAAGTATCATCACTACCGATACCAACATTATTACCAGGGTGAACCTTAGTACCACGTTGACGGACGAGAATATTACCTGCGCGTACAGTTTGTCCACCGTAACGCTTTACACCTAGTCGTTGAGCGTTAGAGTCACGACCGTTTCGTGTACTACCCGTTCCCTTCTTATGAGCCATGATTTCCTCTTTTCTATTTACTTTATTTATCCCAGCTAGTCATCTAGTTTAGGCTAGGAAAAAGATGATTAATCATTGGTAATTAAATTACTCTTGCTCACCTCTTACCTATTCCTTAACTAGCAACTTAACCTTATTTATGATTCTTCTGCGGTTTCTGCCACGAAATCAGCATTAATAACGGGACTTTCAGCCATTCTTGGGGCTTCTTCGTAAGCTAAAACTTCGCCGTTAAGATTGATGGAATTAATCAAAAATCTGGTAATTTCCTGGCGATGTCCCCGTTTTTTGCGGGTTTTCTTTTTAGGTTTCATCTTATACACCAGGACTTTGCGACCTCTGAAATGTCGCATAATTGTCCCTTCCACCGTCGCACCTTCTACTAAAGGTTGTCCAATGGAAACTGCGCCTTCGTGATGTACAAGTAATACTGCGTTGATAGTAACTTTTTCATCTGGTTCAGCGGTTAGTAGTTCAATGTCGTAAAAGCGACCTGCTTCTACTTTCATTTGTTTACCACCAGTTTCGATAATCGCGTAGGTCATTAAAATTGTCCTTGAGTTGCCGTACAGGTAGCTGGCTATTATCTCCTGTAGAGACGCTATATTTATAGCTTCTGCCAGCCTTTGAAGTATGTCTACCTGATCCGAGCAGGAATTAGACAGACAATCTAATATGTTACCCGATTGGTAGCTAATCAGTCAACCTTTTAGAAAAAATAATTTTATTCTCCACTAATTTCCGAAAAGATTATTCTTGAATTTGTAGTTGATTCTGACACAGATGGAAGATTTTTTAACTAATCTGAGCGACTTAATAGGGTTGCTCGGATTTTTTTACTACATATTCAGGTTCAGATTTTTCATCAATGACTTAAAATTCCCGGTCTTGAGGAAATTGTAGGTTGGGTAGACCGAAGTGAAACTCAAGAAAATCGGGAGAATATTGAAAAATTTGATAATTGCACTAATTACCAGTTACAATTTAGGTTCATGCTGAGAATAAAAGTTTACTTTTTATTAAGTAGATGAACACAAGAAAACCAATCTGTGTAAAGAACAGTAAAATCGCCCAAACCCTCTTCACTCTTGCCTCTTACCTTGCCATAACGACGATTTTCAATGCTAACCTACTTAGATAAAGATGAAAAGAATTGAAGTTGAACAAAGAACTATTTTTGTGGGTTTAGCTGGTAGTCATGGTTATGGTTTAAATCGTCCTGAATCAGATTATGATTATCGTGGTGTATTTATTGCTCCTAAACGCTATTATTTAGGCTTTGATAGTATTGAACAAAAGGATTCGGGTTGGGATGAACCAGGGATATTTCCGTTTATAGATGGTAATGAAGATACGGTGATTTATGAATTAAGAAAGGTTATTCATTTATTGGCTGGGGCAAATCCCAATGTTTTGGAATTGCTGTGGTTAACGAATTATCCTTTTTTAACAAATGTCGGACAATATTTAATTAATCACCGTAATTTATTTTTGAGTAAAAAGGTAAAACATACTTATGCTGGTTATGCTTTTGCTCAAATCAAGAAGATGGAAACTCATCGTAAATGGTTATTAAATCCACCTACGAATAAACCTATTCCCGCTGATTTTGATATTATGGATGAAATTCCGTTAAGCAAGGATGAGTTAAATGCCTTTTTGGAATATCTTTATCTTTTAATTAGGGGAAAAATTGAATTTTTGGAAGAATCAGAACAGTTATATAAATTGCTAACTGCGGATATTGATTTTAAAGGTGTTTTGAAACAATACACTTTAGCTGATGAAACTTTGGCATATACCCAAAATTTAACTTATGGGCGTAAAGATTTTATTCGGCTGTTGCAAAAAAGTCAAAGCTATCAAATTGCGTTGCGAGAATGGAAGGCTTATATATCTTGGCAGGAAAATAGAAATCCGGCTAGAGCAGAAATGGAAAAGAAATCAGGTTATGATTTAAAACATGGAATGCACTGTATTCGATTACTACGCAGTGGTTTAGAAATTTTGCGGACAGGAGAATTAATTGTAGATAGAAATTTAGCTGGTGATATTGATGATTTAAAGGCTATTTTACGAGGTGATTATAGTTATGATGAGTTGATAAAAATGGCGGAAGATTTGGTTGCCCAAATGGATATTTTTTATGAGCAATCTAGTTTACCACATCGTCCTGATTTGGAGCAAATTAATGATTTGTGTATGGAATTAGTGGAAATGCAAGGTTGGTAAGAAAATTGGGAGATTGGAAACATGTCCCCGGTAGGTTTCGTGAACGTGGCTAAATAGACAAAATTCAACTGCGTGGGTTATTTCATGAGTCCACGCAGGTTCGTTAATATTGTACTAACATCTTTACGTAATTTTATGTAAAAAAATTAAAATATTTAGGTAAAAGTGGGAAATTGAGTCATATATAGGGCTTACGCATTGACAAAGTTTTTTAAATATGTAATGTGGATTTTATCTCTTGTAGGGTGCGTCAGACCCAATAATTTGGTAAAAAACAGATTTCTGTATCTGACGCACCCTACTCAATAAGTTATTCCCAAAGCCGAAAACGACGCAATTTCGTTCATTCATACGATGGTAAGTTAGTGAGCGTGCGTAAGTCCTAGGATCAATTATACTTGATCCAGATATTAGGGAGTATTTTCCTAATGCTGAAGCTGTGAATCATGCTTTACAAACTTTGATCAATTTAGTTCCTAGAACAATACCTTCACCAAAATCCTGAAACCTTATTGATATCATGACAACTTTATGGACTTTCAAGCATTTAGCGAATTAGCGAACAAATCAATCAACATCAAAAAACCCCTATAATCGCCAGTACATAGAGGTTTACAAGCTAAACCACTTATTTTCAGATTAGGCTTGGGTGTGTTTTATGATATTACAAAAAGTCTACCCGCCAGGTAATTAATTGAGGTTGTTAACTGGCTTCTCGCTAGGTGCTACTGCTGTTTTGGGAATTTCAATCACTGGGTTATTTACAGCCACCATTAAGGGCGAATCTGAGGCTGTTGGTGTTAATTCTGTGGGTTGTGTTGTGGCCATTTCTAGCATTCTGGAATTACTGGGTAATAAGCCAGATATTGCTGCCAAAATACAAGCTACTGCGGCGGCACTACCTAACATCCAGTTCAAACGGTAACGGCGATTAACACGGGCGAAAACTTGGTTAATCGTTGCTTCTGATGACTGAGAATTGGCGGGAACAGGGATGCTATGCAAGCCTTTTCTAAGATTTAATAGTCTTTTGTACAGGCATTTGATTGAAGCATCAGTTAATAACCACTCTTCAACTTGCCTACGTTCAGTAGCTGTAACTTCGCCGTCCAGGTAAGCACTTAATAACTCGAAACAATCGCGCTTCTCCATATTTATAGTACCCGTTGATTCATTTTGGCTTCTCAATGGCAGAAAATATATATTTTCGTTGACAGTCCTTAATATTTCTTAAAATCTGCCATAGAATTGAGGAAACATGGTGTAGATTATGTATCTAGATAGCTTTGTAACTGAGTTTGTAATCTTGATCTGGCTCTGGCTATTCTAGATTTCACCGTTCCCAGGGAAACTCCGGTAATTTCGGCAATTTCTTCATAGGCCATGCCTTCAATTTCTCTCAAAACAATTGTAGTCCGAAAAACTTCTGGTAAGTCGGCGATCGCTTCTCGCAACTGTTCATAAAATTCTCTAGTAGTTAGTTGCTCATCTGGACTTGGGACATCACCAGCAATTTCCCAATCCATTTCTCCATCATCTAAGGTGCGGGGAGCATCTAATGATAGGGGACTAGCGACCCGTTTGCGTTTACGTAATTCATCATAAAACAAATTTGTGGCAATGCGACTTAACCAACCTCGGAACTTGGCAGGTTCTTGTAGTCGGTTAATATTCCTATAGACACGAATCCAAACTTCCTGGGCTAAATCGGCTCTATCATACCAATCGGGGGCTAAATGATATAAAACTCGATCAACTTGAGTCTGGTAGCGACGTAACAGTTCTGAAAAGGCAGCGCGTTCTGGACGCAATCCGACTTGACAGCGCAAAATGAGATCGTGGTTCGAGAGTTTGTCAACTTGCACCGATGCTGTTGGATAGGTGGCATCAACTGTTGACCAAGATACACTAATGGATTGACTCATGGATCAGACTGGCGTTAAATCACTCCTGTCTATTAGACTGGATCATAGATCAAAAGTTCCTCGGTAAGGTGACGGATTTATAATCGAAACACGGAAATATATATAGAAAGGAGTTTTCAGCATTTTATTCTATCGTCAAGTAAGTACGAAAGAATCAGCTAAAGAAGACTATGAATTAACTTTTTGTTAGAGTTAGGAGTGGTGATCAGATTGAGAACTGTCCACTAAATGCTTGAGTGGTAATGGGTAATGGGTAAAATTCCCGCGCTCACTCACCTTTAGCCAAATATGTCAGGGATAAATAATAGGCGATGGCAATGGCAAGAAATGAATCTGTAGTGAGTATGGTCATGTTTCTGTGTTTTGGTACGGCAATTTTATCTCTGGCTGTCCATTGGCACACTATGAGAACAACAGGACAATTAAATCAGTTTGCATCCACAGATGTTTATCCACAGGGTTCATCAGTGGAAATTGGCAACAGTGCAATTGCGGCTTCTGTGCCTAACTCTCCCCAAAAAACTGCTGTTTGGAAAACACAAAAGTCAAGCCAGGAGCAAGTTACAGATCTAGTCAATAATTCTCAGGGATCAACACCAGTATCAAATACAACTCGAGTCGTAGTAGATTTGAGCGATCGCCGTGTTTATGTTTCTCGATATGATGAAGTAATAGCTAGTTACCCAATCGCTATCGGTAAAAAGGGTTGGGAAACACCAACTGGCAATTTTAAAGTTATCCACAAAGAACACGATCCCATCTGGCGACACCCTATTACAGGGGCTGTTTTTGAGGGCGGTACTGATAGTCCTTTGGGAGATAGATGGATTGGTTTCTGGTCAGATGGCCGTAATGAAATTGGCTTTCATGGTACGCCGAATGTTGACCTGGTAGGGGCAGCCGTTTCTCACGGCTGTCTGAGAATGCGTAATTCTGATGTGCGAATGTTGTATAGCCAAGTGAGTATAGGTACATCAGTAACAGTTCAGAATTAACAGGTAAAAGGCAAAAATAAATATCTCCTCTAAATAGGTTAGCATCATTGGTCACAAGTCAAGATAGAAGCAATTCTGTCAATAAGTATAAATACTAAAATCACCTGTCATTTTCGGGTTGATAGACTACTTACTATGTTGCATATTAAATCTGGAGAAAAAAAATTAGAATGTAATAAGTTTCTAATTTGGTTAAGCAGTTGACTTTTAATTCTTCCGTTATCAACAAACCCATATTCATCCTTGTAGATGGACATTCTCTAGCTTTTCGTTCCTACTTTGCTTTTGCTAAAGGTAGAGACGGAGGACTTCGCACAAAAGCTGGTATCCCCACTAGTGTTTGTTTCGGTTTTATTAAATGTTTGCTAGAGGTAATAGCCACACAACAGCCGCAAGCTATAGCTGTAGCTTTTGATTTGGCTTTACCTACTTTCCGTCATGAAGCTGATGATACTTACAAGGCTGGACGTGCGGAAACTCCAGAAGACTTTATTCCCGACTTAGAAAACCTCTATGAGTTATTACAAAGCTTGAATTTACCCATAGTCACTGCACCTGGTTATGAAGCAGATGACGTACTGGGAACATTAGCACAAAAAGCCGCAGCTTCTGGGTATCGAGTTAAAATACTTTCCGGGGATAGGGATTTATTTCAACTAATTGATGCTGATAAAGAAATTACAGTTTTAAACTTCTCTCCGGAAGCATTAAAACGTTCTACAAATAGTATTGCTGAATTTAGAGCCGAAGAAGTAAAAGAGAAATTAGGAGTATTACCTAAACAAATTGTTGATTTTAAGGCCTTATGTGGTGACAAATCAGATAATATTCCCGGAGTTAAAGGAATTGGGGAAAAAACAGCAGTTCAATTATTAAATACTTATAATTCTTTGGCAGAAATTTATGCAGCTATAGATGATATTAAAGGTGCAACTCGGAAAAAACTAATTACTGGTAAAGAAGACGCAGAAAAATCTCGTTATTTAGCTAAGATAGTTTGTGATGTTCCTCTAGAAGTTGACTTAGAAGATTGTCAATTAACAGGTTTTGATAATAACTTGCTGATTCCGATTTTAGAGAAATTAGAGTTTAAAAGATTTTTAGAGACAATTAATGAAATACAACAAAAATTTGGCGGAGAAGTTGTAGAAAATAAGGTAGGGGAAATCACAGCAGAAACAGATGATGATTTATGGTTTTTTAGTGCAGATGATACAGCACAAGAAATAAAACAAAATGCTTCACCAATTCAACCACGCATTATTAATACAGAAGCTAAATTAACAGAATTGGTAAAACTTTTAAGAAAACTCACAAATCCAGAGAACCCCGTTGCTTGGGATACAGAAACTACTGCTTTAGAACCACGAGATGCGGATTTGGTGGGAATTGGTTGCTGTTGGGGAACAGAATCAGATGAACTTGCTTATATTCCCATTGGTCATAAAATCGGCGATAATTTAAGTCGAGATTTAGTATTAGAAGCACTGCGTCCGATTTTGGAAAGTGCTGATTATCCCAAAGCTTTACAAAATGCTAAATTTGATCGCCTAATTCTGCGGTGTCAAGGAATTAATTTAGCTGGAGTGGTATTTGATACGATGTTAGCTAGTTATTTGATTAATCCCGATAGTAGTCATAATTTAAGTGATTTATCTTTGCGATATTTGGGATTGAGTGCGAAAAGCTATGGAGATTTAGTTCCTAAAGGAAAGACTATCGCTGATATTAGTATTGCTGCGGTTGCTGATTATTGCGGAATGGATGTTTATTCTACATTTGCATTAGTCCCGAAATTACAGGAAAAGTTAGTAGAAACTCCAACTTTATATAAACTATTAAATGAAGTTGAACAACCCTTAGAAGCAGTCTTGGCGGAAGTTGAATATACAGGAGTTCGGATTAATTCAGATTATCTAAAAGAACTTTCACAGCAATTAGAAACAGAATTAGCCAAGTTAGAAATAATAGCTACCGAAATTGCTGGAGAAAAATTTAACTTAGGTTCTCCTAAACAATTGAGTCATATTCTTTTTGAGAAATTAGGCTTAAGTACCAAATATTCCCGCAAAATTCAAACTGGTTATTCTACAGACGCAGCAACTTTAGAAAAACTTCAAGAAGTTGATCATACTGGTTTTGTAGAAGCAATTATCGAAAATCGGACTTTATCAAAATTAAAATCTACCTATGTAGATGCTTTACCAGCTTTGGTACATCCCAAAAGTCAAAGATTACATACTGATTTTAACCAAACTGCAACTTCTACAGGTAGGTTATCTTCTTCTCATCCCAATTTACAAAATATCCCGATTCGCACTGCTTTTAGCCGCCAAATTAGAAAAGCTTTTTTACCGGAATCAGGTTGGTTAATGGTAGCTGCTGATTACTCACAAATTGAGTTAAGGATTTTGGCGCATTTGAGTCAAGAACCTGTGTTAATTCAAGCTTACCAGCAAAATGAAGATATTCATACCGTGACGGCGAAATTAGTCTTTGAGAAAGAAGATATTTCTTCAGATGAACGGCGTTTTGCGAAGACGATTAATTTCGGAGTAATTTATGGGATGGGAGTGCAAAAATTCGCTAGAGAAACGGGAATAAATCCGACAGATGCGAAGGTATTTATTGAGCGATTTAATGAAAGATATGCCAATGTTTTTACATATTTGGAGAAAGTGAAAAAAGAAGCGATCGCCTATGGTTATGTCGAAACTATTTTGGGTAGACGACGTTATTTTGAGTTTACTAGTAATAGTTTACGGCAGTTAAAAGGTAGTAAGTTAGAAGATATTAATTTACAGAAATTAAAGAATTTAGGTCAATATGATGCTGGGTTACTCCGTTCTGCTGCTAATGCACCAATTCAAGGTTCTAGTGCAGATATTATCAAAATAGCAATGGTGCAATTGCATGAGGTTCTGAAGAAATATCAAGCGCGGTTGTTGTTGCAAGTTCATGATGAATTAGTGTTTGAAGTTCCTCCCCCAGAGTGGGAAGAATTGCAACCACAAGTTAAGTCAGTGATGGAAAATGCAGTTTCTTTATCTGTGCCTTTAGTTGTTGATATTCATGCAGGGGATAATTGGATGGAAACTAAGTAATATCTTTGTAGGGTTTGCTGATAGCCTAGGGTGGCGTAAGCCATAGGAGTAGTTATATGGATGTAAATAGTGGTTAATGGCATCAAAAAATCCCCCACCTCATGGCGGGGGATTTTTAATTACCTACAACCAGTAGTTAGTATCCTATCAACCGAACTTACCAGCAGTGGAAGCAATGAGGAACGCTGCGTAGGTGACGATGTAACCAACAGTGAAGTGAGCTAAACCAACCACACGAGCTTGAACAATGGAGAGAGCAACGGGCTTGTCCTTCCAACGAACCAAGTTAGCTAGAGGAGTGCGTTCATGCGCCCAAACCAAGGTTTCAATTAACTCTTGCCAGTAACCTCTCCAAGAGATGAGGAACATGAAACCAGTTGCCCAGATTAGGTGTCCAAAGAGGAACATCCAAGCCCAAACAGACAAGTTATTCATGCCGTAGGGGTTGTAACCGTTAATCAACTGAGCAGAGTTAGCCCAGAGGTAGTCACGGAACCAGCCCATCAGGTAGGTAGAGTTTTCGTTAAACTGAGCAACGTTACCTTGCCAAATACCGAGGTGTTTCCAGTGCCAGTAGAAGGTTACCCAACCAATGGTGTTCAACATCCAGAACATGGACAGGTAGAAAGAGTCCCATGCGGAGATATCGCAAGTACCGCCACGGCCTGGACCGTCGCAAGGAAACGCATAACCGAAGTCCTTTTTATCGGGCATCAGTTTAGAACCACGAGCATCCAAAGCACCCTTAACGAGTACCAAGGTGGTGGTGTGGATAGCTAAAGCGAAAGCGTGGTGAACCAAGAAATCCCCAGGTCCAATGGTCAAGAACAAGGAATTTGTGCCGGAGTTGATGGCATCTAACCAGCCGGACAACCAAACGTTACCAGCATTGGGGTAAGCGGTGTAAGCAATACTGTCGGGGTTAGATAACAGTACATTCAAGCCATACAGAGCTTTACCTTGGGCTGCTTGGATGAATTGAGCAAATACTGGCTCAATTAGGATTTGTTTTTCAGGAGTACCGAACGCAACAACTACGTCGTTGTGAACATATAAACCTAGGGTGTGGAAACCCAAGAAGAGAGATACCCAGCTAAGGTGGGAGATGATCGCTTCTTTGTGTTGTAACATCCGGTCAAGGACGTTACCTTTGTTTTGTTCGGGGTCGTAGTCACGAACCCAGAAGATTGCTGCGTGAGCAAAAGCACCAACCATCAAGAAACCAGCGATGTACTGGTGGTGGGTGTACAGTGCTGCCTGTGTGGTGTAGTCCTTAGCGATAAACGCATAAGGAGGCAGAGCGTACATATGCTGCGCTACCAAGGAACAGATAGTTCCCAAAGATGCCAAAGCTAATGACAACTGGAAGTGCAGGGAGTTGTTGATGGTGTCGTAAAGACCTTGGTGAGGCAGGTTGAACTGACCTTCGCTCTTGCTACCGGGAACTAAACCAGATTTGGAGTTGAGCATTTCTTTGATGCTGTGACCAATTCCGAAGTTAGTCCGGTACATATGACCAGCGATGATGAACAAAACTGCGATCGCCAAGTGGTGGTGAGCCATGTCAGTCAACCACAAGGATTCTGTTTGGGGGTGGAAACCGCCCAAGAAGGTGAGAATCGCAGTCCCCGCACCGGTGGAAGTACCAAACAAATGGCCGGCGGTGTCAGGGTTTTGAGCGTAAACGCCCCAGTTACCTGTGAAGAAAGGAGTTAAACCTGCTGGATGGGGAGCTACACTTAAGAAGTTATCCCAACCCACGTGAATACCACGGGATTCAGGAATAGCAACGTGAACCAAGTGACCAGTCCAAGCTAAGGAGCTAACACCGAACAAACCAGCCAGGTGGTGATTTAGACGGGGTTCAGCGCTCTTGAACCAAGAGAGGCTAGGACGGAACTTGGGTTGTAAATGTAACCAGCCAGCAAACAATAACAATGCTGACAACAGAAGCAAACCAACGGAACCAGTATATAGTTCGCTGTTTGTCCGCATCCCGATGGTGTACCACCAGTGATAAACACCAGAGTAAGCAATGTTTACAGGATTGCTTGCACCAGCTTGAGTGAAAGCGTCAATTGCAGCTTCACCGAAGTGAGGGTCCCAAATTGCATGGGCAATGGGACGGACGTGCAGGGGATCTTTAATCCACTGTTCAAAGTTACCTTGCCAGGCTACGTGGAACAGGAGGCTGGATGCCCACAGGAAGATGATTGCCAAGTGACCGAAGTGCGTAGCGAAAATCTTTTGGTAAAGATTCTCTTCCGTCATGCCATCGTGGCTTTCAAAGTCGTTGCCTGTAGCGATCGCATACCAAATCCGACGAGTAGTCGGGTCCTGTGCGAGATCCTGGCTAAATTTTGGAAATTTTGTTGCCATAGGTGTGATCTGTCCTCTGACCTTTAGCCATTATTTGTCAGCAAAATTTTAGATTCTAGATTTTGGATTTTGGATTAAATCTCAAATCTTAGAATCCAAAACCCAAAATTCTACTGATTTTTATCCTACTGAAAGGATGTGTGCGTGGAAGAATGCCCAAGTGGTGGCAATTCCTCCTAATAGGTAGTGAGCCACACCTACAGCCCGACCTTGAGTAATGCTCAGTGCGCGAGGCTGAATTGTTGGGGCTACTTTCAGTTTATTGTGCGCCCATACAATGGACTCAATTAATTCTTGCCAGTAGCCACGACCACTGAACAGGAACATTAAGCTGAACGCCCAAACGAAGTGAGCGCCTAAGAACATGAGTCCGTAAGCGGACAATTCAGTTCCGTAGGAATTAATTACTTGTGTAGCTTGCGCCCACAAGAAGTCACGTAACCAACCGTTGATGGTGATAGCACTTTCTGCAAAGTTGCCACCAGTAATGTGATTTACTGTTCCATCTGCATCTACTGTTCCCCAGACATCAGACTGCATCTTCCAGCTAAAGTGGAAAATTACAATTGACAAGGAGTTATACATCCAGAAGAGTCCGAGGAAGATGTGATCCCAACCAGAAACTTGGCAAGTACCGCCACGACCTGGACCATCGCAAGGGAATCGGAAGCCTAAGTTAGCTTTGTCTGGAATCAGACGAGAACTGCGGGCGTACAATACACCTTTGAGCAAGATGAGGACGGTAACGTGAATGGTGAAAGCGTGGATGTGGTGAACCATGAAGTCTGCTGTACCCAATGTGATGGGCATCATCGCGATCTTATCGCCGATAGCCACAATTCCACCACCAAAAGCATGACTAACGACTTGAAGAGCGTTAGGTGCTGTGTTGCCGGGAGCTAATGTGTGCAGGTTTTGCACCCATTGAGCAAACACTGGCTGTAATTGAATTGCACTGTCGGAGAACATATCTTGGGGACGACCCAAGGCACGCATGGTGTCATTGTGGATGTACAAACCAAAGCTGTGGAAGCCTAAGAAAATACAAACCCAGTTGAGGTGAGAAATGATAGCGTCACGGTGACGAATCACGCGATCTAAAACGTTGTTTTGGTTAACAACAGGATCGTAATCCCGCACCATGAAGATGGCTGCGTGAGCAGCACCACCAACAATCAAGAAACCACCGATCCAAATATGGTGAGTGAAGATACACAATTGTGTTGCGTAATCAGTTGCCAAGTAAGGATAGGGAGGCATCGCGTACATATGATGGGCGATGATGATTGTCAAGGAACCTAAGAAAGCTAGGTTAGTAGCCAACTGAGCGTGCCAAGAAGTGGTGAGGTTTTCGTAAAGACCTTTGTGACCTTCGCCAGTGAAAGGACCTTTATGAGCTTCTAGAATATCTTTAATGCTATGACCGATACCCCAGTTGGTACGGTACATATGACCAGCAATGATGAACAGTACAGCGATCGCTAGGTGGTGATGAGAAATATCAGTCATCCACAAGCCGCCTGTAACTGGGTTTAAACCACCCTTAAATGTGAGGATATCAGCGTAAGCTCCCCAATTTAAGGTAAAGAACGGTGTTAAACCACTAGCGAAACCAGGATAAAGTTCTGCCATTTTTGCTGTATCAAACAGCAATTCATGAGGCAAAGGGATGTCCTTAGCTGCCACACCTGCATCTAACAATTTGTTGATTGGTGCAGAAACGTGGATTAAGTGACCAGCCCATCCTAAAGAACCACAGCCTAGTAATACTGATAAGTGATGATTCAGCATTGACTCCACATTCTGAAACCATTCCAGTTTAGGAGCGCGTTTGTGGTAATGGAACCAGCCAGCAAATAAGAACAAGCCTGCTAATACCAAGCCGCCAATTGCAGTTACATATAGCTGGAAGGAGCTAGTGATACCCCAGCCACGCCATACTTGGAACAAGCCAGAGGTGATTTGAATGCCGCGGAAACCGCCGCCCATATCACCGTTTAAAATGTCTTGCCCAACAATAGACCAAACTGTTTGGGCGCTGGGCTTAATGCCTAATGGGTCAGCCAGCCAAGCTTCGTAGTTAGAGAACTTAGCACCGTGGAACAACATTCCGCTCAACCAGATTGCTACTACAGCCAAATGGCCGAAGTGAGCGGCGAATATCTTGCGGGAAATGTCTTCTAAATCGCTTGTATGTGTATCAAAATCATGGGCGAGGGCATGGAGGTTCCAAATCCAGGTTGTGGTTTTTGGGCCTCTGGTTAAGGATCTGTCGAAATGCCCTGGCTTTGCCCATTTTTCAAATGAGGTAGGAACCGGGTCATTGTCAACAATCACTCTTGCTTTTTTTTCCTCTCGCTCCGGAGGACTAATCGTCATTCGACCTCCTCTCTATAAGGAATGGGGAATCATGAATACCACCTAGAATAACACAGTCGCCGTTTTCAGATTGTTCTGGACTAGCGATGCGGTTGCCGTGTGGAAAAGAAAAGTTGTTTCTGTTGAATTATAGAGTCTGAACTTGCACATTGTTATAGACCTGTTAACAATAATTAAAAATAGCCAAATTTATTGTCTCATCGGCTTTATAAGTTGCTATACATTGTCCAAAAGTCAATAGACTCTTCATTTAATTTACAAAGAACAACAATTTGAAAACCTTATGATTCATACGCAAAGCCCCTCGAACTCCCGCCATTTGGCTACTTTTACCTAAAATCATCGGCTTGAAACCAAATTTATTTTCTGAAAATAAGTCAAAAAAATCACTTATCCGACATTTTAAGCGGATAAAAGTAGGTAAATTTATAACTTTGGTAGTAGATTTATGCTCTTATCCATAGTCCATGAGTCATAATTTGCGCCACAATAATGGCGTTAATTGTTAAAAACTATTACGGAATAAAAACATGAACACTGGGTGCAAAAAATTTTTTGAGCAACTTTTCTCCAAGAGATTCCCAATTATTAAATGGTTTACTACATTAGTGCTAGTTTTAAACTTAAGTAGTTGTGTTGAAGCAGCAAACAGCCAGGAAGTATCTACCAATCCTTTCATGAAAACGCTCCCAGCCTCAGAAATTTCTGGGACTTTTTCAGAAACCGCACCACCTGATGTGATCCAAGCATTGCGTCCCAGTCTAGAAGGTTATCAACCTCAAGTCAGCATCCTTAGTCCCCAAGTAGATGAAATTCTTCCAGACAATATAGTTAAAGTCCGGTTGCAGGTTAAGGACTTACCGATATTTAAAGACCCTCAATGGCAACTTGGACCCCATTTGCACCTAATTTTGGACAATCAACCTTATATAGCTGTTTATGACTTAAATCAGCCGGTGGTATTGTCAGACTTATCTCCAGGTACGCATACTCTTCGCGTTTTTGCTTCTCGTCCGTGGCATGAAAGTTTTAAAAATGAAGGCGCTTATGCTCAAACCACATTTCACGTTTTGACGAAAACTGAGGAAAACAACCCAGATTCTAAATTACCTCTACTGACTTATAGTCGTCCTACTGGTGGTTATGGGGCAGAACCAATTATGCTGGATTTCTACTTGACTAACGCACCGTTGCACAGTGTTGCTGAGACTAATCCTGACGATACAATGAGCAATTGGCGTATTCGTAGTACGGTTAATGGTGAAAGCTTTATTCTTGATCGTTGGCAAACTATTTATCTTAAAGGCTTTAAACCTGGTAAAACCTGGGTGAAACTGGAATTCCTTGATAATGAAGGACAACCTGTGAAAAATGCCTTTAATACCACAATCAGACTAATTAATTACCAACCCAATGGTCAAGATACTCTTTCTAAAATTGTCAGAGGGGAATTGACAGCAGATGAAGTTCGGGGAATTGTAGACCCAACTTATACAGCTAGGATTCCAGTTACTGAACCCACCCCTGCACCAATACCAGAAACCAAAGTCGAAAAACAACCAATTCCTGAAGTTAAACTTCCTGAAGTTACACCAACACCAGAAACCAAAGTCGAAAAACAACCAATTCCTGAAGTTACACCAACACCAGAAACTAAAGTCGAAAAACAACTAATTCCTGAAGTTACACCAACACCAGAAACTAAAGTCGAAAAACAACCAATTCCTGAAGTTACACCAATTCCAGAAACCAAAGTCGAAAAACAACCAATTCCTGAAGTTACACCAATTCCAGAAACCAAAGTCACAGAAATAAAAGAATTAAATCTGGATAAACCAGATACAGGTTCGTCTAAGCAATCTCAAATTCAGGAGTAATTAACCAAAAATACTCAGTTGTAAATTTTGAGATAAAGTTTCCATGAGTGCTAAACCAGCTACAGGATTACCTGTAATATCTAGAGCAGGACTGTAGCTGGCGATCGCCCCACTTGCCGAAGGCATCACTCCCTGATTTGGTATGATGGCAACAATTCCACCACCAATACCCGATTTTATCGGTAAGCCAATTTTGACAGCGTATTCTGCGGAAGCTTCATATAAACCACAAGTTAACATCACCGTATTCACAATTTGACGGTGTTTATTATTTATAACTTCGCTTTTACAGGCTAACACTTTTCCCAGGTTCGCTAAATCCTCTACCCGTCCAGAGATACAGCATATTTGTTCATAAACGTTTAGAGATAATTCAATATTATTTAAATTTCCAGATTCGTAGAGATAGTTGGCAATATCTATATTTATTTGAGAGTGACTAGCACGAACTGAAGCTAGAATATCTGTGTCTATATATAATTGAGTACCTGCTAATTCATTTAACCATTGACAAAATAATTTTGTACATTCATGTCCATCTTTTCCTGGTAACTTATCAGCAAGAGTAATAGCACCACTATTAATCATAGGGTTGCGAGGATATCCATGATCTTCTTTTAATTGCAGTAAAGAATTAAAGGGTGCGTCCGAGGGTTTAACCCCAACCCATTGCAAAACCTGTTTTTCTCCGTAATATTCCAGTAGGTATAGTAGAGAAAATGGTTTAATGACACTCATGAATGGAAATACAGAATCGGTATCTCCTAAACTATAGTTTTCTCCTGATTCACAACTTATATAAACAGCGAATGAGTTAGGATTAGCCGTAGCTAATTTGGGAATGCGTTCAATGACTTTTCCTTTTGCTGCTTGGGTTTTGGCTTGTTCTACCCAAATAGATAAATTATGTATATTAATGCTTTTTATTCCTAGCACAAGCCTAAACCTCAAATCAGAAGATAATCTGGATTATATCTTAATGAGTATTTACTCTAATTTTATGTAACCGATTTTAAATACAAAATCGAAAATTTACGTAGTATTAGTAAGCTAGTACGCATCTCAATTTGAAGTGAAGTTAGAAAATAAGCCATCAAACTCTTCCCTGTTCCCTGTTCCCTCTTCTTCGATAAGATAGACTGATTAACAACCAAGTTGTCGGAAAAGATAAGTTGGTTTATTTCCCTAATAACAAGGTTTTTAACAGTACATGAACAAAAGATTTATTTTAACTTTGATTTCTAGCCCCGTGTTG
The DNA here is from genome assembly GCF_015207875.1 of Dolichospermum sp. LEGE 00240. Taxonomy (GTDB): domain Bacteria; phylum Cyanobacteriota; class Cyanobacteriia; order Cyanobacteriales; family Nostocaceae; genus Dolichospermum; species Dolichospermum gracile. The sequence goes on from NZ_JADEVZ010000023.1 coordinate 62,170, forward strand.
TTTACATCCATGTTATCTATGGTGATGATGGCTAGACCTGCTCATGCTAGTCAAACAGTTGACACTGCTGGTACTCATGAATCTTGTGTCATGTCTCCCCATTCAGCAACTCCGAACAAGGTATGTATACAGGTGAGTAATACTCCTTTGAGCGTTGCTAAAGAACCTATGCAAGTGGCACAAGCGGATACAAATAATCCTAAAGAACTAGAATTTTCTGATGCTGAAAGCGATTTAGCTATCAAGCTATTTGGCTGTGATTGTCCAGTTTGCATCAATGCTGCTCGGCAATTGAATGGTTCAGCACCTTTGCCAGTTTAGCACGATGTGGTGTTAAAAAGTTAAAAAGGGCGGGGAGACCCCGCTTGAAAAGGGCGGGGAGACCCCGCTTGAAAAGGGCGGGGAGACCCCGCCCCTACTTTAATACTTCTCTGATGATTTCTGTTGGTACTTCGTCGGTAATTTTGACTGCACCAATTTGAGTTGGTAGGACAAAGCGGACTTTGCCAGATTTAACTTTTTTGTCTAATTGCAAAGCATCAATAAGAGCTTCAATGTCTAAATCTGCGGGTATTTGGGTGGGTAAACCTGCTTTTTTGATTAAGGCGTTTTGACGTTCTGTGTCTGCTTGTGTCCAAAGTCCTAATTTTACAGCAATGTCTCCGGCTGCTACCATACCAATACCGACAGCTTCACCATGTTTGAATAAACGGTATTCGGTGAGGCTTTCTACTGCATGACCGATAGTATGACCATAATTTAAAATTGCTCTGATTCCAGATTCTTTTTCATCTTTGCTGACAACATCTGCCTTTGCTTGACAGGAATGAGTTAATATGCTGTTTATCAGGTCGGATTTCACATAGCGGAGTTGGTCAAGGTGTTTGCTTGCTGTTAGTTGAGTAAACAGTTCGGTGTCCCAAATGATCCCGTATTTGATCACCTCTGCCATTCCTGCTCGAAATTCCCGTGCTGGAAGGGTTTTTAAGACTTCTGGGTCAATTAAAACTAAACTGGGTTGATGAAATGCACCAATCAAGTTTTTGCCGTGTGGATGATTTACGCCAGTTTTCCCACCGATAGCCGAATCTACCATTGCGAGGAGACTGGTGGGAACTTGGACTACGTTAATGCCTCTAAGCCATGTAGCGGCAGCAAAGCCTGTCATATCACCAATAACACCTCCTCCTAATGCCACCATTGTTGAGGAGCGTTCTAGGCGATTTTCCAGGGCGATGTCGTAGAGTTTTTGAATGGAGTTGAGAGTTTTGTAGCGTTCTCCGGGGGGTAGGTTGTAGCTGACGACTTGAAAACCGGCTTTTTGCAAGGATGCGATCGCTCTTTCGCCATAATATTTAAATATCATCGGGTTGGAAACTAGCAATACTTTCTTACCTAGTTTCAAACTCGCCATTTGTTCACCTAGTTGATCTAAACTCCCAGGTGCAATGGTAATATCATAAGATTTTTCTGGTATATCTACTTTAATTACAGAAGTCATTCCCCAACCTTAATATAATCACTCGTCTGGGTATTTTACCCCAAGTTGACAACCTCTTTTCTATTCCCTGTTCCCTTTAATAATTATTGATGATTGAATAGAAATAAGTAACTAATCTGGAGCAAAACAAATGGCTGTAGTTGAATATATTGTTTTTCTAGGCGTGTTTATGGGTGTAGCTGTAGGCTTGTTATTTGGTCTACGCGGAGCTAAGATCCTCTAATTCTACAATTAGACGCTAATTAAACCCACTTTATGTGGGTTTAGGTATTGGTTTCAATCAGATTATCAAATGTCTATTTACTACTTTGCTGTTTGATTGCAAGTTTTCACCACTTCAATCTCTGACTCAAGTATCCGAGCAACTTTTTCTACAGTTAGTCACTCATTTAATAAACCAATTCTCAATTATCAGATCCTCAAAATCCTGAAAATCTGCCACATTATTTGTTACTAAAATCAAGTCATTGCAGAAGGCAATACTGGCAATTTGTCCATCAATAAAAGCAGGTGTTTTACCAATTTTTGATAATCTAGCCCTTTCCTGTGCGTGCCATTTTGCAGCTTTGAGATCATAATCAAACACGGGCAAATCTAACACAGAATCTTGAATGTATTTCCATAAAGAATCCTTGCGTTTAGATGCTGGTAAACGCCAACAGCCATAAAGGATTTCATGAACAACAAGACTTGCTACTGCTACTTCTGAACGATAGCGATTTAATTGATCTAAAACCTGAGTATTGGGAATTGGCCGACTCGGTTCTGAGATAATATTAGAGTCTAGTAAAAAGCGAACTGTCATAAATCAATCTCGCGTCCTGGACTACGATCTCTTAAATTAGCAAAATCTTCATCTGTAAATTCAATTCCTTCTCTTTCAATTGTTTCTCGAAACCTTAAAACCCCTTCCCAAAAGCTATCTCCTTTATTCTGTAAAGGTTTTTCCTGTACTTGTTCTTTTATTTGTGACAGTTTATGTTTGAGAAATTGAATAAAATCTAAAACCTCCTGTTGTTTATCGGTTGGTAACTCTCGCAGGTTTTCTAAAACCGCTTGTTCAATGGTCATAGTTTCACCTCTACTACTAGGCTATAATTCTATTATAAATGACATTAGCATTAATTTTTATTTTCTCCTCCATTGTTGATATCAATTCCTAATATTGCAAATTATTGATTTATCCAATCTGTAGAGGAAAATCAATTTATTCATATAAATTCAGCTTAATCTTAAAAAGGATTATCATCAATTTCTTGTTTTTGCCGCAAATATTCCCAAGTTTCCGTTTGTTCTTCTTGTTCTCCTTCTTCTAACCACTCTTCGGTTAATTCTTTGAGTGCTTGATGTTGTTGATTTAAAATTTGTTGTTGTGCGTCTATTTCTAGCTGAGAATGGTTAAAAATCTCAGGTTTAAAAGTAACACTTTCTCGAAATACTCGCATTATTTGTAGGAGATTTGGCCAGTATTCTTTAGGTGTTGCTTGAATTTCTCGTAAAATTTCTATGAGATGATTTTCTTCGGTAGTGTTACTTAATTCTGGTTTATTGATTAAATCGGATTGAGACATAATTATTTATTCCTCATAATGTTGATAAAGCGTAATTAGTCATGGGAATCCTATCTTTATATTATGACAAAATTTGCCGTGATAGTAAGCTGTTAGATTGTTCAGGGGAAATATATATAAATATTATAGCGGTTCTCGATTG
>NZ_JADEVZ010000024.1 GCF_015207875.1 Dolichospermum sp. LEGE 00240
CCCCCAACCCCCTCCCCGCAAGCGATGAGGAGGCTAAGATGTACCTTATAAGAGGGGAAAACCGCTGTTAGAATAATTAGACTTAATCAAGAATTGCTATATTTAGCGTCTTCTACCCTGAATTCTGTCAAAAATAGCACCATCATCAAAGAACTTCTTCTGTACACCATTCCAACCTCCCAAACTATCCACAGTGTAGAGTCGGGCAATCTTGGGGAATTTACCTTGTACTTCTTTGGCTACAGTAGCATTAACTGGCCGAAAACCAACTTTAGCAAACTCTCGTTGTGCTTCTGGAGTGAACAGGAAGTTGACAAAAGCTTCAGCCACTTCACGATTTCCGTGCTTATCAACATTTTTATCTACAACTGCGACAGGTCCTTCTATAGAAATATTGACTGGAGGAACTTCGTAAGAAACATCTGTTTTTCCTTGCTGTGCAGCTAAAATGACTTCATTTTCATAATTTAGTAATACGTCACCCTGACCTTTTTTGTAAAAAGCATCACTTGATTCTCGTGCATCTTTGGGTAATACAATCACATTCTTAAACACATCAGTGACAAATTTCAAAGCCTGGCTTTCATTTCCGCCATTCCTCACCACAGCACCCCACAAAGCTAGGAAATTCCATCTAGCACCACCCGATGTTTTAGGATTTGCGGTAACAATCTTCACACCAGGTTTTGTTAAATCTGTCCAAGTCTTGATCTTTTTGGGATTACCAGGACGAGTTTCCAGCGCAACCACTGAACGGGTAACAATTGAATTATTGGGAGCTTCCTTCTCCCAACCTGGTTTAATCAAACCGGCTTGTTCGATTTTTTTTGTATCTAATGCTAGAGCTAAAGCTACCACATCTGCGGGTAAACCATCAATAACAGCACGGGTTTGAGAACCAGAACCGCCATAACTTTCCCTAATTACAACATCTTGACCTTTTTCTCTTTTCCATTTCGCTACAAACTGGGGAATGATTTTGGAGTAAGCAGCCTTAGTCACTGCGTAAGTAGCCAGGGTAATTTCAACTTTTTTACCGCTTTGACTCATGAGTTGCGTTTTTTGGGCTGTACCTGCAAATACAGGTAAAATAGTGCTTATGCTTAAGGTTGTGGCTAAGAACAGTGTCGAAAAGAATGGCTTTGTTGTCACGAATTTTTTAGTGTTGGAAGAATTATCTGTCATGGGATGTCCTCAAATTGGCTGCAATACAATCTACGGTATCTCTGTAAAGATACAGTATTTAACTTATCAAAAAAGAGCTTACCAGATGTAATAAATAAAATCAATAGTTTTTGCACTTAAAAACAACTATTTTCCTATCAAGTATTGAATGTATTTAATATTGCAGTTGATTTTTTGGCGTTTTTATTTACAAGCCTTATATAACAAGGTTTTGAGTAAATTAAATTCTATTTTTATCGTCAAGTTTGATTATTTATGTATTTTAATTAACTTATTTTCTAAGTATTTATATTTTGTTACCTCAAGAAAGACAATTAAAAATTGATACTTCTTTATTAGAGACGTTGTAATTTGTCCTAAAACTGGTAAAATCACCATATTCCCTATCGTCAATATGCTGTTTTAAACGGCATTGGCAATTATGTACTTTTGCACTAACACATAACTGCAAGCTAAAAAATTAATTGCCCGTAGTTTTACAGGAGGAAAAAATAATGAATTTGTGGCAACAATTACGGAAAAGATTACAACTGAGGTTTAACCCCAATTCTCTCAAAGGCTTTGTATCACTGGTTCTAGTAGGAACGGTATTGAGTTTATCTCTTGCTGCTTGTTCTGGGACAAACACCAGTAATTCTTCACCAAGTGCAACTAATGATACAGAAAAAAAACAGAATGCAGAACTAACTCTTGTCTCTTTTGCTGTTACTAAAGCTGCTCACGCTGCCATTATTCCCAAATTTGTGGAAAAATGGCAAAAGGAACATAACCAAACTGTAGTTTTTAAACAAAGCTATGGCGGTTCTGGTTCACAAACTCGTGCTGTAGTTGATGGTTTAGAAGCAGATGTTGTTCATCTGGCACTAGCTTTAGATACGCAAAAAATTGAAAAGGCGGGATTAATTCAAGCTGGGTGGGAGAAAAAATTTCCTAATAATGGAATTGTTACTAAATCTGTCGCCGCTTTAGTAACTCGTGAAGGCAACCCTAAAGGTATTAAAAATTGGGCTGATTTAGCTAAAGATAATGTTAAACTAATTACCGCAGATCCTAAAACTTCTGGGGTAGCGCGCTGGAACTTTCTCGCACTTTGGAATTCGGTAATTAAAACTGGTGGAGATGAAGCTAAAGCAACAGAGTTTGTTACTAAGGTTTATAAGAATGTCCCTGTATTAACTAAAGATGCTCGTGAAGCTACAGACGCATTTTTTAAACAAGGTCAAGGTGATGCTTTAATCAACTATGAAAACGAAATTGTTTTAGCCAGAGATAAGGGTGAAAAAACAAACTATGTTCTTCCTGATGTAAATATCTCCATTGATAATCCTATTGCTGTTGTGGATAAAAATGTTGATAAACATGGTAATCGGGAGGTGGCGGAAGCTTTTGTTAAATACTTATTCACTCCAGAAGCACAACAGGAATTTGCGAAAGTAGGATTTCGCCCTGTTGATGAAACAGTAGCTAAGAGTAAAGAGTTTGCTGACAAATATCCCCCAATAAAGACTTTAAGTACAGTTGAAGAATTAGGTGGTTGGGATGCTGTGCAGAAAAAGTTCTTTAATGATGGGGCAATTTTTGACCAAATTCAAGCTAAAAATAGGCGGTAATGGGTAATTGGTAATTGGTAATTGTTAGAAGACAACTAACAACTAACAACTGACAACTGACAACTAACTAAATTATGGCTGTATCTTCTTCTGTACAAACTAATATTAAACCTCCGATTTGGAAGGTGTTTCTAGATAATTTGATTCGTCTTCCTTGGACTTGGCGGATTACTTTAGGATATCTAACTTTCATGTTATTTATTCCTATTGTGGCGATGTTTCTCAAGGCTAGTACAGAATCTCCAGAGAAGTTTTGGGAAATTGCGACTAGTGAGTTAGCATTAGCAACCTATAACGTTACCTTTGTTACGTCTTTATTGGCGGCTTTGTTGAATGGTGTGTTTGGAACTTTGATTGCTTGGGTATTGGTGCGTTACAATTTTCCTTTGAAACGGATTATTGATGCGACTGTAGATTTACCGTTTGCTTTGCCAACATCAGTAGCAGGTTTAACACTGGCAACAGTTTACAGTGATAATGGTTGGCTGGGTTCATTGTTAGCACCAATGGGGATTAAGGTATCCTTTACTCGGTTGGGACTTGGGGTAGCAATGATATTTATATCTTTACCTTTTGTGGTGAGAACTGTGCAACCGGTACTGCAAGAAATGGAATCGGAAATTGAAGAGGCTGCTTGGAGTTTGGGTGCTTCTGAATGGCAAACTTTTTGGAAAGTGATTTTACCGCCTTTATTTCCGACAATTTTAACGGGTGTGGCTTTGGGTTTTTCCCGTGCGGTGGGAGAGTATGGTTCAACAGTAATTATTTCTTCTAATACACCGTTTCAAGATTTGATTGCACCTGTGTTAATTTTCCAACGGTTGGAACAATATGACTATTCCGGTGCGACTGTAATTGGTGTGGTTTTATTAGCCATTTCTTTGGTGCTGTTATTAACAATTAATTTCTTACAAGCTTGGGCGAGAAGATATGACAATAGATAAAGTTAAAAGACAAAAAAAACAAAGTTGGGTGCCGGCGGTTTTAATTGGGATTGCGATCGCCTACCTATTTCTGGTTCAATATATTCCAGCTATTAATGTTTTTTTTGAAGCTTTCAAAAAAGGATCTGGACCATTTTTATCCAACCTGGCAAAACCGGAATTTCTCCATGCAGCTTGGTTAACTCTATTACTAGCTGCGATTTCCATCCCTGTGAATGCTGTATTTGGTTTATGTGCGGCTTGGGCGATCGCTCGACATAAATTCCCAGGACGCGCTATAGTTCTCAGTATCATTGATTTACCCTTTTCCATCTCCCCAGTCGTCGCCGGCTTAATGATAGTCCTACTATACGGCAGACAAGGCTGGTTTGGTCCTTGGCTACAAGCACATAATATCCAAATCATCTTTGCTTTTCCAGGAATGGTAATGGCTACCGCCTTCGTGAGTATGCCTTTTGTCGCCAGAGAAGTAATTCCTATCTTAGAAGAATTTGGTAAAGATCAAGAAGAAGCCGCCAGAACATTAGGTGCAAACGATTGGCAAACTTTCTGGCGAGTAACTTTACCGAGTATTCGTTGGGGTTTACTCTACGGTTTAATCTTAACCAATGCCAGAGCAATGGGTGAATTTGGCGCAGTTTCTGTCGTATCTGGTAACATTGCTAATACAACCCAGAGTTTACCCTTATTCGTGGAAGATGCTTACAAACAATATGAAACTGAAGCTGCTTTTTCTGCGGCTGTATTGTTAGCATTCCTCGCAGTAGTCACCTTGATACTCAAAGAAATCCTGGAACGAAAAACCCAAATTAAAGAAGTTGAATAAGGGGTAATGGGTAATTTTTAGACAGATATAAAATTACATCTTAGGAGTTGTTATGAGCAGTGAAAATACCCTGATAAACAAGCGAATTCGCGTCAGAATCACTCAAGATCATCATCAAGAACCAGTAATTTCTCGCCTAGTTTCCGAATACGGCTTAACAGTAAATATCAAGGCCGCAATTCTCGGACAAAATGCTGTAGGTGATGGTTGGTTTGACTTAGATATCCAAGGAACAGAAACACAAATTCAAAATGGGTTAACCTATTTACGGAAATTAAACTTGCAAATCTGGGACGAAAACAGCATTAGTGATTGGTAAGAAAATTGCCAGCCAGATTAAGCAATAGATCCAACCAATCAGGGCTATTTCATTCTTATTTAGCAGTTGATAGTCCGTTAAATCGGAATTGATTTATTAGCCCTGTTCGCGTAGCGTTTCCGTAGGCTAATTCAGTACAGGGCGAACTATGTTTAGAATCAAATAACCCTGGGTTTCTCTTGAGATTTTTACACTAATAAATTTTCTATTCCTGTTGTCGTCCCTGCTGTGGAAACTTGGATAACTCTGCCATATTGTAACCGCCATTGTAAAGCGTTAGAAATTGTCAGGTAGCCTATTTCTGGAGGTGATTGTAAAATTTTTTCTGCTAGTGTTTCGCGTCCAATTTCATCCAAAGGAAAATTGCGTTCCTCTAAAAAAGCTACAATATCATCTTTATTGCCATTGCGGCGGATAATTTCCATTATTCCATAAGTAGTTTGATAATCTCCAGTTCTTTCCTTGGCTACAAAAACAACATTATTAAATTTTAAATTAGCAGTTAAAGAAGTATGCTCATCAATTTTTTCGTATGCAAATATTAATAAATTATATCCTAAACCATAGACTTTTTGACTGGCATTTCTAAACGGACAGGACGACTGAGGCTGTTTAATAGATGTTACTTTTAAATCTACTTCTAGTCCCGGAAAATCTATACCTAACGCAGCACTACCAAGGGTATATTCATATCTTGAAGATAAATATTGATTAAAAGTAGATTCAACATAAGTACCAACTGCTTTACCATCTGTAACCCCATAAAGATTATGAATTTGTGTTACACTTAATTCTGAGCAAAAATTACGTGCTGCCGTTTTTAAAGATTCTAGTGTTAGTAATTCCATTTTAAAATTAAATAGCCAAACTTAACTGTTGCCAAGAAGATTTAGTAAATTCAATATTGCTTTTACCAATTCTTTGACATACCCATTCTACACAACTAGGGACAATTGCATTACCAAATAAAGAATATTGATCATAAATTCTAGCAACCCGACACCAATCATCAGGAAAACCCATCAATCTGGCATATTCAACATTAGTTAAACGCCGATATTTATCACCTATTTGATAACGTTCATAATGTCTGGATGTGGAAGCAGTTAATGTTGATGCAATTCCATTAATTCCGAAAATTGTATACCCTAATCTTGCTCCTCCATCTTGATTATATAATAATTCCACACCTTGACAATAACGATTTACCGCTTTACTTTGCTTAATTCGTTCTAAAGTATCAGATGTAAAATCAAATTGAGCATCTACCATTAAATCATCTTGGAGAATATCTTTTAATTTCCGTCTAGGTTTGATATCCGGTAAAGCAGGAAGATTCAAAGTTAACATTTTATTTTTATACGCAATTCCCCAATTATAATTCTTGCCTTTATTTGCAACTATAGGCATCATATCTTTTTCTGTTAATATTTCTATATTTTGTAAATCAATTAAATCTGCTTGAGTTAAGAAAACAGATGTATTTTGTAAAAGTTGAGAATTTATATAAACTGAATTTAACTTAGTCCCAAAAATAAAAATCCTGTCTCTATTTTGAGGAATACCAAAGCTAATAGGACTAATGATTCTCCACTCTATAAAATAATCTAATTCAGAAAGTGCATTTAAAATCACTCGAAAATGATAACCATTTTCCATTGTTAAAAGTCTTTTGACATTTTCCAAGAAAAAATATTGAGGTTTTTTTTCATCTATAATTTCTACAATACGCTCAAATAAAGTGCCTCTAACACTATCTCTTACACCCAGTTTTTTACCAGCAGGACTAAATGGTTGACAAGGGAAACCAGCAGTTAAAATATCATGATTGGGTATATGTGATATAGGAATTTTGTTGATATCACCTAAAACTATAGAATCTTTACCAAAATTACTTTCATAAACTTGACAACTCAATTCATTGATATCATTAGCCCATACAGTTTCAATATTAGCATTTTCTAAGCCTAAACGAAATCCACCGATACCAGCAAATAATTCTATAGCTTTAAAATTGGTTGTTTTCATATATTAATTGTATATTGTTTACTCATCTGTAAAATAATCGGAATCTATTTTTTTAATTTCATAAATAGAAACTGTGGAAACACCAACATGATTATCAATCATTAATTGGGCTAATTCTTGTCCATCTATTAACACAATTTTACTATCTATAATAGATACATATTCTCTAGCTTCTTGGGAAAATCTAGAAGTAGTGATAAAAACACCTTTTCTGGCTCTTTGTCCATGTAAAGCCCCGACAAACTTTTGAATTTCTGGTCTACCAACAACAGTATTATCCCATCTTTTCGCTTGAATATAAACAATATCTAAACCTAATTTATCTTCCTTAATTATCCCATCAATTCCTCCATCACCACTTTTACCAATTGCTCTCCCAGCATCACGTCTTGAGCCACCATAACCCATTTTTACAAGTAAATCTACCACTAATCTTTCAAAAAAATCAGGTGAACAACTTTTTACCCGGTTAAGTAACTCTAACTCTAATTCTTTTCTAATTTTTTGATATCCAAACTCTATAGATTCTTGGGGTGTAGTTTCTGATATTTCTATAATTTCCGGTTCTGACTTATCATTATCTTTTTTAGAATTTAGAAACTCTATATGCTCTGGAAACTGATTAAGAAACTTAATATTGATTTTCGTAGGGTTTTGAATTAATAGATCCTTTCCCCGTTCTGTAATTTGAAAAAATCCTCTTTTTGGATATTCCAATAAAACAGCTTTTTTTAAATGAGTTCTAGCCCAACCTACACGATTATCGAAAACCGTTTGTTGTCCACTGGGTAATAAACTCTTTCTTTCTTCATCACTTAAATTAAAAACATCAGCTAAAAATGTAATAGCGTCCCTTAAAGAATGCTCCTTACCATCACTTGCATATTCCAATAAAGGCAGCATAATAGCTTGAAAATCAGGAATAGTCATTTTTCACAAATTAATGTATTACTTTTTTATACCATACTCTTGTATTTTTTTGCAGTATTTTTATATCACTGCGCTAAAGAAATATATTATTATAAATATAAAAGATAAAAAACTGACAAGATAATTTATAACCTTATGAATAAATCACATCGTCCCCCAATTCTCAACCCTGATGAAACATACACATTTCTTAAGTATTTTGAGTTAAGGTTTGCACCTGCGGATATTTTGCAATAACTAGGAGTTAATTTAACTAGAGGAACAATTAATTTTCCAATAAATAATAATCAAATACCTCGATTATTTGATCTCCAGAAACGATTAGAAGAAGCAATTCAAAGAGTTAGTTTAACAAGCGAAGCTGCAAGAAGAGAAGTTTTAATTACGCCAATTCTCTTAGAAGTTGCACATATTACTGAATCTAAAATTAATATTGAATATCCCATTGAAATAAATCAATTTTTGCGAGGTGATTTAGATTATTACTTGCAATCTCAACATCACTTGAGTTCAGTGTTAGGAGTTTCTCCTTCGGAGACGCTACGCGAACAGAGTTATGATTTTTTCAACGAGAGAATAAGGGCTTGAGACTCCTACGTAGGGTGAGTTTTCCACAAATTATCGTTATGTCGAACTCACGTCAGTTGATATACTGTTAATTAATTTGCACAAACATTTCTGGTTGAGGGTTAATACAATGGTACTCGAAGCCCCGTCCATCAAAGCTAAAACAACCATCACCTGGGAACCTCTACCAGCTAATTTTATATTACCAGATGATCCTGTGGAAAATATTCAACAACCCGCCCTCGCAGCGGCTTTAACCGATGCTTTGGGAGCTTCAGGATATATCCAGCCAGAAATGCTAATTGGCTCGAATTTGGGGCTGGTAGCAACAGTTAATAAAAAAATTGTCGTTAAAGCTCCAGACTGGTTTTATGTTCCTCAAGTACATTCCGTACCAGAGGGGGTAATTCGTCGTAGTTATACCCCTAATACAGATGGTGCAGCAGTCATAATTGTGATGGAATTTCTCTCAGAAGCAGAGGGAGGAGAACTATCCATTAGGTCAACCCCTCCCTATGGTAAACTCCATTTTTACGAGCAAGTTCTGCAAGTACCCACTTATGTGACTTATGACCCCTATGATAGTAGTCTAGAAGTCCGTTATTTGCAAGATGGCAGATATATTTTACATCCAGTAGATACCCAAGGGCGGCTGTGGATTCCACAATTGGAATTATACCTGGGAATTTGGTTTGGGGAAAGGTTGGGACAAACCATGAACTGGCTGCGTTGGTGGGATAAATCAGGTAATTTACTGCTATGGAGTTCAGAACAAGCAGAACAAGAACGCCAAAAAGTGGAGGAGGAAAGACAAAGAGCAGATAGAGAACATCAAAGAGCAGAAAGACTAGCTGCTAAATTGCGGGAATTGGGAATTGAGCCAGAACCGTAGAACCGTGTAGAATCTTAGGTTGGGTTAAGCAACAGCGCAACCTAACAGAATCCTAACTAATGTATCAATAGGTTCAGAAAAAATGTGTAAAGAAAAGTAAAATAGCCCAAACCCTCTTCACTCTTGCCTCTTGCATGATTGCCTCTTGCTTTGCCATAACGAGGATTTTCAATGCTAACCTACTTATGCAGATAATTATAGGGTGAGATAAATCACCCTATGTAATTAAAATTAAGCTGCTACGCCTTCTCTTTCTCTAAATTTGGCATCTAACCAACAGCGTGGTAATTTTTCTCCAGAGGGAAATACTAGTTCTTCCTTTTGATAAATGTCCGTTTCTTGTTCTTCTTGTCCTTCTTGGTCTTGGGCGTGGACAATTTTGCTAGTGGGGTCTAATAGTTCTTGAACATCAACTATTTTCACCAAATCTCGGCTATCTTTGATCTGTAAAAACATATTGATCAACCTCCATTATTTAAAATGTGTAAATTTGCCAATGGGAAGAAAATGAAGATTATATTTCCCGTTGATATTTTTCGACAATATCTACTAAGGTAACTTGACATTGCAAGGGCAATAAATTAATTAAAGATAGTTCATTTCTACCACCACCAACTTTAACGGTGATAGATTCTAAAGCGGCAATGACTTTTTCTTCATTAACGCCTTTAGAAGTAATTAAAGGATACAATTTTTCAGCAACAACATGATGCAACTTGGCATCAGCTAAATAAAGATGCCATTTTGCAATATCTATATAAACACTTTCACCAATTTCGGCGGCTAGGGTTTCCAGTAATTCTGTGGTATTAGTTTTAGCCACAAATATAACCTCATTGTTAGTAATATTGGGATCTCTGATTCCATTTCACATTATTACTCAATTAATTAGACTTTAGCTACTACCACAGGTAAGAATTCCCTAGCTGAATTTTCTTTCTTTAGGTAGATTTTGGTGGGGTTTGGTCGTAATTAGCGATCGCACCAATGTAAATTAGATGCAGCAGCAATACTCCTACCCAACCAATTGTTAACCCAGGAAGCCATTCCCAGGCAGTAGTTTTCAAAATGTGGAAAAACCATAACCCAGAAGTGACAGTTGCACAAATACCAACATGAACAGCGAAATTCATGCGATCATCTAGTTTACGGAAATCTGGATCTTGACGATCTGGTTTGCGAGGCCAACGAGGAGGCATAAATATAAATGTTTGTAACAGTAGTTAACGCACCTTAACCATTGTAAGGTCTTTGGGGCTGACTTGCTCAGATCCGCAAATAATTTCCTCCATCTGGGGATTAAAAATGTTGCTAGGATACCCCAGATGGTAATATGTTCTATGAACTCTGCACAGTTGACTCTGCATAGCTAGTGGGGGCAAATTCGCTGCCTCTGGCACTAGGTACTAAAGTCCAACCTGCTTTCAAGAGTTTTTGATAAGTGGCCCAACCCTTAGAACCGCGAGGAATGCGATAATCTGGAACTGAAAATTGCGGAAAAGCTGTGTAAGGTCGCCAAGGTAGTCCAGGTGTAGTTTGCAGGTGTAATATCTTTTCATCATCGCCGCTAGACTTAGATAACCAGCACATTTGTCGAAGCATAATGAACTCCTTGATTGTTTAGCTGAAATATCACAAGGACGCTAACTGCGGATATTTAGTGGTGTGGGAAACTGTTGTCAAAGTGTTTTTCATTCCCAATCTAAAATCCTGAATTAGTATGACATATTTTGATCATGTCATACTGATACCAAATTCAGATGAAGCTACATGAAATCAGATTTCTAGAATCATTGACCGCAGATAAACGCAGATAAACGCGAATAAGGACGGATGAATTCATGGATTTGATGATTCTGTGCAGTCTCAGATAAAGTTGGTATGAATTGTGATAGAGTTGTTTTAACCTTATATTTAAGGCAATCAAGATTATTCTTGTCGGGTAAATTATTTAAGAAGGCAAACTCCTGTAGGTTGCTGTTTATTGAAGATGGTAAGAGGTACAAGAAATGGTTTTTTTGATTCTTGATGTTTCTTACTGTGTGAATATTTTTATCATGTTATCCACTGTTGCCAGAATTGGATGTATCCATAGTTACGATTTTGCAAAAATTATTAAAATTTTATGGATCAGGAAAGTGAGAATGGTTGGAGTTGAGAGTCAGAATGCTTGTCAAATCAGCAATTAACGGATTTGAGTTTGTGGGAAAATGATTAACTATCACCCTTGTAATTTAAGATGGCTGTATAGTATATTGGTTTTTCTATTGATATAGATAAGCAAAGACTATGAATAAACCAGTTATTTGGATCAATGGAGACTGTCTGAGTCCCCATAACCCTGCATTTCAAGAATATCCCCAAGCCCCAGCAATTTGGGTTTGGGATGATGCTTTAATTGCAGAATGGCAAATTAGCCTCAAACGCCTGACTTTCATTTATGAATGTTTGCTAGAATTACCTGTAGAAATTCGCCGGGGAAATGTCGCAGAAGAAGTTTTAGCTTTTGCAAAGGAACATAATACTAATTTAGTTATAACTACAGATAGTCCTAGTCCCAGGTTTGATGATATTTGTGATCAAATAGAACAGTCTGTCAAGTTGGAAGTTTTTGCTGTAGAACCGTTTTTTGAATATGACGGATATATTGATTTAAAGCGGTTTTCTCGTTATTGGAAAGTAGCGGAAAAATATGTGTTTGAATAAATCTAATCTCTCGTCAATTTCAGTTTATTAATCTGTTGGGAATTTTAAATTGTTTATAGTAATATCAGTCAAATAACATACAAAATCTTCTTCTTTCTTCTTTATCCTGACTCCTGACTCGGTGACTCCTACTTATAGCGATTTGTAAAATGACTACTAAACTTACTGATGTTCAAAATCTTCTCTCAGATTTAATCTCCCGTTATTCTTCCCGTGTGGATTATTTGATGATTCGCTTGGAAGAAGCTGAAGGAACAGATATTGTTTTGCGTGGTGATAGAGTGGAAACTCTCAGCGAGGGAATTTCTATTGGTGGTCACGTTCGCACTTGTTATAAAGGTGGTTGGGGATTAAGTAGTTTTAATAAACTAGCAACCATTGAAGAACGTATAGAAGAGGCGATCGCCGCAGCCCGGATAGTGGGTGATGAGGAAACTATACTTGCAGCCATTGATCCCGTACAAGCCGTATGCAAATTACCTCTGTTGGGTACTGATCCCCGTCAGGTTTCGCTAAAGCAGAAAAAGCAATTATGCGATCGCTATACTGACCTTTTGAAAACAGTTGATCATCGAATTACTACCACCTCAGTCCATTACAGTGACAGCACCCAAAGAGTAATTATTATTACATCCGAAGGGACTTTCATTGATCAATCTTGGGTAGATATGGAAATGCGCTTTGCAGCCACAGCCAGGAATGGAGACACTGTACAAACTGGCAGAGAAACCACTGGTTCTCGCAAAGCTTACGAGGATTTAACTAATTTAGACACACAAGTTAAAGGTGCAGCAGCAAGAGCAGTTACGTCTTTATCTTTACCATCTGTTAAGGGTAATACTTACACCGTAGTTATTGATCCTATTCTCAGCGGTTTATTTGTGCATGAAGCTTTTGGACATCTTTCTGAAGCAGATATGGCTTATGAAAACCCTGATATTCTGGAAGTCATGACTCTAGGACGACGTTTTGGCCCCAAAGAACTGCAAATATTTGATGGTGCTGCACCCCAAGGACATCGCGGTAGTTATTTTTACGATGATGAAGGTACACCAGCGACGACTACCCAATTAATTGAAGATGGTGTATTAGTTGGTAGACTCCATTCCCGTGAAACTGCTGGTAAATTGGAGGAGAAACCTACAGGAAATGCCCGTTGTCTCAATTATCACTATTCCCCCATTGTGAGAATGACAAATACCTGGATTGAACGGGGGAGAACCCCAGTTGCGGATTTATTTACGGGGATTAAAGAAGGTGTTTTTGCCCAAAATTGGCTAGGAGGAATGACGAACGGGGAAATGTTCACTTTTAGTGCTGGGGAAGCTTGGATGATTAGAAATGGCAAAATTGCTGAACCTGTAAAGGATGTCACTCTTTCCGGTAATGTTTTCCAAACCCTCGCAGATATCGAAGCCATTGGTGATGATTTTTACTGGGATGAATCCGGCGGTTGCGGTAAAGGTGGACAAAATGGTTTACCTGTCGGTTGCGGTGGTCCGAGTTTACGAATTCGGGATGTTGTGGTTGGAGGTGAAAGTGGAGAATAGTTCTTCCTTATTGAAAAAATAAGGTCAGAATCACGGATTAGACGGATTGCGCTGATTTCACGGATTTTAGTGACTTTTATCATAGCAAACAACCTAATCCGCCCAATCTTTTAATCCGTATAATCCGCGATTCTGACTTTAAAATGAGAATTGCTGACCCATAAAACGCGAAAAATTATCATTTATTTGAGATACTCGACTTTTCCCAGCAGTCGGGTATTTTTGTTTTTGGGGATTTATGGGAGATTGACGTTATCTTTTGTGATTTATAATATACAAAAACAGAGTTATTAAAGCAACATCATTATGATTGGTAATATTCTCCGTCAGCGTTATAAGATTGTCAAACAACTAGATGCAGGTGGGTTTGGGAAAACTTACCTCGCAGAAGATTTAGATATTCCCGTGACTCCTAAACCGGTTTGTGTGGTTAAAAGGCTGCACCCAACAATTATTGACCCCGAAATTATCCGTTTATTTGAACAAGAAGCAGAGATTTTATATAAATTAGGACAAAATCACGATCAAATTCCTAAATTATATGCTTATTTTGAGAACGATGAAGAATTATATTTAATTCAGGAATTTATTGATGGTTATGATTTACGTCAAGAAATCAGTCCTGGGAAAAAGTTGAGTGAAGGTGATGTAATTCAACTATTACGAGATGTTTTAGAAATATTGGTTTATGTCCATGAAAATAGGGTGATCCACCGAGATATTAAACCAGCCAATATCATGCGACGCAAAGATGGGAAATTAGTATTGATTGATTTTGGGGTAGTCAAACAAATTAATACTACCATTGCCATTAAATCAGGTTCAACAAGTCGAACTAGTGGGTTTGGTACAGTCGGATATATGCCTATAGAACAGGCTATAGGTAAGCCGAAATTGAGCAGTGATATTTATGCTTTAGGTATGATAGCAATTCAGGCATTAATTGATCTATCGCCACGCTTATTAGCAGAAGATGATGATGGTGAAATTATTTGGATTGACCAGGTTGAAATAAGTGAGAGGTTAAAGCAGTTTATAAATAAAATGGTGTGTTGTGAATGGCGACAACGTTATAGAAATGCTAAGGAAGCTTTGGATGAATTAAATAAAATTTTTGTAATTAATCAAAGATTATTAGTAGTACCTAAGTTAGTTCCAGTTAGACTTAATGGAAAATATGGTTATGTTAGTGGGGGTAAATTAGTTATTCCCTGCCAGTTTGGTCTTGCTAATAATTTTTCTGAAGGACTAGCAAGTGTAATAAAAGGAGCAAAATGGAGATTTATCAATACTATTGGTGAATTAGCTATCCCCTATCAATTTGATAATGCTTGGCTCTTTTCTGAAGGACTAGCACAGGTAAAAACAGGAGAAAAATGGGGATTTATCAATACTATTGGTGAATTAGCTATCCCCTATCAGTTTGATGATGCTGATAATTTTTCAGAAGGACTAGCAAAAGTAAAAATAGGAGGAAAATGGGGATTTATTAATACTAATGGTCAATTAATTATTCCCTGTCAGTTTGATGATGCTGATAATTTTTCAGAAGGATTAGCAAAAGTAAAAATCGCAGAAAAATGGGGATTTATCAATACTAATGGTCAATTAGTTATTCCTTGTCAGTTTGATAATGCTTGGCTCTTTTCAGAAGGACTAGCACAGGTAAAAACAGGAGAAAAATGGGGATTTATCAATACTAATGGTCAATTAGTTATTCCCTGTCAGTTTGATAATGCTGATAATTTTTCAGAAGGACTAGCAAAAGTAAAAATAGGAGGAAAATATGGGTATATCAACACTAATGGTCAAGTGATTATTCCCTGTCAGTTTGATAATGCTTTCAGATTTTCCGAAGAACTAGCAATAGCAATGGTACAAATAGGAGAAAAATATGGGTATATAAATACCAATGGTCAAATAGTTATTCCTTGTGAGTTTAATCAGATTTATTGGTTCTCTGAAGGACTAGCAGCCGTACAAATAGGAGAAAAATATGGGTATATAAATACTAATGGTGAAATATTTATTTCTTGTCAATTTGATAGGACTCTGTGGTTTTCAGAAGGACTGGCGACTGTACGAATAGGAGATAAATGTGGTTATATAAATACTAATGGTCAAATAGTTATTCCTTATCAGTTTGATAATGCTTATGATTTTTCAGAAGGATTAGCAAAAGTAACAATTAGTGGCAAAGATTACTTAATAGATAAAACAGGAAAGATAGTTTATTAACTAAATTATGACTAATGATACAATCAAAACAGTTATCTGGGTAAACTCTGCCAAAGAAGAACTTCTAGAATTTCCTGAAGATGTAATTGATGAAATTGGATATATTCTCTATCGCGTGCAAATCAATCAAAATCATCCTAAAATAAAACCATTAAAAGGATTTAATGGAGTATTTGAAATTCGCAGCAATTATCAAACTGATACATACCGCACTATTTATGCTATAAAAATTGATGATACTGTTTATGTTCTCCACGCTTTCAAGAAAAAATCACCTAAAGGTATCAAAACACCTCAACAAACTATTGATTTAATTCACCAGCGATTACAAACAGCAATCCAAATTTCACAAACTAGAGAATCATGAGATCAAGATTATGTTAGATTATACAATCAGTTCTGGCAACATATTTCAAGATTTAGGATTTGCTAATGCAGAAGAAAAACTAGCCAAAGTTAAATTAGCTTCTGTCATTGCTGATATTTTAGAACAGCAACAAATCACACCTCAACAGGCCGCACAAATTTTAGGCTTAAAACTTGAACAAATAAATAATTTAACTAACGGTATTCTTAAAGAATTTACAATTGAAAATTTATTAAGTTATTTAATTAAATTAGGTCAAAATGTAGAAATAATGGTAACAAATCAACAAACAGAACAATATCAACCTAAAATTAATGTTGTTTATCAAAAAATTGCTTAACGTCTAGCTATGCACATTATCAGCAGAAAGAGACTAAAAGAATTTTCGCAGCAGCATCCAAAATCTGAATCAAATC
The DNA here is from genome assembly GCF_015207875.1 of Dolichospermum sp. LEGE 00240. GTDB lineage: Bacteria > Cyanobacteriota > Cyanobacteriia > Cyanobacteriales > Nostocaceae > Dolichospermum > Dolichospermum gracile. Next base: position 16,579 of record NZ_JADEVZ010000024.1, read on the forward strand.
TAGAAACATGGTATAAAATTATTAATAAAGCCAAATGGGAAAACTTTGTTCAATTACGTCAAGTATTCCCATCTGCTGATTTAGTTGGAAATTTTACCGTTTTTAATATTAGTGGTAACAATTACCGACTCATCGCTTTAGTAGACTATCAATATCAAGAAGTGTATATTCGCCATATCCTTACCCATGCAGAATATGACAAACAAAATTGGAAACAAGACCCTTGGTACACCTAAAACTTATGTAGAATTAATTACCTCTTTTCCTCCCAGAAAAATTACCTCAGAGGAAGAATTAACCATCACTCAAAATATCATTGATTCTTTATTAGATCAAGAAAGGCTAACTCCTGACGAACGAGATTATCTGCATTTATTAGGGTTAGTAGTATCTGAATATGAAGAAGAAAATTATCCTGTAGCAGATATTTATGGAGTAGAATTATTAAAAGTATTAATGGCAGAATTGAATTTACAACCCAAAGATTTAATGCCAATTTTTGCCGATGAAACTATAATATCTGATATTTTGTCAGAAGAACAACCCCTAACTATTGAACAAATCGAGAAACTTAGTAATTTCTTTCATGTTTCTCCATCTGTGTTTTTAAAAAATGTTTAGTTGATGTAATGAATACTAATAATAATAGAAGAGTTTGATACTAAATATAGTAAATATAGTAAATATAAAAATCCCCGACTCCGCGAAGAAGTCGGGAATCTATTACACCAAAGCTGCTACCTTCCCCAACAAACCCTGAAATAAGCGCAAACCATCGCTATTACCTAACGCGGAATCTGCTGCTCTTTCTGGATGTGGCATCATGCCCAAAACATTGCCTTGAAGATTACAAATCCCCGCAATGTTGTTGAGTGAACCGTTGGGATTTTCTTGATAACGAAATAAAACTTGTCCGTTGGCTTCGATTTCTGCTAAAGTAGTTTCGTCACTGTAGAATCTCCCCTCTCCGTGTGCGATGGGTAAAGTGATGATTTCCCCTTCAAAATAACCTTGAGTCCAAGGTAAATTATTCCGCTCAACTTTCAAGGGAGAGCGATCGCAGATAAAATGCAAATCCTGATTTCTCGCCAATGCCCCAGGTAATAAACCAGCCTCAGTTAATACCTGAAACCCGTTACAAATACCGATGACAAATTTACCTTGTTGTGCATGGTTGATAACTTGCTGCATCACAGGAGAAAAGCGAGCGATCGCCCCACATCGTAAATAATCCCCATAACTAAAGCCACCGGGGACAATCACTACATCTATATCACTAATATCCGTCTCTTGATGCCAAATCATCCGCGTTGGTTGTCCTAGCAAATCTCTAGTCACATAGGCAACGTCGCGATCGCAATTAGAACCTGGAAAAACTAAAATACCGAATTTCATTGTTTGTCAGTTGTCAGTTGTCAGTTGTCAGGGAATAGGCAAAAGGTAATAATTTTCTCCATTACCAATTACCCATTACCCATTACCAATTACCAATTAGCAGTTTCAAAATACGCCAGTTTGTGATTCTACCTCAATCAAGTCAAAGCGATAATTTTCGATGACCGGATTAGATAACATTTGGTCACAGATTTGATTTAAGTCTCGACGTGCTTTCATTTCATCAGGTGCGACAATGGTTAACTCAATGTACTTACCAATTCTCACCTGTTCGACGTTGTCGTATCCCATTTGTTTGAGGCCAGATTGTACAGCCACACCAGCAGGATCTAAAACTGAAGTTCTCAGAGTCACGAAAATTTTAGCTAAATATTTTATTTGCACAGGCTTTTTGCTGAATGCTGCGATCGCTATCCTATAACTTTTCTGGTCTAACTGAGTGAAAATATAATCAGGAGTAGAAGTAATTCATGAATTACCCCTACCATAGATACAAATTTAACCAACATTTATGAGAGCCATACATACCCGTAGTCAAGAACGGATTTTAAACCTGTTACAAGATCTTAAACAAGGCATTTCCGCTCAAGAAATTTACATAGAACTACGTCATCTTAACCAAAACATGGGTTTAGCAACAGTTTATCGTTCCTTGGACGCTCTCAAATTAGAAGGCTTAGTGCAGGTGCGAACTTTGGCAAATGGTGAAGCCCTTTATAGCTTAGTACAACAAGATAAACACCATCTAACTTGTTTACAATGTGGTATTTCCATTCCTATTCATCAATGTCCTGTCCATGAACTCGAAAACCAATTGCAAACCAGTCATCAATTTAAAGTGTTTTATCACACTCTAGAATTTTTTGGACTGTGTACAAAATGTCAAGCTAAGGCTTAGGAATGAAAGAAGGAGTCGGGACTCACTTGAAAATCAGCATTAAACACCCTGTCAGCTTTTTTCTTGATGTGTGATAGTTAGGTTGCGGAAAATGGGTTCCATGACCGTTTGAATTTTTTGAGGATCAGGTTTTTTCCCACCCATTAAATCACCAAAATACACACAAGCAGCCTCACCTACAGCCCAAGTATAAGCACCTGCCCAGGAAACTGCGATCGCACTACCAAAACCGGGGATAAATTTAATTAATTCCCGTGACACTGCCTGGGCAATAAAACCACCTGCTATAGTGCTGACAATGCCTCCAGCTTGAGATGGTGTTACAGTCTGTCCATATAATTTACCCAACAATCCCACCATTGATACTTGTAATGCCGTTAAAACAGGCATAGTGATCCTGTAACCTTTTTTTCCAGGAATTATCATTACCTTGTTCGGTCATAAGTTCCACTCCCTACAATTTAGAGAATATTTTTAGAAACCCGACAGAGGGCGGGGAAACCCGACAGAGGGCGGGGAAACCCGACAGAGGGCGGGGAAACCCGACAGAGGGCGGGGAAACCCCGCCCCTACCTGCCCATTTCTAAAATCTTACTGGCGACTGGTTCTATTACCGGAGTTACTGATAAACGATTGCCTTTTTTCACTACCAATAATTCATCATCATTAAACTTAGCTTTGAGTGTTGATAGTGAAAGAGGATGATTGAAAACTTCGACAAATTCCACTTTTACAGTTTGCCAACGGGGGGATTCAAGAGTTGATTTAGCATCATAATATTTACTATTTATATCAAATTGTGTTGGGTCAGCAATACCTACTTCAACTATCCGCATTAAACCAAATATGCCGGGTGGTTCAGTGTTAGAGTGATAGAAAAAAGCTAGATCTCCTATTTGCATTTGCTTCAAGAAATTCCGGGCTTGATAATTACGTATACCGTCCCAAATTGTCTCACCTTGCTGTTGTAAGTTTGTAATACTATAAACTGCTGGTTCTGACTTCATTAACCAATAATTAATCGTATTCATTTAATAATTAATTCCATAATTTTAGAGACGTTACAGAGAACGCCTCTATATATACTAACTTGCTGCTAAATTACCCCAAGCAATATAAGGTAGTTTTGCTGCTGTTGCTTTTACCTGTTGGGCATTTGCTACTAACTGTCCGCAAGCATCCCAAGTTCCGGTAATAAAGGCGCTTCTTGTTCCTTCACTAATCCCAACTGAGGCAGTAAAATCACTAGTTTGCACTTGCAATTTTTCCAAATCTATGGTTGTAACTACTTGAGGATTGGTAGTAACTAATTCTTGCAGTTGTTTAACTGCTTCTGAATCAGCAGTTACGCATGGTATCCCCATTGCTACGCAGTTACCAAAAAAGATTTCCGCGAAGCTTTCACCAATCAGGGCTTTAATTCCCCATTTTGCCAGGGCTTGGGGTGCGTGTTCTCGTGATGAACCACAGCCAAAGTTGCGGTTAACTATGAGAATTTTTGCACCTTGATATTGGGGTAGATCAAATGGATGTTCACCGTTTAAGGCTTTTCTGTCGTCCACAAATACGCCTGATCCTAAGTCGTCAAAGGTGATGGCTTTTAAGTAGCGAGCGGGGATAATGCGATCGGTGTCTATGTCGTTACCGATGAGGGGAACGGCGTTACCGGATATTTGTTTTACTTCACTGACCATTGGTAATTGGTAATTGGTAATTGGTAATTGGTAATTGAAAAAACTCTTTTCTGTCACCTGTCACCTGTTCACTGTCACCTACAGTAGTTCACGCACGTCGGCGATTTCGCCTTTGATGGCGGCTGTGGCTACCATTGCAGGACTCATTAATAAGGTGCGACCGGAGGATGATCCTTGTCTGCCTTTGAAGTTGCGGTTGGAGGAGGAAGCGCTGATTTGTCTGCCTTGGAGTTTGTCGGGGTTCATAGCTAAACACATGGAACATCCTGGTTCTCTCCACTCGAAACCGGCGGCTTGGAAGATTTTATCTAGTCCTTCGGCTTCGGCTGCTTTTTTGACTCTTTCTGAACCGGGGACTACGAAGGCTTTTATACCTTTTGCAACTTGGCGACCTTGGGCAATTTTGGCGGCTTCTCTCAGGTCGCTGATGCGTCCGTTGGTGCAGCTACCAATGAAGCAGACATCTATTTTTGTGCCTTGGATGGGTTGACCGGGATAGAGATCCATGTAGCGGTATGCTTCTTCGGCGATGAAGCGGTCTTCTTCTAGGAGTTCGGCGGCTGTGGGGACTTTTTCATCTACACCAATTCCCTGACCTGGTGTAATTCCCCATGTGACTGTGGGGGGAATATCTTCCGCATTAAATACTACGATATCATCATATTCTGCATCAGCATTACTACTGAGGGAATCCCACCAAACAATGGCTTGTTCCCAGTCTGCACCTTGGGGAGCAAAGTCTCTATTTTGCAGGTAATCGTAAGTAATATCATCGGGGTTGACGTATCCGCATCGCGCTCCACCTTCTATGGCCATGTTACAAACGGTCATCCGTTCTTCCATGTTCATCTGGGTAAAGGTTGTTCCAGTAAATTCGTAAGCGTACCCTACTCCACCTTTAACGCCTAGAGTACGGATGATATGCAATATTACGTCTTTGGCATAAACTCCAGGTTTTAAGTTGCCATTAACTTCGATTTTGCGGACTTTGAGTTTTGATAATGATAGGGTTTGGGAGGCGAGAACGTCTCTAACTTGGCTTGTACCGATACCAAAAGCGATCGCCCCAAATGCACCATGACTTGATGTATGGCTATCTCCACAAGCGATGGTCATTCCTGGTTGTGTTAGTCCCAATTCAGGGGCGATGACGTGAACTATGCCTTGATTTCCTGAACCAATATTGTAAAAAGTTATGTCATTTTCTTGACAACTCTTTTCCAATGCCTGAATCATTTCTTCGGCCATGCTATCCACAAAGGGACGGGCTTGGTTTTCTGTGGGCACGATATGATCAACTGTGGCTATTGTCCGTTGTGGAAATAATACTTTTAAATCCCGCTCCTTGAGCATTGCAAAGGCTTGGGGACTGGTAACTTCATGAATAAGATGTAGTCCAATAAATAGTTGCGTTAATCCTGATGGTAATGTACCAACGGTGTGTAAGTCCCAAACTTTGTCAAATAGTGTACCCTTGCTCATACATCAATCTACATTAAAGGAGTCGGACTTCCGATTGTATCAGAAATTTGGTGGCAATGGAATTTTAGAAATCTAGCTGCTGATAGTGGTTAACAAAAAAAATATATGACGGGTTGTCATATTTGGCATTGATTGTATTTAAAATGAAATGAGAACAATAAACATACTTCCACAGGACAGAACCATGAAATCTATCGCAGCAACTTTGCGACGCTTGAGCCTAGCTGTATTAACAGTTATTGTAATTTTTGGTAGCTTTGCAGTATTCACTCCTACTGCATCTGCGGAAACATATCAAGTTAAGTTGGGTACTGATAAAGGCTTGTTACAATTTCAACCCAAAAAATTGACTGTTAAGCCCGGTGACACAATTGAATGGAAGAATAACAAAGTTCCTCCCCACAACGTTGTCTTTGATGCTAAGAAGAATCCCAATAAGGATGCTGCTTTGGCAAAATCTTTGTCCCACAAGAAGTTATTATTGAGTCCTGGACAAACCAAAACCACCGTTATTCCTGCTGATGCTGCTCCTGGTGCATACACATTCTATTGTGAACCTCATCGTGGTGCTGGTATGGTTGGTCAAATTATTGTTGAAGGTTAATATATGCCACGAACCATCCTTGTTAATGTACAGAGATGGTACAGTGGCTATCAGCGAATCACTAAGAGGGTGTTTGAAAAACTAACCCTGGCGACTAGAAGTCGCGGCTACACAGACAAAACCCACCTATTCCTTCGGAACGCTACGCGAACGTGGGTTAAGAACCTTGATTTTGTCTTGGTCCACGTATCCCTTACGAGACCGCAGGAATAGGTGGACTTGGTTTGTGTAGTCGCGATTTACAATCGCCGGAAACTTTTCAAACACCCTCTAAGGAACATCAATAGGAATCAGACCATTTTCTGGAACATAACCAGAAAAACAACCATCATCAGAAGACACCAAAATCAACCGCAGAGGATAATCTGGAGGGACTCGCAAATCAGCCCAAGGTACTGCTATTTCTAAACAAGAATCTAACGCAACTTGGGCGCGAGAGGCACGGGGATACCATAGATAATTATCTCCTGCTGCTCGAAACTGCACCGATTGACTGAGTAAATTAACTTCTAAATGATGGTGAAATAGATAATTCAAAGGTGCGCTGTCTGGTACTTCGGCTAGAGGTATGGAACTATTTACCATTGTCCTATCTGGATAATACCAAAATAGGTGTAAATCTGGAGGTATATCTTTGCCGGGAACAGCGCCAGTTTTAAAATCTACTCGCACATAAAAATTCAAATGGTCTACCCCATACCATAAACGTTGGATAGTGCTGCTATTGTGCATAGTTCCTCTAGCACCACCAACTTCAATCCGCCCAGCTTTATCCCAATCCTGTTCATCACCTTTACCATCTATGAAAGGATGAATAAAGCCCTGTGGTTTATGGTCTGAACGGGCTTCATGAATTTCCAGCGGAGTGTGCAGATATGGAGGTATGGGTTCATTTAAGGCTTTGTAAATGCCATAGAGATGTTCCCGAAACAATTGGTCAAAAATGGCATCTTGGTTGGAAGAATGTCCCTCTCCAAACCACCAAAACCAGTCTGAACCTTCAGCCGCATACAAAGCTTCCCAAGCTGCGGGGTTGTTTTCTTCTGTGGCTTCGGGATGATTTGCTAAGACTTGTCTAGCTGCGGTGAGGTAGTCCCAGGCGCGGTTTTTGACGGGATCTCCGATCCATGTGGTAAAATTGCCGTCTACCCAAGAACCACTATGGAGTTGTCCAGCGGGAATAGTGGCGGTGGGTGGGTGTTTTTCAATGAATTCGGAAACGGTGACAAGTTTGATATGGGGTTCATTGCTCAAACTTTCATACAATGTTTCCAAGAAGTCTTTTCCGTCGTGGGGATAAAATTCCCAACAATTTTCCCCGTCTAGGGCAATTGTCACTAACCAAGGTTGACCATCGTTACTTTCTTTTTGTTGTTTAGAAATTGCTTGCAAATGTCCAACTAAATCCGCTGCTGCTTTCTTTGCCGGCATCGCACTGTATGTAAAGCCAATTAAATCTGATAATCTATGATCACGGAAAACAATCGCTACCTCACCAGCGGCAGTTTGCAAACGATAGGGACGATAGAGCAATTCTGGTTCTTGGACATTTCCCGCAGCGTCACGATGAAAGAAGTGTTTTAATGACCAGCCTAAAACCGCTTCATCTGAGCAAATCCACTTAAAGCCTTGTTTAATAATATACGGCAAAATTCCTGGACTAACGGACTGTTCCGAAGGCCATAAACCTCTCGGTTCTTGCCTAAACCTATCTATATATAAATCCCAGGATTTTTGTAAATGCCGAGGTATATCTTCCACCCACTGAAACCGCTGTTTGGGTAATGTCATCTGCGGCACAGCTACCCGTCCGGCGTTAGTATCAGCTAAGAGGGGTAAAATCGGGTGAGTGTAGGGTGTAGTGGTAACTTCCAGTTGTCCACTGTCCTGCATTTTCCGATGTTGGGGAATAATCTGACTAAGAATTTGCCGCTGTTTGGAATAAATGCGTTGGCGATCGCCTAAACTAAAATTACGTCCTTGTGCTAACCAAGCTGCTATTTCCGGGTCATGCCAAAACAAAGGATCAATCCAAGCTAAATTATGCCAAGCTAATAAATCCCCATAATCTGACAACTGCCAATTTGCTAAACACCAATTTTGTCCCTGTTCCTGTCTTTGATAATATAACTGGGCATAACGAGGATGGGGATCAATCAAAGTATGATGATTAGCATCAAAGAAATGTTGAACAATAAACTCCTTCTGTTCACGGGTCAACTTTTCTACAGGAGTCAAACTAGCAGTTAAATAAGGGTCAAAAGCCGTACCCGCAACATAATCTTCTATTTGCAATATTAATGAAGGCACTAAATTCACCGTTTGGTGCAATTTAGGATACTTCTCTAACAATAATATTAAATCTAAATAATCCTTAGTCCCATGTAACCGTACCCAAGGCAAGCGATATTGTTGACTAGTCACCAAAGAACTACCATTTTCAGGAGACTTGTACAACGGTTGATGTTGATGCCAGATAAACGCAACGTGCAGAGGATGAGACATAGATTATGTAAAATAGGTGACAGGGGACAGGTGACAGGTTACAGGTGACAGGGGATAGGTGACAGGGGATAGGTGACAGGTGACAGGTGACAGGGGACAGGGGACAGGGGACAGGGGACAGGTTACAGGGGATAGAGAATAGGGGATAGAGAATAGGGGGAGGGGGCAGGGAAAAATATTAATCTTGCTTTTTCCTCTTCTTTCTTAAATGTCACCTGTCACCTGTCAACTGTCACCTAGTTCCCTAAAAAGGCAATTTCTCGAATAAACCTAATGACAGACTAATTAGGAAACCAAGAATGCTAATAACGACAAGGATTGTTAGCATATAGCCTTGGGATTGACCAGAAATGCTGTATTTTAAACTTTGTCCGCTAAAAATCGCAGCAAAGCCGACTAAGTTCACTAGACCATCTACCAAAAAGCGATCGCTCCACGCGGATATCCTCGATAACAGCGCCACAGCACTTACAATCGTTAAGCGATAAATGCGGTCTATGTAAAAATCATAGCCTAATAAGTCTTGTATAAGTCGCCAAATCAAAATTCTCGATCTTGACCAAGCCTTGTGCAGATAAATTGTTGCGCCAATAGTCACCCCAGCAATGGTAGAAGCTACTAAAGATCCGACTACATACCAATCTAGGCTTTCCCAGCTAGGTAATAAATACCATTGCTGTAGCATCAGGGGTAATAATAGCGTCAGGATAGTTAAAGTCACCATTGGTAATGCCATTGGCCAGGCAACTTCTGGAGCGCGACGGGTTTTTGGTTGGGGTTGTCCCCAAAAAACTAACCGGAATACCCTAGTTAAATTCAAAGCCGTTAAGCCGTTAACTAAGATTAAAACCACAATTACCCAAGGGCTAATTTTTACTAAGCCGTCAGCCCAAGCTAACATTGCCCAAAAACTGCCCAAGGGTAATAGTGTTACCATACCTGCCGAACCGACTATAAAAGCTGTGGTAGTAGCTGGCATTTTTGACCACAAACCCCCCATTTCCGTTAGATCTTGGGTTTGGGTAGTGTAGATAACTGAACCAGAACTCATGAATAATAAGGCTTTGGCAATAGCATGACTCAGGAGTAACATTAACGCCACTCCACCTTGTTCCAAGCCTACCGCCAAAAATACTAATCCCATGTAAGCACTGGTGGAATGGGAGAGCGATCGCTTAATATCAATTTGGGCTAGAGATACCAATGTCGCCCCCACCGCTGTCATTATCCCCACAACCACCAAAGTATTTAAGGCAATAGGGGACAAATATAATAATGGTTGGACTTTGTAGAGGAAATAAGCACCCCCAGCTACCACCAACGAATTCCGCATCACCGAAGCCGGGTTGGGTCCCTCCATTGCCTCATCTAACCACAAATGCAGGGGAAATTGAGCGCACTTACCAGCAGGACCGGCAATTAAACCCAAACAGAGCAAGGTTGATGTCACAGGGTTTAAATCAGCGGTTTGCGCCCACTCATACAAATCCGAAAAGTTTAAACTACCCGCTAAAGTAGAAAGAGTCACCACAGCCATTAGCAGCAATAAATCACCTACCCGCTTTGTTAAGAAGGCATCTCGCGCCGCCGTCACTACCAACGGTTGAGCATACCAAAATCCCACCAGTAAATAAGTCGAAAGGGTGAGAACTTCCAGCAAAGCATAGCTGAGAAACAAAGAATCACTAATTGCTAGACCACTCAGAGCAGCTTCAAAAAATCCGACTAGACCAAAAAATCTGGCTAAAGACCAATCTTTTTCCATGTAGCCTAGGGCGTAAATTTGCGCCAATAGACTTAATCCAGTAATTAAAACTGTCGCCCCAACACTGACTACGGAAATTTCCAAGGCAAAAGATAATTGAAAATCAGCAGCTTGAAACCAAGTAATTACTAAATTTGCCTGTTCTCGATTCCAGATATCTTTAAATACTAATAAACTATGGAAAAAACCTAAGATGGTAGTCAATAAATTCAAGTAAGCCGCAGGTCTAGGTCCGGTACGCTGGATGATTCCTATACTCCAAGGCAAAGTCAAAATTGCCCCTAGTAAACTATAAAGAGGCACAAAGCAACTCGTTAAAAATAGAAACTCGTTCATCTAATATTTTCCTTAACAACTCAGTTCCGATTCTCTTAAGCAGCCTTTAAATAATCATTTGCTCAAAAAGCAATATCTTTGCGAAAATCTATGTTTTCTTAACTTTTTTTAGCTCAATATGCCTAAGCACATTTACTTTAGATTAGCCTATTATTGAGCCATTAAATATAATTTAACATCTTAGATATGCTAATAATTTTTGAACAACATTTTTTTTTATTTTTCTGCTTCTTTTAAATTTGTTTTTTAAGTACGTTGGTAAAATTTGCAGATTTTTACCCACTATTTATGGCAACAGCGAATTACAGGAAAGATATGGCCAGTAGCCCGTCCGTCCCATATATAGCACTCACCAATCCTTCCCATCAAAGAATTAGCTTGGACTATGAACTATAGTAGTTCTCAAAGTGATAAAGAAATTATAAAGCATAAGTTGTCACTCTAGGGATCAGTGAATTTTAATCTCATAAAAGACCGTATGAACTTTTGTTAACTTTTTTTAATATATTTTATTACAAACTATTATAGTAATTTATGTTGCCAGGGATGCCAAGGTTTCCTATGCTTAAATGTGGCAGTATTTTCGGATCAGGATGAGCATCCCCGTCCAAAATTTCCACCCATAGTTCTAATTCGATTAAATTTTGAGGAGTTCTGCGATGCCAATTGCAGTTGGAATGATTGAAACTAAAGGCTTTCCCGCAGTAGTAGAAGCTGCTGACGCCATGGTGAAGGCTGCCCGTGTGACTTTAGTAGGATATGAAAAAATTGGTAGCGCTCGGGTTACAGTTATTGTGAGAGGAGATGTTTCTGAAGTTCAAGCTTCAGTAGCAGCCGGCATTGAAGCAGCTAAAAGAGTCAACGGTGGTGAAGTGGTATCTACCCACATCATTGCCCGTCCTCATGAAAACCTAGAATATGTCTTGCCAATTCGTTATACAGAAGCTGTAGAACAGTTCCGGGCTTAGTCTAATTACTGTTTAAACGAAAAACATTAACGGGGCTGCTGGCTTGAGTTTAAATCTGGTACAAGTAAAAATTTAATTTAAGGACAAAAACAAATGTCAATTGCAGTAGGAATGGTAGAGACTCTAGGCTTTCCAGCCGTAGTGGAAGCTGCTGATGCGATGGTAAAAGCTGCTCGTGTTACCTTGGTTGGTTATGAAAAAATCGGTAGTGGTCGGGTAACAGTTATCGTTCGTGGTGATGTTTCCGAAGTTCAAGCTTCCGTAGGTGCTGGAGTAGAATCAGTTAAGCGCGTCAACGGTGGACAAGTCCTATCCACCCACATCATTGCTCGTCCCCACGAAAACTTGGAATATGTCCTCCCCATTCGTTATACCGAAGATGTAGAACAATTCCGGGAAGGTGTTAACACAATCCGCCCTTTCGGTAGAAGACCATAATTAATAATGCAAATTGCCAGAGTTCGTGGCACAGTAACTAGCACCCAAAAAGATCCCAGTCTGCGGGGTGTGAAGCTACTAATGTTGCAATTAATAGATGAAAATGGCAATCTCCTGCCAGTATACGAGGTAGCCGCCGATAACAGTGTAGGGGCAGGAGTAGACGAGTGGGTACTTGTCAGTCGTGGCAGTGCGGCTCGGCAATTATCAGGTAATGAACAACGACCCTTAGACGCAGCAGTAGTGGCAATTATAGACACCATTTACGTTGAAGATCGTGTAATTTACAGCAAAAAAGACCAGTATAGATAGTCAGGGAATAGGGAACAGGTGACAGGTGACAGGTGACAGGTGACAGGGAACAGAGAAGAAGTAAAAACTGACCACTGACCAATAACCACTGACAACTGACCACTGACAACTGACCACTAATAACTGACAAAAAGCTTATTTCAGGAGGAATCTCGCAATGGTAGTCCGCAGCACGGCGGCACCCCCAACCCCATGGTCAAGGAGTTTAGCAGAACCAAAAATCCATGAAACTGCGTTTGTCCACTCTTCTTGTAACCTCATTGGTGATGTCAATATAGGTGCAAATGTCATCGTAGCTCCCGGTACTTCGATTAGAGCAGATGAAGGAACACCTTTTTGTATTGGTGAAAATACCAATATTCAAGATGGTGTCGTCATTCACGGGTTGGAGCAAGGCCGAGTCATCGGTGATGATGGCAAGGAATACTCAGTATGGGTTGGCAAACGTGCTTCCATTACCCACATGGCACTCATTCATGGACCCGCTTACGTTGGCGATAGTTGTTTTATCGGCTTTCGTTCTACCGTATTTAATGCCAGAGTGGGCGCAGGCTGCATAGTGATGATGCACGCCTTAATTCAAGATGTGGAAATCCCACCGGGTAAATACGTAGCTTCTGGATCAATAATTACTACCCAGCAGCAGGCGGACAGGTTGCCAGATGTACAAGCACAGGATCAAGAATTTGCTCACCATGTAGTAGGGATTAATCAGGCTTTAAGGGCTGGTTATCACTGTGCTGCGGATAGCAAGTGTATTGCGCCCATTCGGGATGAACTTAATCTTTCCGGTGCTAAATCTTATACAAGTATTGAAGTTGAAGAGTTAGAAAGGAGTAGTGACGTGGCGAGCTATAGCTTGGGTGCAGAAACAGTAGATCAATTACGTTATCTACTAGAACAAGGATTTAAAATTGGCACAGAACACGTAGACCAAAGACGTTTCCGTACAGGTTCTTGGCAAAGTTGTCAAGCAATTGAAACTCGGTCTTTAGGTGAAGCTGTTGCGGCTGTAGAATCTTGTTTGCGAGATCACAGTGGCGAATATGTGCGCCTTTTTGGTATTGACAACAATAGAAGACGGGTATTAGAAACTATTGTTCAACGTCCTGATGGGGTAGTTGCTGGTACATCTAGCTTCAAAGCTCCTGCGGCTGCATCTACTAGTAGCTACAACGGTAATGGCAATGGTAACAGTGTTGGTAGTGCCAAACTGAGTGCCGAAACTGTAGATCAAATCCGTCAACTTTTGGCTGGAGGTTTCAAAATTGGTACAGAACACGTAGATGAGCGCCGCTTCCGTACTGGTTCTTGGAATAGTTGTGAACCAATTCAATCTAATTCCACTCAGGCAGTTGTTTCTGCTTTGGAAGAGTGTATAGAAACTCATCAAGGTGAGTATGTACGTTTGATTGGGATTGATACCAAGGCTAAACGCCGTGTCTTAGAAACAATTATCCAAAGACCAAACGGACAAGTAACATCTTCTGGTAGCACCAAATCATTTACCAGTACAGGTTCAAGTTCTGCAACTGCTACGGCGACAGCTACTAGCACCAGTTTAACTGCGGAAATAGTAGGTCAATTGCGCCAACTGTTATCCAGTGGAGCAAAAATTGCGGTGGAACACGTAGATCAACGCCGTTTCCGTACAGGTACTTGGACAGTTGCAGGTCAAATTCAGGCTACATCTGAAAGAGAAGCGATCGCTGCCTTAGAAGGATACGTATCTGAATACCCAGGCGAATATGTACGCTTAGTTGGGACTGACCCCAAAGCCAAACGCCGCGTCTTAGAAGCAATTATCCAACGTCCATAAGAGGCAGGGAGCAGGGAGCAGGAGGCAGGAGGCAGGATGCAGGGAGCAGGGAGCAGGGAGCAGGGAGCAGGGAGCAGGGGAGAAATTTTCTTCATTCTTCCTTCTTCCTTCTTCCAAGTAACCACTGACAACTGACAACTGACAACTGACAACTGACAACTGACAACTGACAACTGACAACCAACAACTGACCATTTCCGGCTTCCGAGGTAATAAATTCCATGTCTGTATCGCTGCTACGCCTGGGCGATAGATTTGATGCTCATATTCATGGCGACGTAATTATTCATCCCAGTGCAGTCATAGCTCCTGGGGTAATTTTACAAGCAGCTACTAACAGTAAAATTGTAATTGGGGCTGGAGTATGCCTGGGTATGGGGTCAATTCTCCAAGTAAGTGAGGGTATTCTAGAAATAGAAGCAGGAGCAAACCTGGGAGCCGGTTTCTTGATGGTTGGTGAAGGCAAAATTGGGGCTAATGCTTGTATTGGTGCAGCTACAACGGTTTTTAACTGTTCCGTAGCACCAGGACAAGTTATTCCCTCTGGTTCAATTTTGGGAGATACTAGTCGGCAGATTGTTGAACCGTCAGCAGTCCAACCAGAATCTACCAATTCTCAACCAGAGAAACCAGAGGAAGCAGCCGAAAACCTAGAATCTTCTCATTTTCAACCACAGAAACCAGAGGCACAGGAAAAAGCATTTTCCTCAACTCAACTCTCGGTTGCAGCTTTTCTGGAGTTTAAACACCAATCCACGCCTGTATCGCCACCTTCACCTACACCGAAAAGCCAGTCTCCACCAGAGTCAGAAACGCCTGTGGCTAGTAATTCTACGCCCATTGAAACCCCGCTACCAGAGTCTCCAGAAACCACTTCCGAAGACTTAGAACCTGGCGATTCTGATCTAGAAACTCACAACATTTTTGGTACGCAAATCTATGGACAAGGTAGCATAAATAGGCTACTGAGTACATTATTTCCCCATAGACAATCCTTGGGTCACGAAAACTCTCACAATTCTTCAGGTTAAGTGTTAAGTATGAAGTATGAACGTAAGTCCATATTGAAATGCTAGTTTTCATTCTGCTGTGATTGAAGACGCTATACGAACCTTATCCCGGAAAATTCAGATGGAAACATATAATCAAAGTGCTTTGAGCAATATTCATGCACCACGTCGCCGTGATAGCCTCAAAGACACTGCTTTAGGTTTAGTCTCGACTCTCAGTTTTCCCGCTATAGTTGGCACGGCTGACATGATGTTAAAGTCGGCTGGAGTCCACTTAGTTGGCTATGAAAAAATTGGTAGTGGTCATTGTACAGCAATCGTCCGAGGTGGCATTGCTGATGTCCGTTTGGCTGTGGAAGCTGGTGTACAAACGGCTGAACAGTTTGGACAGTTGGTTTCTAGTTTGGTAATTGCCCGTCCTTATGCTAATTTAGATATAATTCTACCTATTAACCGTCTGACTCGATTTATGGGAAATGGTGGATACAGCCGTTTGAGTAATCAAGCGATTGGGTTGGTAGAAACTCGCGGATTTCCCGCTATGGTGGGTGCTTGTGATGCCATGCTTAAAGCTGCTGATGTCCAGTTAGCATCTTATGAAAAAATTGGTGCTGGTTTGTGTACGGCAATTATTCGCGGTTCGGTGGCTAATGTGGCTGTAGCTGTGGAAGCGGGGATGTTTGAGGCGGAACGCATTGGTGAGTTAAATGCCGTAATGGTGATTCCTCGTCCTTTAGATGAGTTGGAAGAAACTTTGCCTGTGGCTAGTTGCTGGGTGGAAGAACGCCAACCAGTTAATATACCTATTAATATTAAAGATAAAATAACAGATGTGGAAGCGGTAGAGTTGCCTGATTTGGCGAAACTGCCTGTGAGAGTTAAGGAAGAAATTTGGAATGATGAATAATATCTAGGACTTACGCACTGTACAAATTAACCATCATGTGGATGAACGAGATTTGGTCGTTTCCGGTTTTGCGGATGAAGTCTAGATAAATAGCGATCAGCCTTGATTTGTAGATTGGGTTGTGGAACGTAAACCTATCCCTGCGGGACACTGCGTGAACGCCAAGCAATTAAGTAGTCGGACAAAATTAAATTCACTCGTTGAGAGAGGGAACTCTTAACTGGGATCAGGGAACAGAAAAATCAGTTGTGCAATTAATTCTGTTCCATTACTTAAAATGGAGTTATGACAACTAGCGAAATTATCACCAAGGTGGACTATCTCCGCATCAGTTTAATTGATCGCTGCAATTTTCGTTGTCAATACTGTATGCCATCGGATACAGAACTTGATTATATTGTCAAGGAACAATTGTTGACTGATGAAGAACTGCTTACCCTCATTCAAGAAGTATTTATCCCTGTCGGTTTTACCCGCTTTCGCTTAACTGGTGGTGAACCTTTACTCCGTCCCCACTTAGTTGATTTAATTGAAAAAATTGCTCATTTTCCTCAAACTGAAGATCTAGGAATGACTACAAATGGATTTTTACTCGCTCCCATTGCCCAAAGTCTTTATGATGCAGGTTTAAAAAGAATTAATATCAGTTTAGATTCTTTAGATCCACATATATTTGAAGAAATTATCGGTAATCATGGGCGTGGACGTTGGCAACAAGTATGGCAAGGTATCCAAACCGCGTATAATGTAGGATTTGACCCGTTAAAATTAAATGTAGTAGTAATTCCCGGCGTTAATGACCATGAAATTTTAGATTTAGCTGCTTTAACTATTGATAAACAATGGCACGTTCGATTTATTGAATTTATGCCGATTGGTAACGGAGAATTATTTGAAAATCGCGGTTGGATATCTTCAGCCGATTTACGTCAATCCATCCGACAACGTTGGGGCTTGACAGAATCCCAAATTCGTGGTAATGGACCTGCCGATGTATTTCAAATTCCTGGGGCTAAAGGTACAATAGGATTTATTAGCCAAATGTCAGAATGTTTTTGCGATCGCTGTAACCGGATGCGTCTGAGCGCCGATGGTTGGCTACGTCCCTGCTTATTAAACGAAACAGGTCAAATTGACTTAAAAACAGCTTTACGTACTGGTATTAGCGCCACCGACCTACAAATACAAGTCAGAGAAATTTTAAATATCAAATCAGCAATAAACTTTAAGCAACGCGACTCTGGTACTGTCGGCACATACACCCGTACCATGTCGCAAATTGGCGGCTAGTACCGCAAGGCGGAAGTCAAAAATCAAAAGTCAAAAGTCAAAAGTAATATTGAGCAAGCTTTTTGACGATTAAGAATGGCTGGTTTATTTACTCCGTGCTGTAGGAGTCATTAGTCAGTTGTTCGTTGTCAGTTGTTGCTTTTTTAATAACCACTGACCACTGACCACTGACCACTGACTATTACGCTTGACGTGAGTAGTATTCCACCACGAGTAGTTCATTAACTTGTAATGCTACCCATTCCCGTTCAATTACACCATTGACCTTACCGGCCAACTTAGTTTTATCAAACTCTAAATGACTAGGAAGGTTAGCCAAACCGGGATATTGCAAGTTAGCTTCCACCAACTTCTTAGAAGCTTCTCTGTTTCTCACAGCCACTTCTTCACCAGGACGACATTGATAGCTGGCAATATTTACTGGTTTGCCATTAACAGTTACATGACCGTGATTTACCAATTGACGGGCGGCGGGGATTGTCGGAGCCATACCCATGCGGAAAACGGTATTATCCAGGCGCATTTCTAACAATTGCAGCAACACCTGTCCTGTAGAACCAGATACTCGTCTAGCTTTACGGACATAACGCAGCATTTGTTTTTCAGTTAAACCGTAGTTCATCCGGAGTTTTTGCTTTTCCTCTAAACGGATAGCATACTCAGAGCGCTTTTTACGGTTTTGACCATGTTGTCCAGGGGGATAAGCACGTCTAGCACTCTTCCGAGTTAAGCCTGGTAATTCGCCTAAACGACGGACAATTCTGAGGCGGGGTCCTCTATATCGGGACATGAGTTTCCTTAATTTAATCCTTCTAAAATTTTATTCAGACCTACCATTATGGCATATTTCCCAAAAGCATGGACATTTTATAGCTAAATTGTCTTTTATTCACCGCTAATATTCACAAGCAATCAATCCGTTGAATTCACCACTTTTCGGGGGATTTTTGCGGAAAAGCACCGACATTCCTTGATGGTAGAAAATTGGGACTAGATTCTACGGTAGCATAACCTTGGTGGAATCGAAACCGGTTATGTTAACAAGCGAAAAAAAATGAGTAACTTTGGGAACAAAAAAAACAATTATTCCTTCAGAGGATTTACAGCATCATTTATAACTATAGGTGGATTACTAATCAGTAGTTTACCTGCTCTGGCTGTTACCGATTCCTACGAGAATGACTATCGAGTTTGTGCTGCCCAACTTTTGAGTGTGGGAGTTACAGCTACATCAGCATCTCAAAGTTGTGCTTCGGCAATTCGCCCACGAGAGTTATCCTCATGTGTAGCAAAAATTCATAAGCTTACACAAATCACACCTGTGGATGCCCTTTCTTCCTGTCGTCAGAGTCGCAGTCCACAGGATTTAGCAACCTGTGTAGTTAGCATTAGTAAAAGTTATCAGGGTTCAGAAAATCTAGCTACCTTAACATCCTGTGGTCGCAGTTTGTTACCAGTAACCTTTGCTGAGTGTGTAGTTGGTTTACGTCGGGAAATTGATTTGAGTCCTGTTCAAGCATTAAATACTTGTATTAGTGCCAGTGAAGGATCTAGTGGTTTTGGTGCCGTGTCTACAAAGCCATTGGGTTTTAACCCCAAGCCGGAGACTTTCGCCTTGACCCTCAACTTCCATGAGTAAATAGATTTACAACGTAGGGTTGGTAAATATGCCACCCTACGCAACATAAAAATTTTGTTTTCTATTCATCTTTATTACCAACAACCATCTGCAAGATAATCGGAACTCCGCCTTCTTTGTGATATTTATCACCCCAAGACCGAATAATTTCATCTAGTTCCTCCATTGCTGGCTCAATCCAATCAGGTGGAATATCCAATTCTTCCACAGCCCGCATTGTGTTTGGCTTGCGCTCTGCCCAATATTTCATCATGCGGAAATACCGGGCCGTGTCCTCGACCATTGTGTATGTACGTTCTTGGTCATCGGCTGGAGCATAGAACGGACGGGTGAGAGCATAAAAGGGCATTCCCCAGGGACAATCAATGCGTGTTACCGTTCCTGAATACAGTAGACGACGCTTAATATGTTCGGCTAATGCTTCACTTAAGGGCATCTGATGGCCAGGGGGTAGGTCTTCCTGCGATCGCTTATGGAGAAAGTCAATTAACTCCATAAATTCAAATGAGGTAACTAATTTGGCATCAGGAAGATTGGCTGGGAGCTTTTGCTCAATTTGTTTTTTCTCGTCACTGGTCAAACTTGTACCGGGGACGCGGGATCTTCCTGGTATCCAAGGATACTTTTCCATCCAGACATAGGGAAGTTGAATCAGATAGCGCGGTTCTTGTGAACCTAGCATTTTGAGCAGTTTGCCTTCAGTTAAAGCAAGTCTGACTTCTTCAACAATGATTTTTACTCGTTTTGGCTCAAGGTGGTGCAAATGACCGGTCATTCGCAGGTTTTGTCCTTGCTCTAGATAGGTCATGTAAATTGCACACTTGGCTGCTGTTGCGGCTGCATCTAAAAATGCTCCATGCCTATGGCCACTTGTACGCATAGCACTAAAGGCCAGATAAAGCATGATCTGATCCATCGCACTAGGTCCAAGACGCTTGATCAGATCGATGTCGTTGGTCATATTCTACAGACGGATAAATGGCTTGTTTACAAGTGTGATATTGAAATCAAATTACGGATTATACACCCAGTTGGATACAAATATTTTAAATCTAAACCTAAAATTACTGTTTGACTCGGGAATTTTTAGGCGGTAAATATTGAGGGTGTAAATTGACAGTTTCTCCCATCAGACTAGCTAACCCCTTCCCCTGGTATGACTCAAAGACTTTAGATACTCAGGGTGTTGGGATGCAGGGGGTATAGGATAGGACGGAGGAACCCTAGATGATTTTCGTTTTGTATCTAAGGACTCATTATAACTGCCTATTCCTGAAATATCTATATATTTTTCCAAGAAGTTTTCCAGAAGTTTTTTGCTGATAACTCTATATAACAGGAGTCAGAAGTCAGGAGTCAGAGAAAAAAGAAAATTCCCCACTCCCCTCCCTACTCCCCCAACCTCCTCCACTCCCCCAACTCCCCCTACTCATTTAGATGGTTGTAGCTGATTAGGTGTTTTTTTCCAGCCAATACTCGCTGCACCAAGGGTCACTAAGATAACTCCGATGACTTGGACAATATCTAGAGATTCTTGCAGCAGGATCCCGGCGAAAATTACGGTTAAAATCGGGACTGTAGCTCCAATTAAAGAGGAGAATGGAGACCCTAGTTTACGAATGCCAAAATTATTGAATAAGTAACTGCACAAAGTTAAAACACCTAATATAAACGCACTTAATACCAGTTCAAGGACATTAGATGAGCTAATTGCTAAACCTAAATTACCGGGTAATGGAATTATTAAGCAGATAAAACTCAATAACAACATGGTGGTGAAGTTAATTAAAGTCAAAGATACGGGATGTAACTTGAGTTTAGTAGCACATATCCTGGTGAGAATGACGTAAATTGCAAATGATACCCCGGATAGAATGGCTGTGGTGCTGCCTAATGAGGTGTTATTCACCCCTGTAGACTGACTACCTAAAACTAATAATTCACCGCAAAAAATTGCTGCCATTGCTCCAGTAACTAGTAGATTAGGACGTTCCTGAAATAGAAACCAGGACAGAAACACGCTCATAACTGGATAGATAAAGAAAAGAGCGATCGCCATTCCTGTTCTGACTTCACCAATAGCAATGTAAATAAATACCTGGGATAAAAATAATAAACAACCGCTAATTACTGACAAAAATAGAACTTGTTTAGTTTTGTTCTCAGTAGGCGTTGCATTGGCTTTGAACGAGGCAAATAAATTTTCTAATTCTTGCCAAATAGGAGGATGTAATATAGGCGATGAAAGTAACATTAATGGCACAACCACTAATAAACGTAGCATCAAAATCAAGAAAATATTCCCCAATGTCGGAAAGATTAACTGCTGTGTTGGCAATCCTCCCAAAGGATTAGAAGCCGTAAAGAAAATCGCTTTAATTGCTACGTTGTAAAGAGACGAAACCACTGTAGATAAAGCAATAAACAGGAAACCTATCTGCAACTGTGACCAATTAGGAGATGTCCGGGATCTTTGTTGTCTGGGAGTTATTTGTTGTTTAGGTATGATTGGTTGTTCAGGTGTTGTTGCTTGTCTAGGAGTTGTTTCCCGTCTTAATTTTGGTGTTGGCGGTCTTCCTGTGGGTAAATTAGGAGTTAAAACAGAAAGTGGTTCAGGTTTTGCATCTCCCAGAGAAGGTGCTGTTAATACCTTAGAAGTCAAAATAGCACCAAGTTCAGAATTTTGATCTTCTGATGATCTATCTGAACTTAGGAAAGAACTAGATTCAGATGTTTTGTTGTCCGGTATGACTGTTGGTAAATCTGAACTTACGAAAGAACTAGATTCAGATGTTTCATTGTCCGGTATGACTGTTGGTAAATCTGAACTTAGGAAAGAACTGGGTTTAGGAGTGTTATCTATTGGTGAAGATAATATAACCGCATTGGCGGCTGATGTAGAATCACTGGGTGCTGATTCATGAGGAATCAAAGCCACCGGTTCAACCATGATTCTTTGTGGAGATTTTTCCGAAGAACCATTTTGATGAGTTATGGCTTCGCTACGCAGATTCTCAGATAGTTGTAAGACTGTAGGTGCGCCGCCTGTTGTTGTTTTGACGGAGTTAGCATCTGGATTTTTTTCTACTTCACTTCGCAGACGACTGACAAATTCTGCTAGTATCGCTTCCCCTTGCTGCTGTTGGCTATACATCCGTGACAACTGTTGGGAAAGTTCACCTTGATAGTTTTTAAGTTCTTGTAATAGTGAATTAAAGGCAACAGTTACCGTATCATCTAGACTGCCTAGCATATTAGTGACATTCTGTCCGATTTCATTAATAGCATTATTGTTTAATTGAGTATTTTGCAGCCCAGATGGATCAGAGGAGTCATGCTCTAGGGCTTGAGTAGCTAAAGTTTTCAGTGAGGATTGTAATTGGGAAGATATATGTTTGGCTAAAACTTCTGCTAATTGGCGGATTAATACCTGCTGTTCAGTAATTTGCCGTGATTGTTGGAGATTTTCTTTTTCCTCAATTAACCTTTGAATATCGCCAGATAAGCGATTTTTTTCAGTTTCTAGCCGTTTTACGTCTTCCTGCAACGACCTCAGCAGATTTTGTTGAAGATTTTCTAGATCTTCAACTACATCCCATAGAGCATTTTCTGCGGCTCTGGATAGCTCACCTCTAATGCGTGGGTTTTCTGGTCGCTTCTCAAATCGCCCCATCGGTTTCTAGCCTCTAACACCTTGATGATTAAGTTACTCAGCACTCCGTGCGAACAACACCTATATTAAGTTTCCTTGAGAAAAGACAGGAAACTGAACAATTTCACTCAACTTATCAATTTAATTAACTTATAAAAGCCTTACAAATGAATACCTAACTACCAGCATCAAATCCGTGCGGAATATCAATTGCTTGATAGTTACCATCATGATGGGAGACTATTAACTTATAGAAGGGAACAGGGAATAGATTTTGGCAGATTCCCCTGTTTGTTACATAACATATTTTGTTTTTTCATGTCCACCTATCTAGTACATCACGGCGTAAATAAAGCAACCATATTCAATCGCCAAAAAGCCTACTGTACATTAGTTTTGACTTTTGACTTTTAACTTTTGACTTCCGCCCTGCGGTACTAGTGCCGCACGGCGTAAATAAATCAACCATTCTTAATCGCCAAAAAGCTTGCCCAATATTGCTTTTGACTTCACGGCGGTACTAGTGCCAGTTTAGTGCTTTGAAAATTCCCATAATGGTAAAAATAGTGGCACTCAGGGCGACGCTGATGGGAATGGTAATCAACCAAGCAGCGGCGATATTTTCGATAGTGGCAAATTTTATTGATTTGATGTTTTGTACCAGTCCAATGCCCACAACTCCACCGACAAGGGCATGGGAGGTGGAAACAGGTAAACCTAAGTGGGAAGCTAATAAGATAGTGATGGCTGTGGCTAGTTCGGCGCAAAATCCGCTGCTAGGTTCTAAGGAAATAATGTTTTCGCCGATGGTGGTAATAACTTTTTTACCCCAAACTGCTAATCCTGCCACAATGCCGATCGCACCGAAAACCAGAATCCACAGGGGAATGGGGAGTTCGTCGCGGGGAACTTGACCTTGGTGGTTAATGTAGGCAATTACTGCTAGAGGAGCGATCGCATTCCCAACATCATTAGAACCGTGAGCAAAAGCCACAAAGCAAGCACTCAGCACTTGAAATCTGGCAAATAATCCTTGAATTTTATTTTCAATTTGACTATTTACCAATTGTCGCCAACTGATCAAGGTTAGGGACAATATGGCGATGCCACCGATTAATAAGGTAATGTCGTGGGCAGGAATATTAATTTGTCCCTCTGTGAGTAAGAACTGACTCAAGGGTTGAGTGATTGTCGGCAGAACGATAATACCAAATACACTCAATAGCAATGTACTTAACCAGGGAATCCATTCTCGTAACTGAGAGAGGGGTTGGGGTTGGTTAAAAATCCATTGTTGAATCAGACTATACAAACTAGCAGCGATCGCTCCAGTAATTATTGGTGTTAAAATCCAGCCTATGGTAATTAAACCAATGGATGACCAATCTATTGCTTCTACTCCCAATGCTACCCAACTAAAGCCAGCGATCGCTCCCACAATGGCATGAGACGAAGACACCGGTAAACCCCTAGCTGTGGCAATTTGTAGCCAGATCCCAGCCGTGAGCAGTACCGAAATCATCCCCATCACTAAAGTTTGTGGTATCGTCGCAAATAAAACCGGATTCGCAATTTTCGTGCCGAGGGTAGACGTTACCTCTTGTCCAAACAAGACAGCACCAAGAAACTCTAACACCCCAGCAATCATGATCGCCTGTTTGAGAGTAATAGCCCCAGAACCCACAGAAGTTCCCATCGCATTAGCAACATCATTTGCACCCAAATTCCAGGCGACATAGAAGACTAAAAGAGCGACTATCGCAGTTTGCAGTTCCATAAAATAAACCATTCACACCTGTTAACAGGTAAAAATTGTCATGAATGATTTACATTTTCCATTTTTTTGGCTATAAAAATCTGGACGAGCCATGAAACTCGACACAATCAACAAAACCTAATTTTATCTTTTATCTATGTTTGATATTTTCACAAAATCAAGCTACCAAGCCCTGCAATCAGGGAAGAATTACTTTGCTTTTGCTCACAAAACCGTAAGTTCACAGATCAAAAACCTAATTTATCCATCACTTCAGCCAAATATCAGTCCTTTATCCCCGAAATTGCTCACACAACTCCAAGACAGCATGAACCAGTTATTGGCAACAGACTGGGAAGATAGTCAAGCAGGTGTGTATCCACAAAATTTATTATTTGATAATTCTTGGGAAGATTTCTTCCGTTACTATCCATTAATATGCTTAGACCTACCAAATATCTGGGAACGTATTAAAAACCGGAGATATCAAGAATTTTCCCAGGAAATAGCCACAGATAACTATCCCAGCTACTATGTACAGAACTTCCATTATCAAACAGATGGCTATTTGAGTGAACTGTCCGCCAATTTATATGACTTACAGGTGGAAATTCTGTTTGGTGGCTCAACTGATGCCATGAGAAGACGCATCCTCTGTCCTCTCAAATCCCAACTGACAGCATTTGACCATATTCCCCAAGCACAACTCCGAGTCATAGATATTGCTTGTGGTACTGGACGAACACTGAAGTTAATCAGAGCAGCTTTACCAGACGTATCTTTATTTGGTATAGATTTATCCCCAGCCTATTTGCGGAAAGCCAACGAACTATTATCCCAAATTCCTGGAGAATTACCGCAACTCGTACAAGGGAATGTCGAAGAATTGCCCTATCGAGATAATTATTTTCATGGTACAACTTGTATTTTTCTGTTTCATGAGTTACCAGCGGCAGTTCGTCAAACTGTAATTGAAGAATGTTTTCGGGTCACAAAACCAGGAGGCATTTTTATTATCTGTGATTCTATCCAGGCAAATGATGTACCGGAGATGGAATTAGTTGTCAAAAACTTCTCAGAGACTTTTCATGAACCTTATTACAAGCATTACATTACAGATAACCTCGTAGGGCGGTTAGAAAAAGCGGGATTTGAGCAAATAGAAACCCAAGTTCACTTCGTAAGTAAATATTGGATTGCTCACAAGCCAAGTTACTAGAGATTCAGCATTCACAATGACGGTTGATAACTAAGAAAAGTTTTCTGTACCCTCACTTCCGGTAGTTATTATCACCTATTAACGTCCAATGTCTACCGGACGCGATTACCACAGGTGAGATGGGTAGTGTATTAGTGCCTTGGTCACCAATACACGCCAAGGTTTGAGCAATTACCAGATGTTTTGATGAAATATTGAACAATTTTCGAGAGATGAAGTGCTGTAACTGTCTATGTTTTTAGCAGAGAAATGGCAATACTGATAGCTTGCGTGATGACGCGAGAGCCATGCAACTGATTAAAGATATAGTGCTTGTAACTATCTATATCTGGTGTCAGTCAAAGAGAAATTTACAAACGATAAAATCGAACAAGTGTAGTGCTGTAACTGTCTATATCGTTTCAATTCAAGAAGTGGTATGTAGGATTTAAAAGATCCAATAATCCGGTAACATCATTTCTGGGTTGGCAGGTATTGCGCTCCAACGATTGAATAACAGAACTGAAGTTGCCAACTTATCCATCTAATCCTCTACGACCACTACCTCGATGAGGATTGGGCTTTTCGGGTTGATTGGGGCTAGGTTTGGAGTTATCAGCCAGGTCGAAACTCTGGTTTAACACCAAAGGTGACAGCTGGTAATCGGACTTAGCCATTGACAGAGCGGAAAAATGAGTCTGTACTGCTTCGCAGTTAAAAGCTAAGGAGCCAAATACCAGACTCGATACTAAAAGTGAAATGGCAGCACGCATAGTAGATGTCTATTTTAGAACTCTCTACTTCACTAATACTTAACTCTTATATGTCTATCCGGAAAATTTGCAAAAAAGTATTGTATTTTACTGAATAAATGTTCATTTTATACTTCTTCAATATATTCAACAAGTAACCAATTCCCAGACAAATTTGGCCGCCCCCAAATCTTGAGTATTTTTTCCGGGGGTAACCCTTGTAGTTGCTGATCTATATCAGGTATCAAAGTCACAATCTGCCAATTTGTTGTAGTAAAATTGGTTTCGTTTGTAATATTAAATTGGTAATTTTGCTCACCTAGTCGTTGGAATTTGCCTGTAAAGCAGTTGAGGTTTAATTTATTATCTGGTCTCACCACAATACCAGGGCAGTTACCATCACCAGGATAAGCTTCTGGATGGTCTAAATAATAAGTTTGCCAGTACAACCAATCGGAATGATTAGTTAATAAGTTAAACAAGGGAACAATTACGCTAGGTGCATGGTCGTCTGTCAATAATGCAGCCTGCAAACTCTTCACTGGTAAATCCCTGGGCTGACATTCTAGCACAATGCAAAGAGAAGCTGCCATACCTGCCGCCTGTCCAATTCCCATGACTACTGGTTGAAGTCTGGTAGCGCCGTTGGCAATGTGAGAAACGGAAATGTTTTTTTCACAAACTAGCAAACCATCTGTGGTGGCAGGGATGAGGGCGCGATAGGGAATTGTGAAGGGTGTTCCTGTCCATCTTCCACCCCAACGGATAGATTTAGGTTGCAGTGGGAACTCTACACCGGGATAATGATGATCGTTGGCATAGTTACCGACAGCGATGGCATCATGAAAGGGTAATGCGGTTTTGCCGTTGGCTAAGGGCAAGATATCCTGTTCAGAAACAGTTGTCAAGCCCACTAGGCGGCGACTTTCCCGATAATAGGGATGGAGAGCAAAGGCGGAGTTAACATGGGGAAACAGGTTTTCTGCTAATCCGTAACGCCTACCTAACTGACTTTGAATGTGATGGGCGAAATTCTGACTATGCCAATAACATTCTTGCATAAATTCGCGGTTTTTCTCCCCTAAATCTAACAACCGATTGGCATTTTGGCAGTAATCGTTGCCCGCAATAGGCCAGTTAATCATAAATTGATCTGCTGGTAAGCGTCCATAGTTCAAGAATTTTTCTGGACCATAGTTGTCCCAAGCTCCTATGAACTGGGATGGATTATAGTTGGGGGCGGGGAGAATTTCTGGGGCGGTATTTTCGCCAAAGTCTTGCATGACTACTACCCAGGTTGGTGCTTGGACTGGATAGGTTTGGGTGAGGGCGTTAAAATTTGTTGGTGCGCTGGGTTCTTGCCATTCTGATTGTAGTTCCCAACCCCAACGATGAGGGATTTCTCCTAAAGCTAATAGGTCTCCTAATTCTGTGCCGTCGAGAATGATTTTGGCGTTGATGGTAAAGTCTGCAAAGCGTACACCTGTGATCCTGTCTTGGGTTCGCAATACTTCTAAGGGAAATTGTCCAGAAATCCATTCCAGGTTAGGTAATTCTCGTACCCAGTCGGCAAATATTTCTGCACCTATCCGCGGGTCATAAGTAAAAAAACTGACCCAACTATTATCTAATCCGCCCGGTTGTCTGCGCCGTAATTCTTGTAAGAAAGCCCCCCATAGTCCTGTTTGCCAGGCTTGTAATTCGTTGCCGTCTGGCGCTGATACACCTGCTGAGGTGAGCATTCCTCCTAACCAGGGAAATTCACTCACGAGGATAGTGTTTACACCTCGTCGCGCTGCTTGGATAGCCGCAGCAGTTCCGCCGGTGCCTCCGCCAACGACTAGGACATCGGTTGTATAGATTTGATTCATAGGATTAAGTAGGGTTTGCTGATAGCGAAGCGTGGCGTAAGCCATAAAAGTTGTCTGTGAGGGCTAGGAGTCAGGAGTCAGGAGTTCAGGAGGAAGAAAAATAGTTTTTCACCTATTCCCTATTCCCTATTCCCTGTTCCCTGTCACCTGTCACCTGTCACCTGTCACCTGTCACCTGTCACCTATTCTCAAATGCGTGACAGCTTAAACATAATCAATGGGATCTTCTAAACCTAATTCGGCAAAGGCTGCTAACCGCAATTGACAGGAATCACAGACACCGCAGGCTGAATCACCACCGGCATAGCAGGACCATGTGAGATCCCAAGGTACTGCTAATTGATTACCTAGCTGGATGATTTCTGTCTTTTTCAAATTAATTAATGGGGCGATAATTTCAATAGCTTCTCCCTCGCGTCCTTGTTTTGTCCCCAACTGGAAAACTTGCTGCATGGCTTGGATATAGTCAGGACGACAATCTGGGTAGCCGGAATAATCTAGGGCATTAACGCCAATATATACTCTTTGGGCGGCGATCGCTTCAGCATAGCCCAAAGCAAAACTTAAAAAGATGGTATTCCGGGCAGGAACATAGGTAACAGGAATATTATCTGCCATTTCGTTAAGCGATAGCGAAGCACTCCGCAGGAATCGCCTTGCGGGTAAATCAATCTTGTTGTCTGTTAGCGCTGAACCACCCCATTGTCGTAAATCAAAATTGACCACCTGATGTTGAACTACTCCAGCCGCCTTAGCGACCATAGAAGCAGAATGCAACTCTTTGCTATGACGCTGTTGATAATTAAAAGAAATAGCGTAACATTCACAGCCATCAGCCTTTGCTTGGTAAAGAACAGTAGAAGAATCTAAACCACCAGACAACAAAATTACAGCTTTCATATTCAGAATAGGAAATGGGAGATCAAGAAATAGCAGGAGGAGAGGGAAATTTTCGCAATTACCAATTCCAATTCCTTCATAAATTGCATCCAAAAGATGGGAAAATTAACAGAACACACCAACAAAAATTAAATATGGACAAAAATACTCTTAGGAATGAGAACATTAATTGTATAAATTGCCTAAAACATTATACTCTGAGTATTAACTATGTAATGACTTGTAATTTTACTTATAGAAAGGGTGATTAATTTACCGCTATAAAAACCAAGTATGTATTGAATTTAGTTAATTTCCTAAATACATACCTGAAAATTCCTGTCAAAGGTTACAAAAATTACAGAGCTAAAGAAAAAACACATAATTTTTCTCATAGATGAATCAAAACAGGATAATTAACAACTGTTAACGGAAAAGATCACCAGATGGCGGGAACTGAACCCAAACTTTGAAATTCTTCATAAAGATAATCACTATGTTACCATCTGGATGGTTTAAGACAAATCAAACCTGGCGTTTAAGTATAAAGGCCAACGACCGTAGCGTCTCTAAATTTGGTGGTTGAGGAGAGAACAATAGTGCAAGATAGCATATCAGTGTCAGAACCAAATCTTTATTCACAGCGCAGCCAGCCGCACCATATTCGCATAGGCGTAATTGGGGTTGGTAACATGGGACAACATCATACCCGCGTACTGAGTTCCATGAAAGATGTGGAATTAGTCGGCGTTTCCGATATTAATGTCGAACGCGGTCTAGAAACTGCCAGCAAATACAAAGTCCGGTTTTTTGAAGATTACTGCGACTTACTACCCCATGTAGATGCCATCTGTGTTGCTGTACCTACACGGTTACACTATGCAGTGGGTATAAACTGTTTGTTGGCAGGAATCCATGTTTTAATTGAAAAACCGATAGCAGCTAGTATTTCCGAGGCAGAATCCCTAGTTAATGCTGCGGCCGAATCCCAGTGTATTTTGCAAGTTGGTCACATAGAACGATTCAATCCCGCCTTTAGGGAACTTAGTCAAGTCCTCAAAACCGAGGAGGTTTTGGCTTTGGAATCTCACCGGATGAGTCCTTATTCAGCGCGGGCGAATGATGTTTCCGTGGTGCTGGATTTAATGATCCATGACATTGATTTACTGCTAGAATTAGCCGCCTCACCAGTGGTGAAACTGACTGCTAGTGGGACTCGTTCTTTAGACTCAGGTTATTTAGATTATGTAACGGCTACCTTGGGTTTTGCGAATGGGATTGTTGCTACCCTCACAGCCAGTAAAGTTACCCATCGGAAAATTCGCCGTTTAGTTGCCCATTGTAAAAATTCATTTACAGAAGCAGATTTTCTCAATAATGAGATTTTGGTACATCGGCAAACCCCTGTCAACCCTCTGATTGACCATCAAAAAGTCTTATATAGACAAGATGGTTTAATTGAAAAGGTTTATACCACAAATATTCAGCCTCTCAGTGCAGAATTAGAGCATTTTGTCAACTGTGTTCGTGGTGGCAATCAGCCCTCTGTGGGTGGTGAACAGGCTCTCAAAGCTTTACGGTTGGCTAGTTTGATTGAGCAAATGGCTTTAGAAGAGAGAGTTTGGAATCCATTAGAGTGGTCTTCGGAATCAAGAGTCCAATCTTTAACATCAACCATTTAGCAACATTTTGGTAGTGGGGGAAAATTAATAATTTTTCTCCCACCAATATGAGAGATTAGGAGTGGTAGGGGCAACCCCCTGTGGTTGGATGTCAAGAGGAGGAAGAAAAAAGAAAAGCTTGACATTTCCTAAAACTGACATCAGAAATACTAAATCATAAAAAATTAATGATCGCCTGTTATGAATTTTGACGTATTTCTAGTTACACTTAACCCAACCTAAAATTTTTTGTAGCTCACCTTTTTGTAAGATGAGCATGATAACTTTTTACAGAGGAGATTTCATGACAGATCAACCGCCCGTAGCTAATCCGATGAATGCTGCTGCTATTCCTATGAACCGGACTCCAGCAGCATCAGCAGCCACACCCATGAATTCTGGAAATTCCGGTAAGCCAACCAATATTACTGGTAAAACCATTCTGAGTGTAGATTTAGGTAGAACCTCCACAAAAACTTGTGTGAGCCGTGAACCCGCAAATGTGGCTTTTATACCTTCTAATGTCAAGCAAACATCAATTGAGCAAATTCGCGGTGGTGTGTTTGAAGCTAAGGCTACTGACCCCCTGATGGATTTGTGGCTGGAATATCAAGGTAGTGGCTATGCTGTAGGTCAATTAGCTGCCGATTTTGGAGCTAATCTTGGCGTTGGCCAATCTAAGGTAGAAGATGCTTTAGTCAAAGTTTTATCATCTGCGGGTTACTTTAAGCTCAAGGATGAAATTTACGTGGTTCTGGGGCTGCCTTTCTTATCTTTGGAACAATTTGAAAGAGAAAAGGCACAGTTAACTAGCTTGGTAACTGGGCCGCATGTAGTGAATTTCCGGGGTGAATCCATAACTTTGAATATTGCCAAAGTCTGGGTAATGCCCGAAGGATATGGTAGTTTGCTGTGGTCAGAAACTCAACCTAATAAAGCAACAGCAGTTCCTGATTTCACGAAAATATCTGTGGGGATTGTGGATATTGGCCATCAAACCATTGATATGATTATGGTGGATAATTTCCGCTTTGCCAGAGCTGCTTCTAAGAGTGAAGACTTTGGGATGAGCAAGTTTTATGAACTGGTAGCTGCGGAAATACAAGGTGCTGATAGTCAATCATTGGCACTGATTTCTGCGGTTAATAAGCCTAAAGGCGATCGCTTTTACCGTCCCAAAGGTGCTAGTAAGCCCACCAATTTAGATGATTTTCTGCCTAACTTAACAGAGCAGTTTTCCCGGGAAATTTGCTCTCGTGTGTTAGCGTGGTTGCCAGAGCGGGTAACTGATGTGATTATTACAGGTGGTGGTGGAGAGTTTTTCTGGGAAGATGTCCAGCGTCTACTCAAAGAAGCTAAAATCAACGCTTACTTAGCTGCACCTTCTCGGCAAGCCAATGCTTTGGGGCAGTATATTTATGGAGAAGCGCAATTATCTGCTGCTCGCGCTAGGTCATAAAACTGATGTTCCAATGGTCAAAAAAGGTAGTTAAATCCGTTACATTCAATCCAGACATTGCTGATGAGAGTTTGTTAGCGCAGGTGGAAAACTCCTTAGAGACACAGCCAGATAAAACTTTCAGTGACCTGTGTAAGGAGGCTCTCTGGAAATTCTTGTGTGTCCCAGAACCTGTACAAACAGCTTCTAAGACAGCAAATATAACTACGGTTGAACAAAAAATCGGTGAGATACAAAATCAAATGACTGGTTTTGAGGAACGTTTTTTGGCGAGGGAGTCTCATCGTTTGGAGGCGATAGAAAGTCAAATGATGCAACTTACTCAACAAGTGGCAAAGTTGGCAATTATCCTGAATCAGCAACCACCTACTTATATTCCTCCTGATAGCGTTAACGAGGCGCAAGCCATACCTCAAGAAATAGACCCTGTAATTAATCGCATTGGTCAGTTTCTTGATGATTTTTAAGAAAAGACTCGGTTTTTCTTGGTTTTGACTTTAAGAAAAACCCTTAACTAAACTACCCTAAGTCCCACCAATCAGGCCGAAATGGCTTATGGGTGGGATATTTTGTGTAAAAATTAAAAGCATTTTCGTAGTAACAAGATTAGAATAAGCTTGTTATAACTTCTATTGGCATTAGTAGCACCTAGAGCTACTCTAATAGTTTATCATCAGGACTATAGGCGATCGCTCTCACAGCACGAGAATGTCCGTCAAATTCCTGCCAAAATTGCCCCATATTCACATCCCAGAGCCTCACCATATGAATCCCCATAAATAGGGCTTGCTGAATAAATGCAAGACCTATATATATCAAAGGTTTGAGTCTGCTAAAAAAGAAAATAGGTGTAAGATTGTTGAAGGAGATAGTCCCAAAAGCGTGCATTTTGGGTTGAATAAATCACAAAATTTAGGGATAACAGATAGCCCAAACTCTTGCCTCTTGCCTGCCCTCACAGACAACTTTTTCAGCAACCCCTAAATAGCAATGAATGTTAAAAATAATTGTATTTCTGGTTAATTTACAGCAACTATAGGAATCCGGTTTGATTCTGTGAATTTACTTGTGTGGTCAGGGAACGGGGAACAGGAAAGACAGAATTGATATCTAATGAGTCTTGTATGGCTACGCCACGCAAGCTATCCAAAATCAAATAGGAGTCCTATAGATCCTAAAAATGTTGGGTTTCCTTGCGTCAACCCAACCTATAAGTTTTAATTCAGGATTACTTAAAAGTATTGCGAACCTCTTCTTTCATTTTATTTGCTGGGTTACGAGATTCACTTTTTATATCATTAGTTTTTCCACTAGGTAGATAGTTGGGGTTGACAATACTATTATCTATGGCTTTTTCAGTTTTAGCTTCAATCTTTTTGGTCGCCGCCTTTAATTGTTGTTGCCGAGTCGCATCTTTGATATCTTCAACTGCGTTACGAACTTTACTTTCAGCTTGCTTGGCTTTGCCCATGAATTGATCTTTTTTGTTTCCTGTTACATTACCTAAAGTTTCTTGAACTTTACCTTCAATATTTTTAGTTGTGGCTTCGACTCGATTCATAGTTGTGGCAATTTGAGTCTGGGCAAGACTAACTTCAGCAGTAAAAGCTGTGAAAATTCCCAGACAGAAAACTAAACTAATGATGAGAAAAAACTTGCGAAATTGTGAAAATAGATTCATGAAATTCTCCTCATTTATAGGTTGTTAATTAATAAATACTATCGGTTATAGTTTTGGAGTGGGTACGGCTGGAACAATTTTGACTACAACTTTGACGCTTCTGACACCTTTGATTTCTTTGGCAAGAGAATTAATTTTATTTAATTGTTCTTGAGTCTGGACATTTCCCACCACGACAACCGCCCCATCTTTAGCAGCCACAGTTAATTGACTAGAGGGGATATTCGCCTCCAACTTAGAACGAACCTCACTGGCAAGATCACTATTAGCGCGAGTTGCATTTCCTCCAGTGACGTTATTGCGTTGCTCACGGGCGCGAATATCTGCGTTGAGTTGATCTCGACGAACTTGGCTAGTTGCGTCTTTTTGATTGGCTAGAATTGTTTTGTCTGTGGGAACTTCACCAGTTTTATCAAGAGTATCTGGCGCACTGCTGCTAGTTTTGGCTTTATTGTCACAAGCAACCGTTCCCAGAAGTAAAATGCTACTGAGGACAAAAGGCATAATTGCTTTCATAGTTTGCAACCCTTTTACACACGAGAGACAACAGGGTTGGCAGAACGGCTAATAGTTGGACTATTGTAAACTTCCCATTCACGCATTCCCCTGTGTTTGAAAATGGTTTCTGCTCTGAGAATTTCCGCCTCTGTGCCATCTACAATTACGAGATAATCTCCATCAACTACATAATCGTGGTAGATTTGCGCCCGATGTTCAGGGATTCCTAAACCTACTAAACTACCAATTAAACCACCAACTGCTGCTCCGATAGCTCCACCGGCTAAAGTAGTAGCGATCGCTGTAGCTGCTGCTCCGGCTAACATAATTGGACCAATCCCTGGAATTGCTAGAGTTCCTAACCCAATTAGTAACCCTGTCAGTCCCCCAACTGCTCCTCCTGCCTCGACTCCAGTTTTCGCGCCTTCCTCTACACGGGTGGTTGCATGAGTTTCCGTTGGTTCTTGAACTATTTGTGGTTGAACTTGTGTTTCACCAATTTGGTATCGCTGATTTAGGTCTTCATCGTGTTTAGCAATCACAGATACCTGATTCATGTCAAATCCGTTATCTCGCAGTTCATTCAGAGCATCTTCTACCTCTTGGTGACTAGAAAATACTCCCACTGCTCGTTTATTATTAATCAAGGTCATTTCTTTATCCTCTCAAAAGGGAATCAGTGGCAGGTAACGAGGTAATTAAGAATTAGTTGGAAAGATCAAAAAGCCTTATTTCCCTCGCCCCTGCCTAGTACCGCAGAGCGGAAGTCAAAAGTCAAAGGTCAAAACTAAGACAGTATAGGCTTTTAACAATTGAGAATGGTCGCTTGATTTACGCCGTGTTGTACTAGTTCATCTACTCGATCATTTCTTTGGCTTGATCCTTTACATCTTCAACGGCGTGGCGAATTTTGGCTTCTGCTTGTTTTTCCTTGCCTTCTGCTTGAGTTTTTGGATCTCCGGTTAAATCACCTACAGCTTCTTGAACCTTACCTTCAATGTTTTTGGCAGTTGCCTTAGCTCTATTTTTCATACTCATAATCTGTTCCTAATGGAAAATTTACTACTGCAAAATCTGGGTTTTATCTTCTTTCCACATTCGGATGTTCTTGGGTATTAACATCCAATTCTTCTCGGCGTAGAGTTTCTTCCGCTTCAATAGTTTCGTGATCTACAACTTTATCAACTCTGACTTCTTCTCGTAAGAAAGCTTCTTTATGAATATCCGCAGTTTCTTCATAAAGTTCTATTCGACTCACTTCTGTAGTACCAAAGCTGTCGCTACCTAAAGTCACCGTTTCTCCAGCATTTGTAGGAGTAACTCGCTCAATGACAATTCTTTCTTTATCTATGGGGACTGAAACCCGCGCCTTTTCTGTTTCCGTATGTTTCCCAACAATGACTTCTCCTGTTTTGGCGCGGATTTTGTTGGCAATTAATCGTTCTTGATATAGTTTGAAAGTTTGATGATCCTGATCATTCAAGGCATATAAATTAGGTTCTTGTTGATAGTCATAGCCGCTACCGTTACCTGACTTTCTTGGTGGGGCTATGGGAGGGGCTACCATAGTAGCTCCCGCAGGTCGAGAACTGGCTGTATCTACAGAACCGGAACTTTCTAAGAATGCTTCAGAACGATATACTCCTCTGACTTGTTCTTCATAGTTATAATCAATTTCTTTGTGTTCATTAAATTCGGGTAAATTCTCCGCTTGTTGTTTGGTCATTCCCACTGTATAAATCCGTTCTAAGGTATGATCAATGCGCGAACGACCAACTGGCAACAAAACTTTTTTCCCAAAAATCCATAAGCCTAAATCAACAACGAAATAGCGAAAATGTCCTTGTTCATCTACTAAGATATCGCTGACTGTGCCAATTTTTTCATCTGCGGTTGCATAGACACCCATTCCTTTGATGTCTTTGCCTTCAAAACTTTCTCGATAATTCGGATCAAATTCTTTGATTTTCAAAAGAGACATACTATTTTCCTCCTGTTGCAGTTTCACTATCAGTTGATGTCATCAAATATCAAATTATTCTCAACATTAGAACCTGGTACAATTGGGTTATGAGTTTTTCTGTTCTGTTAGTTCTAATATGTACACATTAGTTATTTTTATGATTAAGACCGTCCATCAAAGGGTTGATTATGACGGTATGTCAATAGACAGAGATTCTTAACTGAGTGGTAGGAAAGTGCCAGATCCCCGACTTCTTGAAGAAGTCGGGGATCTGCATAATCTATATTGGTTTAAAATTGTATAAGTTCGTTTATAACCAAATAATTTAAAAATTCCTCTTAGGGAAAATCGCAAATAATACACTCAGTGTCAAAAAATTGCACTAAAATCACTACGGCGGTAATCTTTGGGTGTGAGGTTCGAGATATTTTTAAGTCAGCTTGACGATAAAATTAATCCACTTCCTGCGGCCTTGAGGCTGACTGCGCTAAAAAATTTAGAGAGTTAATTTATGTTTCAGTTGTTAAGCCGGGTTTTGCTATGGCTCTTAATTGGTGTTGTAGCCTTTTCTTTGTTTCAAAGATTCTATCCATCAGTAACTTTTGTCGGTAGATTTCTTTTAGGGTTGGTCATAGTTGTTTTAGCTTTAGCATTCCTCAATCCTAGTGAACCAGCGGTGGCTTCGTTGTGGCGATTTATCTCCTTCCCACTCAAGCCCTTGGGTGCTTCGGTTTTAATGTTGTTTTTAGCTGCTCAAAAAATCAAAGGCGGTGGTATTGATAAACCGGGCGGTTTTTTATTAGGATGGGCGTTGACGGTTTTGCTTCTGTCCAGCACACCAGCGATCGCTTACTTCCTCGTCAGATCACCAGTTGCTACAGTTGAGGGGATGAACGTCAATCGGCCAACTGCCCCATCTACCTTAGTGGCCTTTGATCTGGCAAATCCTAATTTCACAATCTCAGATATTGGGCAAAATATCATCCCACGTAAGGCAGAGATAAATTCTCCAACTATAGCTTTCAATAGTCTGACTGCGAATATCCCTTCCTATCTCCTCCAAAATCCTCAAGCAATCAGCACCCGCGGATTACGGGTAGAAGACTTTGTTCCTAACGCAGAAACCCTGCAACTTACTACCCAAGTATGGGAAAGTTATCTCAATCAGATTTATGTTTTCTTACGTGGTCGGACGTAGAAGAGGCAGGGGGCAGGGGAGAAAATTCCTCTTTCTTCCTCTTTCTTCCTCTTTCTGACTCCTTGACTCCTAACTCCTCCCTCCACAATACAAAAAAGTTAGATAATTGTTGGCATGGCCAAATCTCACAGACTTGATAAAATCGCTGCTTATTTACGCCCCTATTGGCGCGAAACCGTCTTCGGTATTATTGCTTTATTAGTTGTCAATGGGCTGGGTGTATATATTCCTTTGTTAATTCGTTCAGGGGTAGATACTCTGTCTCAGAATTTTAGTTTTCGCCAAATCGTTCATTATGTAGTTCTCATCGCCCTACTTAGTTCCGCTATGTGGATGATGCGAATGGCTTCTCGGATGTGGATCTTTGGTGTGGGAAGACAGGTGGAATTTGATTTGAAACAGCGAATTTTTCAACACCTATTGCAATTAGAACCTGCTTATTTTACGGTTAATACTCCTGGGGATTTAATTAGTCGCGCTACCAGTGATGTAGACAATATTAGACGGTTGCTAGGGTTTGCTGTGTTGAGTTTGGCAAGTACTTTCTTTGCCTATCTTTTGACACTACCCGTCATGTTGTCTTTGAATGTGGAACTGACACTGGCATCATTAGCAGTGTACCCGTTCATGTTTTTGATGGTGCATTTTTTTAGCGATCGCTTGCGTAACGAACAAACCGCAGTCCAAGAAGAACTTGCAGAAATTAGTGAATTGGTACGGGAAGATATGAGCGGTATGGCGCTGATTAAAATTTACGCCCAAGAAGACAATGAGCGCCAAGCATTTAACCGGAAAAATCAACAGCTATTAACCGCTAACCTCAAACTAGCTAAAACTCGCAACACCCTATTTCCCCTGATTGGTGGATTAGCAAGTTTAAGTTCTTTGATAATTATTTGGTTAGGTACAGCCAGAATATCCTCTGGAACTCTGGCCATTGGTGATTTTCTGGCTTTGCTAATTTATGTAGAGCGATTAATTTTCCCTACCGCTTTATTAGGATTTACTATTACGGCTTACCAACGGGGGGAAGTGAGCATTGACCGCTTAGAAACTATTCTCAGCGTGACTCCGAAAATTCAAGACACACCAGACGCTATTCATGTAGAACCCAGCCAAATTAAAGGGGAACTGACAGCAGTAAACTTTAGTTACACTTACCCCGGTGTAAATACCCCAGTTTTAGAACATCTGAATTTTCAAATCGCACCTGGGGAAGTAGTAGCTATTGTGGGTCCGGTTGGTTCGGGAAAATCAACCTTAGCGAATGCTGTCCCCAGATTATTGGATATTCAGCCTGGACAGTTATTTTTAGATGGGTTGGATATTACAAAAATAGCTGTGAGTGATTTACGTGGTGCGATCGCCTACGTACCACAAGATAGCTTTTTATTCAGCACCACCGTCAAAAATAATATCCGTTATGGTGATCCCCTCTCCGCCGAAGCAGACGTAGTTTACGCCGCCAAAATGGCGCAAATTGACGCAGAAATTCAGAATTTCCCCCAACAGTATGAAACCTTAGTGGGGGAGCGAGGAATTACCCTTTCTGGTGGACAAAGACAACGCACAGCTTTAGCCAGAGCAATGTTAATTGATGCCCCCATCTTGCTGTTAGATGATGCCCTATCCAGTGTAGACAATCAAACCGCTACACAAATCCTCACCAATTTGGCTACAGGGACAAAAAGAAAAACCGTAATTTTTATTACTCACCAGCTTTCTGCTGCTGCCACATCTGACCGAATATTGGTCATGGAACAGGGGAAAATCGTCCAGACGGGTCATCACTCAGAACTGGTGGAACAGCCTGGACTTTATCAAAATTTGTGGAATCAACATCAAGTAGAAGAACTATTACATTGAACCGAAATGGATTAATTTTTGTAATAATTAGCAGTAGTATTAATCACAAAATAGCATAATTTAAAGATGTTTAAAAATTCACAGTTAGTAGCTTCTGAGTCCAGTAACTTATTAACATCTAAACAGCAGCGTCTTTTAGGAGCAATCGCCCTTTTAGTCGTCATTAGTTTACTGACTTCAGCCGGTGGATCACCCATTGAACATAATGTTTCCAGCACCTGGGAAGGTTTTATTTGGGGCATAGCCGATCCAGTGATTAGTTTAGACCGTTTTGCAGGGATTGTAGCATTAGGTTTATGTTCCCCTAGATTTACCCGTGGTAATTGGCTAAATATCACTTTTGTTATTGCTGCTATCTGTGGACAATTGATTAATTTATCTCCAGTGATCTTACCCGCACCAGGAATAGCGATCGCTATTTGTACCATTGCATTAGGAGTAATGTTAGTTACACCAATTCCTATTCCTTGGTTAGTAGTAGCTTTATTAAGTGCTACTGCTGGGATATTTCAAGGTTACTCCGATGCTACATCCATCATCGGTGCAGAAACATTAACTATGATTATCTTTGTAATTAGTGTTGCCTTTACCCAAACAGTAATTATCATGAGTGCCAGAAAAATAGGTGTAAATTTTGGCATCAATGAAATTAACCAAATCTTACCTAAAATCATCCGTTTTGCTGGTTTAGTATTCTGTGCAATTGGTATCGTATTTTTGGGCTACTCAATAATTTAACGGAGGAATTAGGGAGGCGGGATTGGGATTAACACCGCTTGGCGGAAGTCAAAATTCAAAAGTCAAAACCAAGAGGAATGATGACAAATTACTTGATTTATTAATAATGCTGATTATGAAACTATGGAATGAATATTTAGGAATATTGCTGTGATGATTTTTTCTCAAGATTGGAGCAGGCCAGAAATGATTGCAACTGGAATAGAAACAAGAATCAGTCGCTTAGAATCTATTGTTGAACAAATTGGAGACGCTGTACTCTCGACAACTGAGACAATTGAACGTCTTGCTCACAGAGTTGATGCTCTGAGTCTACAAATAGAAGCTCAAGGAAAACAAGTACAGCAGCAAGGTTATCAGATTTTTGCTTTATGTGACGCTGTGCAAAGTTTGGCTGACTCGCAGAAGGATTCTATGGAACAAATCACTCAATTGTCACAAACCTTGGATGGACTTGTATCCTTACTACAAGATGAATAATGATGGAAGTCAGGAGTCACCGAGTCAGAAAGAAGGAGTCACCGAGT
Organism: Dolichospermum sp. LEGE 00240; assembly: GCF_015207875.1. Taxonomy (GTDB): domain Bacteria; phylum Cyanobacteriota; class Cyanobacteriia; order Cyanobacteriales; family Nostocaceae; genus Dolichospermum; species Dolichospermum gracile. The sequence continues at coordinate 57,340 of NZ_JADEVZ010000024.1, forward strand.
CAGGAGTCACCGAGTCAGGAGTATGGCTAACGCCACGCTGCGCAGGAGTTCAGGAAGAAGAAAGAAGGAAGAAGAAAGAAGAAAGAAGAAAGAAGAATTTAGAACCTGAATTATTAAGTCCTAATTACCTTAAACTCTTAACTTTGTCACTGCGATTTTGCCCGAAAAACATATATCAACATCACTATTAGGAGTCCGTTCTCGTTTACCATATTCTCCTGTATAGTAAAAATCATCACCTTCTATTCGGTAATTAACAGGTAAAGGTTTCGTACAGGGTTGACAAAATACCACTTCTGGATCTGCTTGTTGCGGTAACAGGTGCGGTAAATTGACATTCCAAAAACATCCAAGTTCTAGGGGAAGTTCCATCAAATTATCTAACAATGCAGATGTCCATCTAATAGCCGCATCCCAATCATAATCACGTTTACCTTGACGATACTGAGAAACAGCAATTCCGGGAATCCCGTGCATTGCAGCCTCTCTAACAGCAGCCACAGTCCCAGAAATATACGCATCAACTCCCAAATTTCCACCAGCATTAATGCCTGAAATGACATACTTGACATTTGGAGCAATATGTGAAACGGCAACTCGGATACAATCAGCAGGAGTACCGGCGATCGCATATTCAAAATCAGAACGACGTTGCAGATTAATCGGTTGACGGGTAGTAACTTGATGTCCGCAACCAGATTGATGCGATCGCGGTGCAGCAATAATTACCGATTTATTATTTACTGCTTTGAATAAAGCTGCAATACCCGGAGCATCAATACCGTCGTCATTGGTGATAATTATCGTCATACTATGTTTTTTTAAAATTCCTTCCCTGTAACCTGTAACCTGTAACCTGTAACCTGTAACCTCCCCTCACAGACAACTTTTATCGCTTACGCCACGCTTCGCTATCAGCAAACCCTACTTATTTTCCCATGTTGCGTTTGAGTTTTTCTAATTCATCTTGGGTTTCCCAGCGGCGAAATGTATTTTCTAGGTCATCAAAGTCACTGTAAGAATTAGTAGCTGTATTCCAGCCATGAGTTTCAGTTTCTAGTCTTTGTTGGGTTTGTGCTTTGGTTCTTGCTGTTTGTAATTCAGCTGCTTTGGTTTTTACTTCTTGACGACGTTGTTGAATTTTGCGGAGTAGTTCTTGGGATTGGCTAATGCGTTCTTTTACACCTTGCATCTGTCCCCACATCTGATTTCCTTCTCGCAGTAGTGCTGCTTCTCGTTCTTGGGCTGGGGTGGTTAAATCTTGTCTACCTGCGGCTTGGGCTTTTTGAATACGGATATGCCATTTTTGAATTTCTTGGGCTGTGGAGAGGATTTCATCTTGCGATCGCTTCTCTTGTAATTGTAACTCGGCAATTAATTTTAATGTATCTTCTTCTTGTTCCCGCAGCTGTTCTAAAAGTGCTTCTAACTCTAAATGAGGGTTATTCCGCAAGAATTCTTCTAAACGACTTTCTAAAAAGCGACTTAAATCATCAAATAAACTCACTGTTAATACTCCAAATATTTAGATATATGTTTATTTTATAACAGGGAACTCTTAACTGAGAACATAATCTGTTTATTTGCAGAATTTATGTAGTCTGACGCAGCCTACCAATGTGCCAGTTGGGTAAGTCCTGATAAAGTAGCTATGGACTGATAGAATGTGTTCACTTTCATAGCTAAGTTGCTTGTAAACGGGGTATTTATGAATCAAATTCATCGGGTGGCGATTGTCGGCGGAAATCACGGTAATGAGTTAACGGGAGTTTACTTGGTGAAAAAGTTTCAGCAATATCCCCATTTAATTCATCGAGGCAGTTTGGAAACTTTATCATTACTTGGTAATCCTAAAGCTATTGCTGCCCGGACAAGATATATTGATACGGATCTGAATCGTTGCTTTAATCAAGATAAATTATCAAGTTCAAAAATATCAAGTTATGAAGAATTAAGGGCGCGAGAAATTCAACAAATATTACAACCAGAAAATCAAGAATCTGTAGATACAATTATTGATGTACATACGACTACTGCCAATATGGGATTATGTATTATTCTGGGAAGTTGGCATCCTTTCCTGCTCAAATTAGCTGCTAATTTGAGCGCAGTTAATCCTTTGGTGAAGGTTTATATTCATGAACAACCTCAAGGCAGTGGGTTTCTGCGTTCTTTGTGTGATTTAGGTTTTGCGATTGAAGTTGGTGCTGTACCTCAAGGAATTTTAAATGCGGAATTATTTCAACGAACTGAACAACTTATTTATAGTATTTTAGATTATTTTGAAGACTATAATCAAGGAAAAATTTTGTCAAGGAATCATACATTAACAGTTTATAAATCAATTGGTGTGATTGATTATCCGAGAAATGAAGTAGGGGAAATTCAGGCGATGATTCACCCCCAACTTCAATGCCAAGATTATAAACCTTTACATCCTGGTGATCCTATTTTTCTGACTTTCACGGGAGAAGAAATTTTCTATGAAGGAAATTCTACTGTTTATCCGATCTTTATTAATGAAGCTGCCTATTATGAGAAAGGAATTGCGATGCACATTAGCGAAAAGGAGTTAATTAAGATTGGCTAATTCTCTGGTTTCCATGACTCTGATGATATTGTCTTTTCTCATTAATTCACGATATACACTTAGTGTTTCTTCATTCACTCGTGCGGCACTAAATCTTTCTAGATTTTGCTGGGCGCGGAATTTCCACTGATCTAAAAGTTGGCGATCGCTCAATAATTGTGTCAAAGTATTAGCTAGGGTTGGAATATCCTTGGGTGGCACTAAAATCCCGGCTTGACTATCATCTAAGGTCTCAGGAATACCATCCACATCACTGGCTACGATTGCACAACCGGCTTCCCGCGCTTCCGTTAGCACTAAGCCAAAAGATTCGCAATGTGAAGCCAAAACAAAGATATCCGTTGCTAACATATAGCGTTGCGGTTCTGCCTGAAATCCTGCAAAATGAATGCGATGGCTAAAAGTTGTATTTTGCACCATTTTCTCAAACATGAGCCGATCTGGTCCATCTCCTACCAAATATAAATGTGCTTGCGGAAAGTCTGTGGCAACTATTTTAAATGCCTCAATTAACTCATAAATACCTTTGCGGGTATACATCCCAGCCACAGTAGTTATAGATGGATGTGGCATTTCTACTGGTTGATAATCTGCCAGTTTTTTATGCCGAGGACTTCCTAAAGTCCCATTACTAACTACTCGTAACTTTTGAGGTGGAATACCCCGTTTAATCATGGAATTAGCTACGGCTTTACTAACTGCAATTACCTGATCAGCTAATCCCATGAGGATAGCACTATGTTGAAATTCATTATGGACAGTAGAAACTAAATGATATTCTCGATTCTTGCGGAAAATACCTGCTAAAATTGCCCCTGTCATCATGTGTACATGAACAATATCCGGTTGAAACTCCTTAATAATTTGGCGATAATGCCCAGCAGCCTTAATCAGATTTAATGGTGTCCGACATTGATTGAGATGAAAATGTTCAACACCGTGATCTGCTAATAATTTTTCATATTCTCCACCAGCAGAAGCTACAGCAATATCCAGACCACTTTTTGCTTGTAAACAAGCTAAATCTACAGCAACATTAACAATTCCATTACCGATTTTTTGAACATGATTAGTAATATGTAGAATCCGCATTTAAATTTTCCCCACTGTAATTATTTATAGCAAATCTTCAGATGCGTTTCCCCTGTTCCCACCTTACTCGGATTTAAAAAATATTTCTTCCGAATATAAAAATCGGTTAATAAATCCCCGAGGTAACATCTCAATCTGGGAAGGATAGGCAGCAATAGCTTTTTGTTTTTTCTCTTTTACTGATGTGACTGATAAGCGATAAGCCGCTGCAATATCTTGTAACTTCAACAGAATAAATAATGGCGATCGCCAAAATACCCAAATAGGATATTGAAGTATTTCTGTATTAATTTGTGATTGGATAATTGCCTCTTTCACTAAATTATAAGTAGCTTCATGATCCTGATGACAGTCTTTACGGTGAGGCACATAAACCTCTCCCGGTTGATATAAATTTAGTAGTTCTGAAATTTCAGTAATTATCTGTTGCCTTTTCTCTATATTCAAAGCAGCTAAACTACCATCTTGGTGATTAAAAAAATGAATCTCTGAAGGGTTTACCCCGAGAATATTTAACGCCATCAAAGATTCCTGTTGACGAATCTGGACAACTTGACTTTGCATAAGCGGATCTAAGCCATGAGAACCTCTACCGTCAGTTAAAAAAGTTATACTTACTTGTATTCCTTGTTCTCTTTTACGGGCAATCATCCCTCCACAACCAAAGGTTTCATCATCTTGATGAGGAGAAAAAACCATTGCTGATTTTTCAGAAAATTTTAAAGGCTGACTTCCCCAATGCAAAATCCACCATGAAACTAAACTACAATGAATATATTGTATCTGACTTAACAATTTATTAGGAATTATTTTTTCTAGTGAGGTTAGGTTTTTTTTATGATTCATAAATTTAAAATTGATTCCAGACAAAATTCCAGTCTTGTAGCTAACAAATATTGATGCTTCCCATAAATCAAAATAACTATTTTTATAATAGTCACGCCCTAGATAAAAGTATTTATTTTTTTAATAAAGTTATGCTGAACATATCAATAAGAAAGTGTAGAAAATCAGATGAGTGGTAAAAAAAAACTCTCAGTAGTATGGACTAAAGATGGGGACTAGCAAAGAATAAATTTGAATTACCTATATTTTATAAACAGCTGGATTAGCTGACGACTAACGATTGAATGCTTACTATTTTTCTACCCAGAAGTGTTTCTATAGAAACAGTAAATCATTAGTTAGATTAGTTAGAATTTATGGAAACCATCGAAATCTCCATAACCTACTATATGGCGGTATGCACTCTTTGTGAGATACAGTCAGCAAATCCTCAAGCCTGTAGGGGCATGGTTTCTCGTCTCTGGATTGTATTGCTATATAAAGTTAAGCAGTGCTTAATTACCGTAGGAGTTGATGTTTACCGTTAAATTCAGCTATTTTTTGGATTCTGGAGGACTGTAATGATTACTAAATTTTAGCTGAAGTTATAAATTGAGTAATTATTGTATTAGTATAAGTTATCTTGGGTATGCAATGGTGTGCCACTATCATGCAGATGAATTGGATTAGTTTACTAAAAGCGCAACAAACTGACTTCTTAAACCGGGTGAAAAAACCGAAAACGGCGGATCTTTCTCTGTTAGAAAGTCGAGTTAAAGGTTATCACAGTGAGGTAATGGCATTTGCGGGGGATTCATTAACGAAAATTCTTGAATGTTCTCGTCAGCAAGCTGAAATCCTCGCCAAAAACCCTCCACCGATACCACCTGAATATCCTGAATATCCTGATTGGATCATTCCCTTTCCGACCTATTTTCAACGTCAAGCAGAAGAGTATCTTGTCCGTGAACAAATTGTTGATTGGATGATTACAGAACGGTTAGGAAAATTGGTGAGAAAGGTGCCACAAGACACTTTAGACAACATGGTTTTGGATGATGAGGGAAATTTACGTGGTGAAAGTAAGTTTACTTATTTGTTAGCCAATAACCCGAAGGTGAGTATTCAAATTCACGTAGCAGATGGGGAAAGTTTTAACGGCATTAAAAAAGATAAAATCCGTTGGTCTGTGAGTCAAGAAGATATCAATAACCACCAAGTATTGATTTTTTTGTGTTTGTTTTATCCAGGAAATACCCAGTCAGGATACCACAAACAAACAGTAATTACTGGTTTTTTACCAACAAATCAACTAGATTTTTCAGACTCAAAGATTCATCTAACTCCTAGTAGTCTATTATATGCAGGAGGATTAAATTGGTATTTACAGTCTCTGGGTGGTAAGTCAGATGATATGCCAATCACTGATGAGAAAATGCTGGTAGAAACCATTCACACCTTACCATCAGATCATCCCAAAAAGAAGATTATCGGTGATTGGGAATGCTGGCAAACATTAAAAGGACATACCAAAGGTATTAACTGTTTAGCCTATGCTATCAAAACTTTAGTAGTCCAAGATGCCGGAACTAAAAATGTGAAAACAATTCCGATGTTAGCTAGTGGTAGCAGGGGAGAAACAAAATTATGGGACTTATCAAAAGGTGAATTAATCGAAACATTATCAGAATATCCTTGGGTGATTTCTACCAAAGTAGATGAAGTTAATTCCCTGGCTTTTAGTACCGATGGACAAACATTAGTAAGTGTAGGTGCAGATTCCACAGTTAAAATTTGGCATACTGGGGCGTTGGATCTAATTGATATTCTCCATAAACATCATGGAGATGTCCGTTGTGTGGCGTTTACACCCGATGGTAAGATGTTAGCAACGGGTGGTCATGATCGCCAGATTTTGTTTTGGAATTTGCGCGATCGCCAAGTCGAAAATACCCTATCTTTAGATGATACAGCAGCCCATTCAATGGTGTTAAGTCAAGATGGAAAAATCTTGATTACAGGTAGCTATCGCAAAATCAAAGTTTGGGAAACATCGTCAACACTCAATCACAAAAATTTGCCAGATATACAACCAATATATACCCTAATGGGTCATTCTCATATTGTTAGTTCCCTAGCCATGAGTGCTGATGCTAAATTCTTAGTCAGTGGTAGTCAAGATCAAACTATTCGAGTTTGGAATTTAGCGACTGGGGAATTAGTTCACACTCTCAAAGGACATCAAGATAGTGTGAATACAGTTGCTTTAAGTCCTGATGAACAAATTATTGCGAGTGGTAGTGCTGATAAAACTATCAAATTGTGGCATTTACAATCTGGAGAATTATTAGGGACATTTACAGGTCATGCTAATACAGTTACAGCTTTATCCTTTACTGCTTCTGGAGAAATGTTAGTCAGTGGGAGTTTGGACAAAACAATTAAAATTTGGCAGCGAAGTTAGATCAAAACTGCGGTTGTCTCTATAAGTTTGTGCCACTTATAAAATTGGTACAAATTTTTTATGACTAACTGCTTGACTGGCTGTTATTTTCGTGATTTTAATTGAGTACAGTTACGGAACTGGTAAGTTACTATCACCCCATTTTTTACTAATACATACAATTGTGTTGTTAGTAAGTAATTAAAAGGTGAAAAATATGCAAACATTTAATCAACAAAAAGATAGTCCTGCTTGGGTTTTTCAAACATGGGCAGCTTTTATTATGTCTATTTCCATAACTACTTTTGGGATTATCAATTTACCCGCAGACAACTGGATCAAAGGATTTATGGGTATGGGTTTAGCTTTTTCTGTTGGTTCTACTTTTACTCTAGCAAAAACTACCAGAGATTTGTATGAAACCAAACGATTAACTTCCCGCATTGAAGAAGCCAAAGTAGAAAAGTTGCTTTCTCAACATGATGTAATTTTGAAATGAAAGTTCATCTTGCTGCTACCTTCCGGCTAAAGAAGCAACCACAGATACTAATTGATCCGGTTCTATGGGTTTGCCAATATGTATTTGAAATCCTGCTGCTAAAGCGGCTGCTTCCTCGGCTTCTCCAGTATAAGCTGTCAGGGCAACAGCGGGAATTTGCCCACCAGCTTCGGGACTTAGCTCGCGGATCTGACGAATCAGCATATAACCATCTTCCTCTGGTAGACCAATATCAGATACAAGTACGTCGTAGCCACCCGGATTATTTGTGAATATTGATAAAGTCTCCCTCACGGATTCAGTATCTGTGACTTCAGCCCCGCATTCCTCCAGCACAATTCGGAATAATTGGCGGATGTCTGGTTCATCATCTACAATCAGCACCCGCACACCGGCTAAAGATGGGTCGGCAGCAGGGGGAGTAGGGGCGCTAGAGGGG
>NZ_JADEVZ010000143.1 GCF_015207875.1 Dolichospermum sp. LEGE 00240
TGTAATGTTCCAGATTGCATTGTGCTGTGGAAGGTTTGCTGATTTTTCTAATTGTCCGATACCTGATAAGTAGATGATACTTTTTATCAATACACTATTTTACTACTTTGTCAATGCGTAAGTCCTAAATTACTAAATTAGTTGAGAAAGGAAAAGGTGAATGGGGTTGGTATGAATTAGGGAATGCGCTTTCCCGTCAAGATGTTCCGAGAGAACCTGATATGATGGAGGTTTTAAAAAATCTTGCCCATTGGGGGTTAGTCAACCGTTATGTAGAAAAAGATTCACCACGCGATCGCTGGGAATTAACGTTAGAAGGAATTACAGTATTAAAAATGTTATTCTTAGGTCGTGCTTTGCGATCGCTATAGATACGAAATGGGTTCTATAAATACTCCATTCCATTAATATCATCAATGCTGGAAGTTTCATCTTTGATTGTTTCACCCTATCTCATTAATCCAATGTTGAATAACATTGAGTAAATTTGGTTGATTGGGAAAACCTTTTAATGGTGCGTCTAGAGGTTGTTCTGTGATAAAGGCAATGTGTAAGACATCTGTGAGTTTATTGCAGAATTTGATCATTTCTTGATTTGGTTCGCAGTTGTTGATAATTAAAGCTAGGTTTTCGGTTTGTAGATGTTTTTTAATTTGGGGAATTTTGCTTTTTAGTTGAGGTGCGTTGTTTACTTGGGGAATTTCTGGATTTTCGGGACAAGCTGTAAAGTAAATTTGGTTGCAAATTTCTTGAGATATTTCTATGATGTCTGTTTCGTTTTCCAGGGTTTTTAGGTTGAGGGTAAGGGGATATGTTTTTTCTGTGGGTTGGAGTTGGGAAAGGTGGGAATGAATATATGTAAATTGGGTTTCTAGGTTTTGAATTAGGGATGGTTCACCGTGCCAAGCGCGGTAAAATTCAGGATAAGTCATATTTTGGGCGCAATGCCATAGGACTTCATCGAATTTATTATAATGCTTGTTATGTTGAGTATAAATTCTCTGATAAATATGTTCACTAATTCTTTTTACTACTTGTAATAATAAGTCTTTTTTTTGAATATTTTGTATTGCCCTAATAGCATCAAAATCATATTGTTCATCAAAGAATAAATTTAAAAGTATATCTAGTGCATCATTGTTGTCATTAACAATATCACTAAGTATGTGAATTACATCTTGCACAATCCAGCCTAATTTAGGATAAACTTGAAGAATTTTTTCTAAATTGAAAATAATCTTGGGATGAATTGGGTCTATGAAAGCCAATGTTTCTACAGAATCTAAAATTAAATAGAAATGATTAATGGAACATTTATCTATTATATTAGTAATTGTTTTGATAGTAAGTAACTTATTTGAATCTATATTTGCTAAAATCTTTGCTGCTTATAATTTTTTATATTCATTAATTTCGGATTTCATGAAATCCAAAAGTAATTCAATTAATATTGGGCTATTATTACGAATTTTAGCTAAAGTTTTAGATGCTAGAATTTGTATTTCTCCATCTGAATAAGCACAAGACAGATTGATCAATGTCTCAATAGCTGGCTTATTATAAGGATTAATTTCGAGGAGTGTTTCAGCGACTGCAAAAAGAGAAGGAAGATGATGATTATTTTCTAAAATAAATTGTAAAACTTTTAAAACTATATCTCTTTTATCAATAACATTTTGATATAAACTTATAGCAGAATCCCGCCTTAGCCATATATCTTTGCTATTATAGACTAGATTAGTAAGTTCCTTTATTGCTATTGTATTACCAGGATTAATTTTAAGCAAACTATCCGCAGCTTGTCTTTTTACATATTCATCTTGAGTATTTGCTAGAATTTTTTGCAGTGCTTCTATAACGTTTGGATTACCAATACCAATTTCCCCTAAACTCTCGCAAGCTATTCTACAGGTTTCATTATCCTTAGAAATTAAAATAATTTTTACTAAAGCTTCAATAGATTTTATATTACCAAATCCTATTCTACCTAGAGATTGACAAGCTCTTTGGATAGTTGTTTGATGTGTTGCTTTGAATAATATTTTGATAATTAAGTCAATTACTTTTGCGTCTGTTTTAGCAATTTCTTCTAAATAAAAGCTAATCACGTAGTCAAAAGGATGATTATAAATAATTTCTTCCAAAACATTAATGGCTAGTATATCTCCAGGATTTATTTTCCATAAGATATTTGCTGCTTTTATACGTAATTCTTCATCAGAAATAAAATTAATAACTTTTTGTAACCACGCAATAATTTCTTGATTACCAATACCTATTTTTCCCAAACTTTCTAAGTTATCTCTTAAACAATCGTTAAGTTTATATTTTATGTGTTGTAATTTATCTATATCTAAATTCTGTGAGTTAATATCCGAACTGATACACAATTCTTCTATATAAATAGTCATAGATATTATTGAATGAGCAGTTTCTAACAATCTTATAATTGCTCTTTCACTACCAATACCAATTTCTCCGAGACTGCATATAACTTTATTATTGAAGAATATATGTTCATAAGTAAATAGCTTGCTAGGATGTAAAAGTGAAGTAAATATTTCAATTATACTTTCGTTACCAATTCCTACTTCTGTTAAATAATCAATTACTTGTATAGAAATATCTCTATATGCAATAACATATTTTTTTAGGATACTTATTGTAGTTTCATTATGAATTAATTTCAATGCTAATTTAGATGATTTCTGAATTTCATAAGATAATTCATCTTTCTGATTTTGTTGATTATCTAATTCACCAAAACCCCATTTTATAAGTTTTTGAATCACTTCATGAGTAAATTTAGATTGACTAAATTCGGCAATTGCCGCAGCAGCTAAAAAATAACATTTAAATCCATAAAAATTTTCACTACCACAACCATCGTTAAATGTAATTAAGGAATGGATAAACTCTTCTTTATTTTTTACTTCTATCTCCCTACGTCCAAACCATAATAAAATTACCTCTTTCCATTTTAAATCAAAAATGCGATAAATACAATCTTGATTATTATGTTTAATAAAAGGATTATGATTAGCATTGTTATGATTTAAAAAATCATGCCAATCATCAATAACTAAAGCTGCAAAATATTCCTGAAAATTAGGATGAAAGAAAGCATAAACCTCTCTATCTACCAAATTCAACCAACCTACATCACGAGCTAACTTGAATAACCTCTCAGTCATTACCTCAACTACTAAACTTTTATTCATCCGAAATCTAGCATCGCTGTTAATTCCTTCTAAAGCTAATTTACCTAATGCTTGGTGTAATTCTTTTTGCAATTCAGGAGAATCTCTTAACTCTTGAGTTTCTGGGGTAAATTTCCAATAATAAAAATACTTAGCGTATAAATCAAAAAGTCCTGCTTTAGTTTCTGGTAATTCTCCATGCTTGTCTTGATAAAAAATCTGACATAACAAAGATAACCTCAAAGGATTAGTGACTAATTCACGAATACGCTCTTTTCCTGGTTCTCTTAATTTTGCCTTTAGCTCCTCACCACGCTGTATTTTATCATCATCACATTTAAACCACTTTGCAATAAATTCATCAACTTGTTCAGGGTTAAATTCTTGAGTTTTATAGGTATCAAACCCAGATAAATCATTATAAAGAGGATTTGCATCCCAAACATTTAACCGACAAGTTAAAACTACCCGCGCTTTTCCTAACCAGTCTGTTAATGCTTGAGAAATTTTATTTAATGCTGCTGTTGGTGAAGATTCCCCCATTTCATCAACACCATCTAACAACAACCAAACACCACCTTTATAAAATCGCGTTTTTAGCTGTTCCTCTATTTCTGGAGTAGTATTACATTTCACTGCGTCAGGTAGCCATTTTTTGAGTATATATTTCTCTAATGTCATACCTTGCAAGCTACCGAGAGATATAACAATGGGTAAGTCTTTATTTTCATTTTTGATATATGAAGCAATAGCACTTAATAAAGTGGTTTTACCTGCTCCCGGTTCTCCAACTATAGCAATATGCTTGTTTTTCCCCGCAGGATTTTGATTTATTACCTGTTCCAGAAAATCTTTATGTTCGTAAATTTGGCTCTTGCGTCCCTTTTATGGAGAATTAATACTAAAGTGCCAGTTTAATAAACTACGTAATCTAAAATTACTAAAGTTGCGAAATCCATATCCAAGTCTTTTGATTAATTTGAGTTTATTATTAAT
>NZ_JADEVZ010000144.1 GCF_015207875.1 Dolichospermum sp. LEGE 00240
GCAATTACTATGGCGGTTAATGCTATTACTGATGAAAATGCTCTCAATTGGTTTAATCATTGTGGATTGTTTTTTGACCCTATTTAGATAGCTATTTTTGTACTGGACTTGATCGCAAACTGCTGTAAGATAATTTGTGGAAAACTGCCCCAAATATGAGTCTCAAACCCTGATGATCTCGTTGAAAAAATCATAACTCTGTTCCCGTAGCGTCTCCGAAGGAGAAACTCCTAACACCGAACTCAGGTTACATCAGGATTTATGGCTGTACCACTTAACTTCTACATCCAAGGTCAAGGATTTCCCATCCTGGGTTTACATGGTCATCCTGGTTCGGGACGTAGCCTCTCCGTCTTCACCAATCATTTATCACAACGCTACCAAACCATTGCCCCAGATTTACGTGGATACGGCAAAAGTCGGTTTCAGGGCAAATTTGCAATGCAAGACCATTTAGATGACCTGGAAGCCCTATTAGACCAGTTAAAAATAGAAAAATGCTTAGTATTGGGATGGTCTCTAGGAGGCATTTTAGCTATGGAACTGGCCATGCGCCTACCCCAACGCATCACAGGCTTAATTTTAGTCGCTACAGCCGCCAGACCTTGGGGCAATCATCCCCGAATTTCTTGGCAAGACAACATTTATACAGGAATTGCAGGTATATTAAACTATATAAAACCCAGTTGGCAATGGAATATTAATACTTTCGGCAAGCGATCGCTCTTTCGCTACTTGATTCAACAACACACATCCACAGCTTACAATTACATAGCCAGGGATGCCCTACCAGCCTACTTACAAACCTCATCAGCCGCTACAAATGCCCTCTACAGTGCCATTAGAGTAGGTTATAATCGCACCCCAGACCTTTGGCAAATTCAATGTCCCAGCCTAGTGCTTGCTGGTGAACAAGATCGCCACATCACCGCTGATGCCAGTTTAGAGACAGCCCGACACCTCAACAACTCTCAATGGCAATGTTACCCCAACACAGCCCATCTCTTTCCTTGGGAAATACCCCAACAGTTATTAGGAGACATTGACAATTGGTTAGCAACCAACCCCCAAATCATGAAAGTTTAAATCAGGCATAACTCGTTCCCAGGATTAGCCCAGGAACGATAACAGCCTCTGGAATTGGTAATTAGACTAATTTTGACCGCTAAAGACAGGCTTTACTTTACGGTCAATCCATTCCCCCAAATCTTCAGCAATTGTTAAAACAGCAGGCTTACAGCGTTTGATATTCACCATAATTCCCTGCGCCCCTTCAATTTCCAAATCTTCTACATAGCCATTACTGGCTTTAGTAGCTGCCGCAGAACTAAAAAATGGACCAAAGTAGTATGTACAACGGGGATTTTGTGTAACAACTTCTACCCACCAAGCAAGACCGAGTCCATTGAATGTGCTAATTAACCTCTCTTGGAAGTTATGCCAAATCGTTGTCATAGTTTTCGCCGATTTATAAACGTGATAACTGGGCGTGTGCAAATAGATTAAATTTATTGTCTTTTACATTTGCTGATTTCGCAGACAAATATCCACAAGATCAGCTTTTGTACTATTGTTTTTTCAAAGCAATTGTCTGTAGTTTATCAAGATACAGTGTATTCTGCGATTTTTGACGATAAATTTCGTAAAGTGCCATACCAGTCGCCACCGACGCATTGAGGCTAGGAGTCTTACCTTGTAAGGGAATAGACACTAAAACATCACAAGAACGTTGTGTCAACATCCCCAGACCTTCGCCTTCACCACCCACAACTAAAACCACAGGCCCACTAAACTTAACACTTTGTAATGGTTCGCTACCTGTAACCGCAGTTCCATAAATCCAAAAGCCCTCTTCTTTCAACTGTTCTAAAGCGCGACCCAGGTTGACAACCCTAGATACAGGAAAGGTTTCTAATGCACCTGCCGCCACTTTCACTACAGTAGAAGTAATTCCCGCTGCTCTTCTTTGGGGAATCACCAAACCGTGAGCGCCAATAGCCTCCGCCGTGCGAATAATCGCCCCTAAGTTATGGGGATCAGTAATACCATCAGCAACTACAATTACAGGGTCAGTAATAGATTTGGACTTAGCAATCAGGTCTTCTAATTCAATATAGGCATAAGGAGCAATTTGAGCCGCTATCCCTTGGTGGTTAGCGCGACCAGTAATTTGGTCTAACCGCATTGGTTCAACTTCATCAATTACTGCGCCATTATCCTTGGCTTGCAAAATCAAATGATGAAATCTGGGATCATAACGAAGACGGGTAGTAATCCAAAGACGGTTAATACTGCGTTCATTTTCCAACGCCGTCAAAACTGGATGACGACCGTAGATTATATCAGTCTCTTCTGTGGATGCAATTTCTGGAAGTTGGTGGAAAGATTGAGAAGAAGGACGATATCTACCAGTAAAGGATTTACCTTCATTTGCTAAGGTAATTTCTGAGGATGGTTCAGAACCATAGCGAGATGTCCGAGGTTTTACAGAATAGGATTTACCTTCTCTGTCTCCTCTACCTTCTGAGGATGGTTCAGAACCATAGCGAGATGTCCGGGGTTTTACAGAATAGGATTTACCTTCTCTGTCTCCTCTACCTTCTGGAGATGGTTCAGAACCATAGCGAGATGTCCGGGGTTTTACAGAATAGGATTTACCTTCTCTGTCTCCTCTACCTTCTGAGGATGGTTCAGAACCATAGCGAGATGTCCGGGGTTTTACAGAATAGGATTTACCTTCTCTGTCTCCTCTACCTTCTGAGGATGGTTCAGAACCATAGCGAGAGCGAGGTTTTGCAGAATAGGATTTACCTTCTCTGTCTACCCTAACTTCTGGGGATGGTTCAGAACCATAGCGAGAGCGAGGTTTTGCAGAATAGGATTTACCTTCTCTGTCTACCCTAACTTCTGGGGATGGTTCAGAACCGTAGCGAGATGTCCGGTGTTTAACGGGAATGGGTTTACCATCACTTTTGCCTTGATTACGGCTAGGTTGAGGCACAACGCGCTTACCCTTGATTTTTACTGGCTGACCACGTTTTGGTTGTCCGCCGGCATGATTTTTCTTTGGTTGACTTGTCATAACAGTATTGAGGTTTGATTTAAATGAGTGAACAGCCCGATGACATCAATTTAATGAACCATTACAAATCTGTAACAATCGCCAGATGTAGCTTCTCACTATTTCTCTAGGGGAAGTTTTTGTAATAGCTCGGTTAAACGGGGGTAATCAGTAAGATATAGATAGCCAACTAAGGTTTCTAAACTAGTTGCCTGTTGATAAATTTCGGGATTTAGTCGCTTATGACGACTCGTAGCAGAGTTACGACCTCTGCGAACAATTTCTAATTCGTTACTCCTCAAGTAAGGAGTTAACATTCGCAAATGTAGCGCTTGTGTTTCTGCTCTTACCTGATCCACTACGGAACGATGGTAATTTTCCAATCGTTGTTGTGGCCACAGATAAACCATTCTAACATACAATTCGTAAATTGCATCCCCCAAGTAGGCTAATGCTGAAGGAGATATCTGTTTTATTTGGGCTGGGGATATTTGCTGGGGTAGTTGCGTGGCATTTACCAACCACGGGTAAATCTCTGATGAATGCTGTGTAGCGGTTTCATCTTCTTCGTGTTCGCCTGTTTCCTCCTTGGACTTCACAGATTAATCATTCCTTAAAAAAGCACTACATCGGGAGACAATTTTTGCCGTCATTATCTCAAGCAACTTAAATTATATTTACAACAGGAGTCACCGAGTCAGGAGTCAGAATTAAAACTGGTTTGCTGTCCGGCTTTGAATTTAGATCCCATACATCATTAATCTTCAATCTGCTGTAACTCTCAACATAATACATTAAATAGGGGTTCTTCTTTCCCATGGCGGTATGTAAGCAGGTTGGCGTTAAAAATTGTCGTTGGGGCAAGGGAACAGGGAACAGGGAACAGGGAACAGGGAACAGGGAACAGGGAACAGGGAACAGGGAACAGGGAACAGGAAGAGAGTTTTGGACGATTTTACTTTTCTTCACATACCTTGAAATTTTTCGCTTCACCTGACTTGAAAATAAGACCCCACCCCTAACCCCGTCTCTTAT
>NZ_JADEVZ010000025.1 GCF_015207875.1 Dolichospermum sp. LEGE 00240
CTGATTCTCTTGTATTTAAAAGTTTGCAAACCTTTACAGAGATAGAGTTTTCGGCTTTTATGGTTTAGATTTATCGGCATTAAATTTTGGTAATTTTAGTTGTGACCATAAAAGAGACGAAAGAGCCATATTTCCCAAGTTGTTCATTCTGGTCATCGCAGTATTTCTAATTTTATGGTTAATATTATTGCTGGTTTAATTGCTTATACTTGGCAAGATAAAAAACCTTCTTTAAAATTAGATAAACATGAAGTAACTTCTCTACCAGCTTTATTAATTTAATTATTTTCATGCAATTAAATTGTGAGTCCAAAATATTCAATTTTGGATTTTTTCTCTTGTTTATTTATTGTCAATAATCATTGCTAATTGAGAAAAGCCCGATATAATTAGTTTTCAGGATGATTATTTATATCGAACTCAGGTTCTTTCACATGACTGCTGGGCTTTATATCCCACATTCCGCACCCTAAACTGTCACACAACGAAAAATGGTCGTTTGGAGATTTGGGACTGGCGATAGCGAAGCGTGGCGTTAGCCATAATTACCGATTGTGACACTGGGGGGTGCGGAATGTGGGTTGATAATGGTGCGTTACGCTGTCGCTAACACACCCTACTGAGAATCATTGATTAAATAGCCATATAGGCACAAGAATAAATGACTCGCTTTATACTTCATTTTACCCATAATCCTTGATCATGGTGCATTACTATTGAGCAAACCCAATCAAATCCCCAGTCGGTTTTAACCGACTTGAGCTTTCAGACAGGGAATTTATTCCCTGGCTGTCTGGCTGTCTTACATCTTTGCGTGAAGTACAAAGAAAGGCTACTATAAAAAATAGTATTATAACAGACAAAGGACTATGAAATTTTCCCAGGGATTAGGCGTAGTTCTAGGGACAACAACCCTAGCTTTAGTACAATACCAACCCGTATCTGCCTTAACTCCTGTACAAGTTAATGATATCGCTAAACCAATCACCGTCATGATTGGAGGATTAGATGGTAAGGGTTCAGGAGTAATTATTGCCAAAGATGGTAATACCTACACCGTGCTAACAGCCAATCATGTCATTAAAGAAGCGGGAGTTTATGACGTTATCACTTATGATGGGCAGAAATACCGCATTCAAGAGTCTCAAACTCTGGGAAAACTGGATTTAGCTTTAGTCAGATTTACCAGTTCCAAAAATTATCCCCTTGCTAAAATTGCCGATTCTCGGACAGTTAAAGAAGGATCTACGGTATATTATGCAGGGTTTCCGGCTGAAACCACAAATCAACCGCGTAATTATCGTTTTATACGAGCCGATATAACAGGCAGGAGTCAAAATCAAGAAGGGTATGAATTATCCTATAATGGACCAGCTTTACCGGGGATGAGTGGAGGTCCAGTATTAAATGAAGAAGGTCTTCTAATTGCTATTCACGGTAAGGCGGAAACCCGGTCTATTATAATTCAAGGTGTTCAAAGAACTGAAATTGTAGGAGTTCAGGGTATCCCGACGGAAAAATTCCCCAATTTAATTAGTAATATTCAAAATAATACTCAAGCTAATACCCCTCGTAATAATCCTAGTCCTACAAATGAACCTACACCTGTTATATTTCAAAATTTAGAAGCATTGTTAAAAGCAGGAAAATGGCGAGAAGCAGATTTAGAAACTTGGGAATTGATGAAAAAGTTAACTAAACGAGAACGGGAAGGATGGTTAAGACTTGAAGATGTGAAAAATTTTCCCAGACAGGAATTGCGAAAAATGGATCAATTATGGGTAAAATATAGCAATGGCAAATTCGGCTTTTCTGTACAAAAGCAAATTTGGCTGGACTTGGGAGGCAAGTTAGATGGAGAATACGACTGGGATACTTTTACGAAGTTAGGCTCCCGCGTTGGTTGGAGAAAAAATAATGAATGGCTCAGTTACGATAGTTACACCTTTAGTACGAATGCACTACCGGGACACCTGCCGTTGGGTGGTCGTTGGTATAGGTTTTTGTGGATTGGGTACGTACTCTTTTCTCTTCTCTAGACTATAACCCATAAGCGTTATACAAGATTATAAGTATTTCTTATCAAAAAATAAACAACCGATTTATTAGGCTTTGGGGATTTCATTACCTGTTAGGCAGTTTGTAGTATACCTGTAGTAAATTCGTAGTTTGGGGTTGAGGTACAAAATCCAACATCAGCGTCGCCTCTTAAGCGGGCTTTTAGGTTGGGTTGAGGTACAAAACCCAACATAAATGTCGGGTTGCGCTGTTGCTTAACCCGACCACAAAAAATAGATAAAGTATTACCTGATACAGAAATGATTGATTAAATAGGCATAAGACAACACCTAAAAAACCTAGTTTATAGGTTGTCAATAATAAGAATAATTTTGCAAAAACTCCCCAACATGATGAGGATTGTAGCAATTAGCAAAGATAAACTTTTCCGCAATCTTGACTATTTCAGGATTATTTTCTCGCCAAACTTCATATAATCTTTTAGCATCTTCATCTGTTTGCTTCTGTTGACTTTTTTTCTGATTTTTATGACCATTCTTTTTTTTATTTGTTAATTTAGGTAATAATTTATTCCCCCAATAAAACTTCTTAACTTTTTTCTCTTGGGATTTATATTGATGACAAAACTTTTTATATTTGCGACTACATTCCTCTAAATCTTCTCCTAAAGCTAAAAAAGCAGGGTGCCAAGTGGTAATTCCATCATCACCTAACCTTTCATAAACTCCATAGTTACTAAAATCATAGAAAAAACCATTTTGCATACCAGCAGCTTGGGGATTAGCATGAATATATCTGATAGTATTTAAGGCTCTGGTTATATCATTGTTAGAAAAACTTGTACTATGGTATCTTTTCTCCCAAAAATGTCCAGTTCTGTTTAACATTCGATTAAAACACATAGCAGAATACCAGTTAATATAGTGCATTATTTTGGGTATTTCTTCTGCCTTTTGTGGTTCAATTAAATAATGAATATGATTACTCATAATACAGAGGCTATAGAGTTTAAAACTATATTTCTCTATGGCTTTTTTGATTACATATAGAAATATTTGACGACATTCTAAACGGGTTAAGCGAAATTCTCTATTGTTACAGCGAACTGTAATATGATAGGAATAGTTACAATGAGTTTGAGTTTGTGATGACATGAAAAGTAATAAAATACAAGCAAGATGCTTGTGCTACTGTAACTTCAAAAAGCAATTTACCAGTTAAGTTGTTGTGCCTTAAATTGAATAATTAATACAAGCAAGATGCTTGTGCTACTGTAACTTCAGGTTTTTTGATTATACAGTTTAGCTGCACATCAGCTTGTGAGTAATTCATAAATTACCCTTTCCTAATGATCAGATTTTAAGATCCCAATATATATAATATGCCCAATATACCCAGATCCCCGACTTCTTAAACAAGTTGGGGATCTAAAGTAGGACTAATGCTCATTAACGACGAATTTTTTTGGCTATACCAGGCCAATTTTGATCAGCTTTTTGAATATTTCCAGGAATGTCTTTTTCCCAGCGTTTTTGAGTGTCCAAATTAACATTTAAGTACAGCTTACCGTTGACAATTTTCCAGGCATTAGGGTCAATAGGTGCAGTATATCCTCTACTGACAGCCCAAGCACAAAATCCTCCATATTGAGGAGCGTATTTTTCAGGATTTTTAATAAATAAGTTGCGGTTTTCGGCTGTGGAAAATCGCCAATTTACATCCTGCCATTTATAGGTGAAATTAGCATTACCTGGAATTGCCTTTCCTTGTTGAAAATAGGCTACAGCATCAAAACCTTTTAAAACAAAAGAGTCTTGGACATTAAACACCTTAGCAGCCAGCTTTAAAGGGGTATTCTGCCCTTGAATAGCATTTGGAGGAAAATTACCATTGGCAGCGGGTTGAAGGCTGGGAATGTGGGTTGTAGTGGTTGCATGAGAACGACAACCTAAAGTTAATCCCACCATGAATATTGAGGATGTGATGAAAGCGAGAAAGTTCTGGTGATTCATAAAAATGTTTATTTGTTTTAGGACAATATCAGGTTCTTACCCTACCCTAAGCTGTTGTGCATTTAATTTGTATAATTCTTGCGGGCAAGATGCCCGCACTACAAGAAATAACAACATTAGGATTATTGGATCTAGCTGCGTAATAGCTTAACCTTCCCCTTTGCAAGGTGTGGACTAAGGGGGGTAAATTCCAGTTTCCTCAAGAGGGAATTTTTTGAACAGATGTTAAATGGAATAATGGAAAAGTGGCAAGAATAAATCCCTAAGAAATTCTCGGCCATTTACCAATCCATTCTCCACCGCGAAAACGCCACCGGGGAAATAATAACCGCATGACTACCCAAGCAGATAAATAAACTGCTAACCAAACTAAACCATAATGTTGAGTAAATCTGATGAAATCAAATTCACTTTTAGGAATATGCGGTAAACCGATATTGGCAATTATTAAACCTAGAAATACCCCTTCTATAACTCCTGCACAAAGTTGAAATATTCCGGGCCAGTCATGGTCCCAGAGATATTTTTGCAGAAAATCATACAAAACATCCCAGGCAATGCCAAATAAACCCACATAAAAGACGACCCAAAAGTAAACTAAGTTGGAAGCAATGCCTAAATATCCTTGATAAAAAAGCAGAGAAACTAACATTCCCACTGTTGCTAACAAAAAAATTCGTGTTTGCCAGCGTCCGAATAAAGTTGGAGTCATAATGATATGAGAGGTAGTGTAAATTAAGGTTTTTAGAAAAAATTCAGAAGAATTTAGGACTTACGCATGAGTCACGGAATAAGGAATAACGAACCACTGAGGCACGGAGGACACAGAGAAACGAGGGTTTGAGGAATATTTTCTGTAAGTCCTGGAATTGAAAAATTAAGGCTTTTGATTCAATGCCCATTTTAGCCATTGCCAAAGGGAATAAATTCCCTGAATATAGCGGACTCCTGGAGCTTTCGCAGCCGCCAATGCTTCCATAGAACGATGGGCAGCATATTGTAGTCCTAAAAATGTGTCCACAGGGGCGTAGGGACCGCCTAAGGTGATAATTCCTGCCCCATATATGCGAGAACGACCATTTCGCAGTTTTTTGATTTCAAAGTTGTTTTCTACATGAAAACGTCCTTGTGGGTTTAGTTCTAAATCGTAATGCAGTATTAGGTCTTTCAAAAATGGACTTTCTAAAGGATCGGAAATTAATCCTGTACAGTCAATAACAAAATCAGCAGTTAGGGTTTTTTGACCTTTGTTAGTGACTACATGAGTAATAACTTGACCTTGGGAATTACGTTCTAGTTTGGTGACTACACCATAACGAATTTCATACCATTTCTGGGCTATTCCTTGACGAACAATGTCGCGCCATTTTTTGCGACTGGCTGTGGTTGTTCCCCCCCAACCCTGTAATAATTCCCGTCGTCTTAACGGGTCAGCGGCTTCTAACATTGTCCGCATATCACCGCCCCAAGTTCCTTTTGGCCAGTTGAAAGGTTGAAATTCCCAATCATTTTCTACGTAGCGTTTAGCTTGCTCAAATTGATTACCTTTGCGCGGTTCTCGGTTTAAATGAATTACCTGAATATTACCTTGCATTTTTCGGGCTTCATACAGCCTTTCTAATATTTGTGAGGCTACAATTCCCGACCCCCGAACAACAATAGTACCGCCTTTTTTTTCTAATTGGTGGTAAATATGATCATGGGGTTCATAACCTTGAACTACAGTTCTCTTATTTCCTGTTTCTTGGGGATATTGCCGACGATATTGTTCCAGGTCTGGTAGTAGTTTGATTGCAGGATAACCTGTGCAGAGATGGACATATTTAGCTAATAAAAATTGGTGATTTCCGTCCTCTTCGTTGGAAGTGGAATAGGCAATACAATAACGCCCGTCTTCTGTTTGTCGTAGACTACGAATACTGCCATATTCTAACATTTTACCCCAACTAATGCGATCGCTCTCCCGGTCCATTGACTCAAATACATCTTTGCCACGAGGGGTGTAGGTATCTGCATAAACAGGTTCAGCAAAAACTTGCCACAAAAATCCTAAAGCTGCACCAACTTGTCCAGAAAAGAAGGCTCTCCAAGCATCTCTTAAAGCATATCCTGGCCACCCCCAAATATTATCAGGACAGGAATCTGAACCCGAACGAATTCGTTTATGTCGGGGAATTTGACAATTTTTTAGTAAGCTTTCATAGCGTTTATAAGGTTTGTCTTGAACACTCAAAACTTTAATATTTTCCGGTTTAACTCCCGCAATTCTCAACATATCCACCCAAACAAAACTGCCCATACCTCCCCCGCAGGCCACATATTCTGTTTCTCTGACTAAAATACCACTGCGACGAATAGCTTCCGGGGAAACCTTTTCTGCATTCCAAAAGTTGAGATTATAGGGAAAACCCGCAGGTTGACTAGGTACAGCGTCGGGAGTTTGCTGTTCTAAGGCATCCGTATAAGGGTTAAAAATGATTGATGATCCAGAATCTGGTGACTTCCGCACCCTAGATACGGGAATAATCTCAGATTGGGGGTTAAAAATTGTGGAATTATTTTCCAGTACAACGGTAGCATTCTCATCCCCGGCTTGAATGAGAATAACGGTAATGGTATGATTACCTATTGCCAGTCTATCCCTACTGTTTAAAGTCCGACGTTGTTTAAGTAGCTTTTCACCGTTAACTTCAGTGCCATTGGCGCTCTTGTCTTCTACATAAAGCTGATTGTTTTCTAAGGTAATTTGAGCATGAAACCGAGAAATTTGCTTATGAGAGTCTAATAAAACTACAGGAGTCACCGTTTCACCGTTGATAACCGCAGGAAATTGAGTTATATCTCGTCCGATAGCTACCGGCAGGGTAAAAATCTGTTCTTCCTGCTCCTCTGTCAGTTTATTTTCGGAAATCAGCTTGATTTGCATGGTTTTGATACTCCTATTTACACCTTAATATCTGATCGTCTGACTCGGTTTGAGTCAATTGATACTATTAATACATCAATATTTTCCCCTATTTCCATAAAAGTACCGAAAAAACTTTAAAAAAACTTTATTTTTTATTCCCTATTTCAGAGGTTAATCGCTACATATCCTACTATCAAGGTGCGGTAAGCTAACAAAAGCAGTTTTTACCCTCAGAACAATGACAGCAAATAGTCCGACGATTTTGGCTTTAGACTTTGATGGAGTGGTTTGCGATGGACTAATTGAATATTTTGAGGTAGCATGGCGTACCTACTGTCAAATTTGGTCGCCGGTTAACGACACACCACCGGATGATTTAGCTTTGAGATTCTATCGCTTACGTCCTGTAATTGAAACAGGTTGGGAAATGCCCGTTTTAATTAAAGCCTTAATTGAGGGGTTTTCTGATGATCAAATTCTCCAATCATGGACAAACATCACTCCCCAAATCTTAGCAGCAGACAATCTAGAAGCAAAAGCAGTTTCGACAAAATTGGATCATCTACGAGATGAATGGATTCAGACAGATTTAGATGGTTGGTTAAGTCTGCATAGATTCTATCCGGGTGTGATAGAAAGACTCAAAATAACTCTTAAAAGTGAAATACAGTTATATATTGTCACCACCAAAGAAGGGCGATTTGTCAAGGAATTATTACAACAAGAAGGAGTTGATTTACCACCGGAAAATATTTTTGGTAAAGAAATAAAGCGCCCAAAATATGAAACCTTGCGTGAATTAATCAAGAAAGCAAATATCCAATCTACAAGTTTATGGTTTGTGGAAGATAGATTAAAAACATTACAATTAGTCCAACAGCAATCCGACTTAAATCATGTCCAACTTTTTCTCGCAGATTGGGGTTATAACACTCAACCAGAACGAAAAGCAGGGAAAAATGATCCCCGTATTCATTTAATATCACTTTCTCATTTTAATCACGATTTTTCCACTTGGTTATAATCTAGATCCCCTTTCAGATCCCCGACTTCTCTAAGAAGTCGGGGATCTATTTTCTATTTTCTCAATCAGATCAATTACTTCTTGGTAATTAGAAATTCTTTTTTGTTGTTGAAATAAATTAGCTGCTGTTTTCAAATCAGTAATTGCCCCCTGCTTATCACCTAATTTATTGCGAGATATCCCTCGATTTTGGTAAGCTTCAGGGAAATTAGGATTAAGAAGTAATGCTTGATTAAAATCTGCGATCGCACCTTTTAAATCTCCTAAATCATGACGAGTAAATCCTCGATGATTGTAAATACCAGGATAGTTAGCATTAAGACTGATTGCTTTGTTATAATCTGCAATTGCCCCTTTTAGATCTCCCAACTTATAGCGAGATATGCCTCGTTTATAGTAAACTTCAGGAAAATTAGGATGTAACCGTAAAGCCTTATTATATTCTTCAATAGCCCCTTTTATGTCTCCAAATGTATGACGGTTAATTCCCTGATGGAAATATACTATTGCGTCTTTCAGATCAGATTGTGCTAACAGTGATGATTTGATTCTAAAATCGGAAATATTTGCCAAATTTTTAGCACACACTTTTGGACTATATAATATAGTTCCTAATATGAGAGTTGTAATTGTTAATTTCCATTTTTTCATGACGCTATTTTCCCAATTATTAGCATACAGTTGTTACAGCAGTTTCCAATTATATGAGTCATATCTTAGCCCCCTCATCGCACCCCCCTAAATCCCCCGCTGCGGGGGGAAGAAAAGGATAAGCTTTTGATACTGGAGGGGGTTGGGGGTGGGGTTCTTGTACCTCATAACATCGGGAAGTGCTGTAATTATATAGCATTTATTTGCATCAACACAAATACACCCAACGAATATGCTTGATTTAACAAAAATATCGAGACAAATGCAAGGTTTCAGTCAACATTTAACTTCAGAGGTGGCTGCAAGTCATCAGCGGTTGGAGTTAGCACAACAATATTTAAAAAAGGCGTTTGAGTGTCAAGAACAGTTAGTTAAACGTCAAGAAGAATGGCGAAATCGGATTATTTTTGCGAATGCTACACCCATTGAACCTCTCGAAACCTGTATGACTATTCCTGTTCCCCCCAAAGTTCATACTGTTATTTCTACAGATGGTTCACAAATTGCCCCAAATCATCACGAAATTGCGTATTGTTACTTACTAAATATTGGCAGAGTGGTTTTGCACTATGGTCAAGATCTTCACCCAGTTCTCGATAGTTTACCGGAGGTATTTTATCGCCCTGAAGATTTATATACATCGCGTCAGTGGGGCATTAGAACGGATGAATGGATGGGTTATCGGCGTACCGCTTCCGAGGCTACAGTCTTGGCAGAACTGGCTTGTAGTGCGAAAACAGCAGCCCCAGTCTTAGCGATGATAGATGGTTCGTTAATATACTGGTTTTTAGATCAATTACCGATGGAGGCGCGGGATATGATTTTACCTCCCGTTTTAGAAGCTTGGCAAAAACTCCAACAAGCCAAAATTCCCCTCATGGGCTATCTTAGTGCCTCTCGTAGCACCGAAGCCACCAACTTTTTACGCTTTTTAGCTTGTCCTCACCCTGTCCCCGATTGTATTACCCATTGTCCCAATCAACTAGAATACGTACCTTGTAAAAAATTTGAGACTTTGCGCGATACCACCATCATGGCCACCCAACTTCAACCCGGACAACGCGGACCCCTATGGCGGAGTAATGCCCGAATTTTAGAATTGTATAACGAGCAAATTATTTATTTTTGTTACGTTCATGTCGGGACAGAAATTGCCCGGATTGAAGTTCCCGCTTGGGTTGCAGAAAATTCCATCATGTTTGATCAAGCACTAGGGCTAATGTTGGCACAGGTACAAAAAGGATATGGTTATCCTGTGGCGATCGCCGAAGCGCATAATCAGGCTGTAGTCAGGGGTGGTGATAGAACCCGGTTCTTTGCCCTTTTAGAACGACAAATGATTAAAGCCGGGATCAAAAATGTCGGGATTTCCAACAAAGAAGCAAGAAAACGCGGCAGTATTGCCTAAACTCAGATTGTACAGTTTATCTTTTTGGTCATTTTGTGCGAAAGTATAGATATAAGTAAGTCATGGAATAACGAACCACAGAGGCGCAGAGAACACAGAGAAATGGGGGTTTGAGAGATGTTTTGCGTAAGTCCTGTCATTTACTCAACTCAATTATTTTAACACCGCTTTAATTCAGATAATAAAACTACAATTTCATCTATTGCTGTTCTCATGACTTTCCCCGGTTGTTCAGATTGATTTACCATAATACTAAAAACCAAGGGTTCATAATTGGGTGCGTTCATATATCCAGATAGAGTGGAAATTCCTGTCATTGAACCTGTTTTTGCTTGCACTATTCCCGCAGCCGCAGTATTAAGAAACCGATTTTTTAGACTACCTTTGACACCAGAAATAGGTAAAGAAGCCCGAAAAACTGCTGCTTGAGGTGATTTATCAATTCCTTGTAAAAGTTGTACCAACGCTGCTGGAGTCGTTAAATTTTTCCGAGATAAACCAGAACCATCTACAATGATATAACCTGCTGGTGCAACTCCTAATTGAGTTAAAGTTTCTCTGACAACTTGTAATCCGACATCAGCCGTATTTTGATTTTTCTCTGCTGGTTTCTTAATAGCTAAACTTCTGAGTAAAGCCTCAGCATATAAATTATTACTATTCACATTTGTCTCTAGTAATAATTCCGATAAAGGTGGAGATTCTACTGTGGCTATTTCTTTTTCTTGTTGATTTTGACTAAGATTTTTAATTACAGTTTCTTTAACAGTGATTCCCTGTCTAGATAAATTTTGGCGAAATTGTCTGATAAAATTAGCAACTGGATCAAATACAGCTAACCCTGTAATCTCTGGCTGGGAATTTATAGCCAATTGTCCTTTAATTCGCAGAATTTGTCCTTTTAAGTCACGATTTACCTCTACAAAACTGGGTTTATCGGCTTCAGTAGTGACGGAATTATTTTCGATTTTCCACCGATATGCTTCTGTTGGTTCTGTCCATTTTAATTTTAATGCTTCTCCAATATTTTGGGGTAAAAAAGTTAATACAGTAGCATTTTCATTGAGAATAAAACTATTAATTGGTGCGCCATAATCAGCTTGAATGTCTTCCCATTCCCAACTAGAATTAACCACTTCACCTTGCCAATAACTATCATCAGCAATTAACTGATTAATTTGTCGAATTTCCTGCTTATATAGTTGTTTTGATAATATTGTCAATTGAGCATTTTTGAAACTCGGATCTCCCCTTCCTACTACACGCAAAACACCATTACCATCATCATAAATAGAAGTACGAATCCGAAAATCTGCCCCTAATTGTTGTAATGCTGCTGCGGTAGTAAATAGCTTGATATTAGAAGCAGGAATAAAATATTTTTGGCTATCTTGACTATAAAGAATCTTTTCTGATGATAATGGTTTAATTAAAATCCCCCAACGGACTCGACTAAATTGAGGATGATTGATAATAGTATTAATAGCAGATGATAATTGAGCAGGACAAATTGATTTTGTATTCGTAACTTCTGCAACTGGTGTTTGCGCTTGAGCTATTTTTTGAATACTACCAATATTAATAGAAACAAATAGTAATATCAAGCTGAAATAATTCTTTTTTGACATATTACCAACTTGGTTTAGCTAGATTTTTAAACTTTGTAAATTGTGGATCAAATAATAGTTTAACTGTTCCTGTTGGGCCATTGCGATGTTTAGCGATTATTACTTCGGCAATTCCCCTATCTGGAGTATCTGGTGAATAATATTCATCACGGTATAACATCATAACTATATCCGCATCTTGTTCAATTGAATTGTGAACAATAATATTATTAGCGATAAAGTTATGTAATTTATCAACTGTTAAATCAAATACTTCTTCTTCTCCATCTAATTCTATTGAGATAAGTTCATCCCAATAAATATCACTGTTAGCAAGAGCAATTAATTGTTGTTGCAAATTTAATTCATCTAATCTTTTCCACCCATTAATAGTTAAAAATTTATGATTACCAGTAGCACGAATTTCTCGACCTAATCGAGTTGTTAATGTAAATACTGGTTTGATACCTGTAGAAAAAGCGTTACTAACAATTGCCCTTTCTAGTTTCATTGTGTTTTCGTTCAGTCCCCAAACCGCAAAATCAGATTTACCTACTAATTCTTTAATTGGTACTTGTAACCCGGTGTCTGCTAATGTAACAAGACTATCGCCAGCTAAACATCCCGATTCTCTCAAATCAGATAACATGGGGCGTTTATTAGTTCTGGCTTCCACACCGCGACTTAACTGTGATAAGGCAATTATGGGTACAGATAATTCTCTCGCTAAACCTTTTAAAGAACGGGTAATTCTCGATAATTCTTGGACACGATTATCACTACTACCTTCCATTAATTGCAAGTAATCAATTACTATTAATCCTAAGTCTTTAGTTTGTTCGGCTTGCAATCGTCGCGCTTGACTTCGCATTTGTGTGACTGTAATATTTGCCGTATCATCAATAAAAATCGGCGTGTCGGAGAGTTTATCAATGGCACGGCTTAAAGGTTCCCATTGGGTTTGACTAATCCGTCCACTTCTTAAATAACTACTTTCAATTCCGGCTTCACTAGCTAATAGTCTTTGGACTAGCTGTTCTTTGGACATTTCTAAACTAAAAACTGCAACTGCTAATTGATAACCGGCTGCAATGTTATGAGCTAGGTTAAGACAAAAGGCGGTATTGTGAACACAGATATCATTAGCAATAAAGTTGTGTGTTTCAGGAATTGTCAAATCATAAACTTGTTTGTTACCAACTGATTCAATAGAAATAATTTCATCCCAATATACATCACTATTTGCTAATTGCTGAAGTGGTAAATTATCTAAAGCAGTGGCTAAAATCCATAATCTTTCCCGTTTTAATGCCCGCTTGCCGACATGAATATTGGTATAGCTTTTAATCCCAGCCCGTTTTGCTAAACTACTCCAAGTTTCCCTACCTTTAGCGGCTGCTATCTGTTCCCAAATTTCTACAGGTATTAAGTCACGATTAGTTTGATATCTTTTTTGAGATATTGCTGCTGTAACTTTTGCTAATGCTGCTTCTTTGCCAAAAATGCCAATTTCTGCAATGAAGTTTTTGATAGATAAAGCATCAGTAATATCTAATTGCCATGCTGGTCTACGGGTATCATTATATTTCACAGACCGCTTTTTCAAAGCAGCAATAATCCCAAATCTTAATAACAGATGTTGAATTTGTCTTGCTAGTTTTTCGCTGACTGTGCCATAACCTAATTGTGATTGACCACTATTGAGTAGGGTAGCCCAGCCCTTAGTGGCAAAGAGACGATTGATAAATAAGGATAATTGTGGTTTTTCTAATTTAAAAACAATTGGGGGAATTGTTTTATCATCACTATTTTTCAGCGAATCAGCTAATAATTTGACTTCACACTCGCGGATGGTTTCTGTGCCAAATACATCTATTTTCCGAGGGATGGCAATCTTATTTCCCACTTGTAAATTTTCTAATCTTTGCCAGCCTTTAATAGTTAAAAATGGGTGAGTGATTGTGGTTTCAATTGCCCGACCTAAGCGAGTTGTGATGCGGAAAACTGGTTTAATTCCATCATCTACAAATGCAGATGGTTGGGTAAAGGTAAATTTCCAATCATCATTTAATGTTAATAATGAACCTTGCCGTTGCTGATATAATTCTTCAATTGTGGCAATTTGTCCATTTGCTAAAACGATTTCTGAATCATAACTGAGACATTTTCCCATTGATGGCCTCCCAGCGACGATAATTAAATCAGAACGCTGAAAACCGCTAGTCATGGCATCTAAATCATAAAAACCACAAGGTATTCCCGGTAATGCAATCCCTTGATGACGAGTTTCAATATCTTGAAAAGTATTAATTAAAGTGTCACCAATATGAACTAATCCTGATTGGGTTTTTTGTTGGGTGACATTAAAAACTTTTTGTTCGGCATTGTCCAGAACAATTGCTAATTCTGTTTCTGCTTCAAAACCAAGATGGACAATTTCATTCCCAGCTTTGATTAATTGCCGACGCAGGTATTTTTCCATGACTAACCCTGCTAAGGCATCAATGTTGACTGCGGAAACTGTCCGGTCTACTAATGTTGCTAGTTTGTTTCTGCCACCAATTTGGGTTAATTGATCGTTGTCTGTTAACCAACTGGTGATGGAAAGTAGGTCTGTGGGTTTTTGCTGGGTATGGAGACGGAGGGCGGCTTGATAGATAGTTGTATGGGCGCTAATATAAAATGCTTCGGGAACTAGGCGATCGCTCACTCGACCAATTGCCTCTGGATCTAGGAGAATACCCCCTAAGATGGCTTCTTCTGCCTCGATGTTTTGAGGTGGTAAACGATTGCTACCATCACCTTGAAAACTTAGTTCTTCAGCCATAAAATTTTAAATGTTGGCGATTTTGGATTTTTATTTGATCATCCAAAACCAATATCCGAATTTTAGATTTTAAATTTTGGATTAAAGATTGAAAATTCAAAAATGTCCGCAGTCGCTAAATTTATTCGAGGATAAATCTAAAATCTCAAATTAATTGATAAGCTCTTGGCTTAGTTGCTGGAGTCCATCTAAAATCTAAAATCTAAAATCCAAAACCGTATCACCGTTAGTTAGAGACGACTTCAATGTTAATTACTGCTGTTACTTCAGCATGGAGTTTGATTTCCGCTTTGTAAGTACCCAATTGGCTGATATCGGGAATGGTGATACCACGACGATCTATTTCTAGATTAGCTGCGGCTTGAATTGCATCTGCAACATCTTGGGTAGTAACAGTACCGAAAATAGCTTCATTTTCCCCAACTTGCTTGGCAATTTTTAAACCAGCAATATTTTCTAAAGCTGTTTTTTGCTCAGTCGCCTGTTGTTTCAGTTCTAATTGTCTTTGATATTCTTTCTCGCGTCGGCGTTCCACTTGTTTGAGCAGACCAGGTGTAGCGCGAGCGGCTAAACTCTGGGGGATGAGGTAGTTACGAGCATAACCGGGGGCTACTTCTACCAAATCGCCGAGTTTTCCCAGCTTGGTAACATCTTTTGTTAAAACTAATTGCACACGTTTCGCCATTGTTTTTTGCTTTTCTTGGTAAAATCTTAGTTATTTGGGTGTCCCAGGGTGGCTCACAAAAGTGTAGCTTGATCCTCAGCGACTTTGAACGTACCCACAGCCTTGACATTGTAGCGAAATTTGGGGAGCGATCGCAATACTAAATGCTAGAAATTTGCAAACAGCAATAATAACTCCTGGTTTGCTTGATTCAGCAAGCCCTCCTTAACTGATATACAACTGATTTTTCTGTTCCCTGTTCCCTGTTCCCTGTCTCAACGAGTGAATTTAATTTTGTCCGACTACTTGATTTATTGTAGTTTCAAGAATCTATCCAAAGCTGCTATCATACTTGGCGGCCAGCGACGGATATTCCTTACCCAATTCATATCCTTATAACGGGTATCTAGTCCATAGGCTGCTACCCAATTACTTTCTGCCTCTCCCCGATTTCCCGTCACCCAATAAGCGGCTGTTAAAGCAGCACGCATATCAGCAAATCGAGGATATTTACGGACTATATTCCGCATCTCCCGGATAGCTTGATCTGTTTGATTAGTTTCATATAAAGCCAGGGCATAATTAGCTCTAGCAAAGGCAAAATTTGGGGTAATTTCTGTGGCTGTTTGGAAATCTAAAATCGCTTCTTGCCATTTCCCTAAACCTGTTTTAGCATTACCACGATTATTGTAAGCCATAGCATCTTGAGGATCTAATTCTAAGACACGATTATAATCAGCGATCGCCTCCTCCCATCTTCCCAAACCTTCCAACGCCGTCCCCCGATTCAAATAAGGATCTGTCACATTAGGCGCAAGCTCTATAGCTTTGTTATAATCCATCAATGCGGCTTGTAACTTATTCTGGCTGACACGAGAATTACCACGATTACTCCATGCTCCCGCATTAGTCGGAAATTTTTCAATAATTTTTGTCCAATAAGCTTCCGCCGTCACAAAATCACCCTGATTCGTAGCTACAAAAGCCTTAGTCGCCAATTCATCCCCCACTTGCAACTCCTGGGCGGTAATAGGTTGAGATTCTGCCATAACTGGTGTATTCCAGCCAAAAACCAGTAATAGACCCAGAAAAATACCAATTAGTTTAATCATCTAACTCTGACGTGATATGCAACAAAATTAATCATATAGCAGAATACAGAAAAACCCGTAGGGGCGCAGGGCCTGCGCCCTCCATTGTATTTCATGAGAATGTCGCCCTCCATTGTATTTCAGAAGAACGAGAATTGCTGTAAAACTAATTGCCACCACAAATGGTCAATTATTCAAAGATTGAGTTAAAATAAGGGGTCGCAAACTTAGTAAGTAAAACCCGGATATTCCCCGGAGGTGTAATTGACCAAGTTCATTTTGAAAATTCTCTGGTTAGACGAAAACGTCGCCCTAGCAGTAGATCAAGTTGTAGGTAAAGGTTCTAGTCCCTTAACCAAATACTTTTTTTGGCCCAGAAATGATGCCTGGGAAGAGTTAAAAAAAGAGTTAGAATCCAAACACTGGATTACAGATGTTGACCGGGTAGAGTTGCTTAACAAAGCCACAGAAGTGATTAACTACTGGCAAGAAGAAGGCAGAAAACGCCCAATGGCAGAAGCACAGTTGAAATTTCCAGAGGTTGCCTTCACAGGTAGCGCCTGATGATTTTAAATTGGTAATTGGTAGTGGGTGATTGGTAATGGGTAATTAAATATAATTACCACCAATCACCACTAACTGTCACAGAATATACTTAATTGCAATCAAAATTTTGTACTTGATTTATCTGAAATTCCCTGTCTCTATAAAAGGGGAAAAATGGACTTTAGGCGACGTTTGACGGTCGCAGCGAGATTAGATTGGGCTAAACTTAATCTAATTCTGTCAGTAGAATCTCAGTGGCTAAAGCCAGTGAGAGTGTCAACTTAGCTCAAACAGTAGAAGCCTCTCACTTACCCGATAGGGAGGTGATGATGCTATAATTGTCGCCTGCGCCACAATTTGATTGTCTTGTCCTTACTACCACTAATAATCAATTCCCCATCATCCCCCATAACAACGCTAGATACCGAGTCTACATGACCGACAAGACTAGCAATTTCTAATTTTGTGCTGATTTGCCAAATTTTCACCGTTTTATCCCAACTGCCACTAATCAGCGTTTCTCCATCAGCACTAAAAGCTACAGCCACCACTGACCAAGAATGACCTGAAAGTGTACTAATTAATTCATCAGTGCTAACATCCCATAATTTGATTGTATTATCACCGCTACCAGTCGCTAACAAATGAGGATGAGTGGGACTAAAAGCCACTGTCAAAACTGCCCAAGTATGACCCAAAAGAGTTGTTAATAAGTGAAAATTTCCGTTTTCTAATTTCCAAACCCGAACTGTGCGATCATAACTAGCACTAGCTAAAAGCTGTCCTTGGGGACTAAAAGCTACAGCATTTACTTGTAATTTATGCCCTGTTAAAGTATTTAGTGCTAAACCTGTATTTACATCCCAGATTTTAATAGTTTTATCCCAACTACCACTAGCTAAAATTTGTCCATGAGGATGAAATGCTAGGGATTTAACAGCGTGGGAATGTCCAGTCAAACTATGAATTTTCGTTAATGTCTTCACATCCCATAAATTGATAGTTTGATCATCACTAGCTGTGGCTAAAATTGTATCATTATGATTAAAAATAACTGCCGTTACAGATTGAGTACCGGGAAAGTTCCTGATTAATTGCTGATTGCTTAAATTCCATAATTTAATACTTTTATTATCTTCACCACTAGCTAATATTTTGCCATCATGACTTAATGCTACAGTATTAATGGAACTATGAATTTTATTTTCTAGAGTATAAGCAAGTTGCCACAAATGACTTTTTTCTATGGATAATAAAGGCAAATAATTATCTTTAATGCCTAAATTATAGATAAGTTGATCTGCTGATTGCCAACGTTCTTGTACATCAAATTCCACCAATTTATCTAGGGTTTGTCCTAAATGTTCACTAATTGGATATGTGAGATAATCTTGCCATATCCAGCCATTAATAGTCACATCAAACAGTTCAAAAGGAGAAATCTGAGTAAGTAAATAAATACAAGTTACACCTAAACTATAAAGGTCACTTGCGAAAACTGCTTTACCTTGTGCTTGTTCTGGAGAAATATATTCTGGACTACCAACTAAATGATCTGTATCTTCATTGATATTAGCAAACTTCATATTCGCAAAATCTCCTAAAACCAAATCATCTAACAAATCTTGATTTTGGTTCTTAGTCCGCAAAATAATATTTTCTGGTTGAATATTGCGGTGAATAATTTGATGATCATGAATAAACCTGATCACCGGCAATAAACCTTTTAAAATTTGCCAAATCTGAGTTTCCTGAAAACTACCTTGCTTTGCTAATAAACTAGCTAAATTATCACTATCAATAAATTCTTGAATTAAATAGTAATATTCATTTTCTGTAAAATGTGTGATTAAAGTTGGAATTTGCGGATGTTTACCTAATTCCGTTAATTTCTGTACTTGAAACTGAAAAATTTCCAGCGGTTGATATCGAGACGAAACTTGATAAACCACACAAGGAATTGGCGGAAATTGACTTTCATCTACAGCTAAAAAAGTCTGATAAAATCCTCCCTTACTAATCTGTTTAATTAAACGATAACCTTCATTAATCAACACAATTTAGCTCCTAAATTCCTCTCTGCGCCTCTGCGCCTCTGGGTGGAAATAAATTCTTTACCATTAATTACCTATTTTGTCAATTAGTGATTCCTATTATTTACAAAAATTAAGATTATCGTTACATTACTTTGCATAAGACATAAGTTCATGATAAACATTTTTCGCTGATGTCTTTACAAGGACTAATAAACACATAATTTTGGAGGTTCCGACTGTGGCTTTAACTATCCAGTCTGCTCAAACTATTTTTTCTAATACTCAAGTTCCTAGTCCTATTCCCGCAACTATAGCGTTATTTGATCAACTGAACGTTGATGATAAATTAGCATATCTTTGGTATGCTTACACCGAAATGGGTAAAACCATTACTCCCGCAGCACCTGGAGCAGCACGTTTGCAACTAGCCGAAAGTTTGCTGACCCAAATCAAGCAAATGTCTCGTGAAGATCAAACCAAAGTTATGCGGGATTTAGCCAGCCGTGCTGATACTCCTATTAGCCGTTCCTATGGTTTCTTCAGCGTCAATACCAAATTAGCTTTCTGGTACGAGTTAGGAGAATTGATGAAACAGGGAATTATCACTCCTATCCCCGTTGGCTATCAAATGTCTCCTGGTGTACAATTTGTGTTAGAAGCCACACAGAAACTTGATCAAGGTCAGCAAATCACCGTCTTGCGGAATACCGTAGTAGATATGGGATTTGATACTTCTGATCTTGGGCCTAGCAGTTATCCCAAAGCAGCTACAGAACCGGCTTTCCAACGGACAACTCCAGTGATTTCCTCAGTTAAAATTGATGGGATTACAGAACCTGCGGTCTTAGGCTACATTGAAGCCATGAATGCAGATAAATTTGATGATGCGATCGCACTATTCACTACCGACGGTGCGCTACAACCACCATTCCAAAAGCCAATTATTGGCCGGGAAGCGATCGCTAAATATATGCGCGAAGAAGCACAAGGACTAAACATGATGCCACAACAAGGTATCTGCGAAGTGCAACCAGACGGTTCTAAACAACTAAAAGTCACAGGAATAGTCCAAACTCCTTGGTTTGGTGTCACAGTTGGGATGAACATTTCCTGGCGGTTTTTAATCAATCCCGATGGCAAAATCTTCTTCGTAGCCATTGATATGCTTGCATCTCCTCAAGAACTCATGAACCTCCGTCGAGTGTAATCAAATCATGAGGCTGTCGAAAATCAAATTTACTTGTAATTTCCACAGCCTCGCAATAATAGAGTCAAAGCTATTGACACCGACCCGAAAATTCGTTATCATAGAACTGACGAGGAAGAACTGATCATACCGTAAAAGCATGGTATGAACTGTCAACCTAAGTCAGCAAATAGTAAAATTAATATAAGTTTAATTACTCACAATCCCTAGAGAAAACAATTAAAAGTTTCAAATCTCGTCAACTAGTAGATACGATCCCCATTTTTAAGGGGGATTTTGATTGATTGACTTCCGCGCGTGTCCAGGCTTTTGAACCCACGTTCGTGTAATGTTCCAAAAGAATAGGTGGGTTTTGCCTGTGTAGCCGTAATTTATAATGAGTATAATCAAAAAAATCCTAGTTGATCATTAAAATATGACACATACAGAAGATTTATCTAATGACGTAAAGTTAGAAAAAACAGTTATTAAAGAGGAAAGACAATTACCAATAACAGCGGCAATCCTGTCACTATTTATTGCCTTATTTGCTCTATCATTAGCTGGGATATTTATTCGATTGAGCGAATTAGAACTTGGTTCTAATGCTACGATTTTTAATCGTATGTGGATAGCTACAATCTTTTTTGGAATATGGAGTAGTTTTAAACAAATACAATTTAACCGATTAAAAGATGCAAATGTCACAGAAATTAATCCTCATAATTCTAGTTGGCGACAGAATTTAGGACTTATACTTTTAATGGGTATAGTTTCATCTATCTCCATTATTTTATGGGCGTGGTCACTAACACAAACTAGTGTTGCTAACTCTACATTACTAAGAAATCTTACCCCAGTTTTTACCACTCTATTCGGATGGTTATTCTTAAAACAATCATTTGACATCACCTTCTTAATTGGAATGGCGATCGCCTTACTAGGAGTAATTACTATTAGTATTACAGACTTCTCCTATTCCGCTAACAACATAACTGGTGATGTAGCAGCTTTATTTGCGGCTGTATTCTATAGTATTTATATTTTAATTGTCAAACAACTTCGGACTAAATTATCTTCTTCCACGATTCTCCTGTGGCGCTGCTTCATCGGCACAGTATTCACCTTACCTATTGTATTGTTAACTAAACAGCAAGTTTTTCCTTATTCTTATTCAGGTTGGTTAGCAGTAATTTCCCTCGCTCTGGTTTGCCAAGTTTTAGGACAAGGACTAGTAGCACAATCTCTTAACCAACTATCTCCAGGTTTTGTGGCTACAACTCTTTTATTTGAACCAGCAATCACTGCCTTTATAGCTTGGATCATCTTTTCTGAACAGTTAAGTTTATTAAATTGGTTGGCATTTTGTGTTATTTTAATCGGTATATACTTAGCTAAACCAAATCAAACTACAGTCAAAACAAACGAAGTCAATGATTAATCATCTGTCCACCAACATAGATCTCGATTGGGATTCCAGTTTTTTAAGGCATTCCTTAAACCAATTATATCCAAAATTACGGATTGCTGTCATTCATGGAGGTAACAGCAGCAAAGAAGGTTCAGTTATCTACAAAACTCATAATCCCCGCTCAACAAAAACCTATGAACCCGTAGCCCAAGATATCGCTAATGCACTAGTGAAAATCGGATTTCATCATGTTTTTGTGATGGCAGATGATATGACGCTTCCACAAAAACTCAAACAAGAGAATATTCATATTGCATGGCTCAATACTGGTGGTGTTCAGGGATATAACCAAATATGTCACACACCTGCACTTTTGGAGATGTTAGGAATTCCCTATATAGGACATAACCCTTTAAATAGTTCTAAACTGGATCAAAAACATATCTTTAAACTGGAACTTCAAGCGCTCGGAATTAAGACTGCTCCATTTATTACTCGGCATCCTGTCCAGGGAATTTTTAATCCTCACCTTGATGAACGCTTTGCTAAAACTTTTCAAAAATATAGCGGTCCATTTATTGTTAAACCTGTGTCTGGTCGGGCCTCATTAAATATTCATTATGTAGAAACTATTGATGGTTTATCCGAAGCAGTGGCGAATATCCATAGAGTCACTCATGATACTGCTTTAATTGAAACTTATTTTTCAGGGCGTGAATTTTGCGTTTCTGTATGTGGCTATATTACTCATGGGAATCAGACGTTTTATCGGCAGAATAAACCTTTTGCTTTTTCTACAATCGAGCGTTTTTTAGAACATGGAGAATATATTTTTACATCAATGGATAAGAAAGCAATTACCATAGAAAGAATTCGCTTACTTAACGATGAAGAACAAGAATTGAAGCAAAACTTAATTGCAATTGCCCAGAAGATTTATCAAGATTTTCATCTCAATACTTTAGTAAGAATTGATTTGAGACATGATGAAAATGGTGTACTTCATGTACTAGAAGCCAATCCTAAGCCAGACCTAAAACGACCCGCTGATAATATAACTAGTTTAGTAGTGCAAGGGTTAAATGAATACGGCATGACTTACGAAGATATCATTTTAAGTTTGCTAAGTGATCGTTTAGACTATTTGTTAACTTATCATCGGACAAATATTAAGCATATAGATGAGATGATCAATTAGGGTTTGCTGAAAAAGTCTTTTCGTGAGGGCTAGGAGTCAGGAGTCAGGAGTCAGGAGGAAGAATTAGAAGAAGAAAAGAATAGTCTTGAATCGGGTAAAGTGATAGGTCTTTGCTAATTTCAACCCTTATTCCTTGCACCTGATTCACCTTTTTCACCTTCAAACTCTCGATATATCTAAGTTTTAGCTTTATATGGCTTACGCCACGCTACGCTATCAGCAAACCCTAATTAAACTCTCCCCGTTACGAGAAAAGGTTTGGAGAGAGGTCAAATTATTTTCGTCGAACTCACGTTGCGTTAGAAAAATTCAATCTTTCTCCAAGACAGACCAACCCAAATTTGTAGATTGTTCATAAACCAGTTTCAAAGTATTCACATCTCTGACAGAAATCAACGGCGGTTTGCGAACTTGAGAAAAATACATCGTATCAGTTTCTAGAAGACTATGACCCCAAATACCCAAAGCATGACCAAGTTCATGACGGGCTGCTGATAGTACATATTCACCAGTTTGACTAGGACTCAGCAGAATTGTAAACCTCTGAGATAAAATATTGTTTTCAGTATATAAATCAAAAGTCGTTAAAGCCGAACGCGCCCGTAATATCTTACCATTAGGTTCACGTTGTAAGGGTGGTGCTTTTTGGAAGATTGTAATATCAGCAATAGCAGATTTTTCCACTATCTGCAAAGGTAAATAAATACCCCATTCTTGCACTGCTTGAGAAACACTATTAACCCATATTTGCGCTTGTTTTTCATTAATATCAGTTGGTGTTTCTATCTTCACTTTCACCGGAAAACGTGACCAAATTAAATAACCAACTTTTGTAGATTTAATTTGATCAAAATAATCTCCATTATTTGTTTTATCTTGCCATTGTGCCAGAGTTGGTGGTAAAGGATGGGTTTTTTGGAGAACAGGAAGAGAAGTTGATAATTGAAAGTTTCTTTCCTGTTCCCTATTCCCTGTTCCCTGTTCCCTGAAAATGGCATTAACTTGAAAATTAGTTAAAACAACCAGCAGTCCTGTACTTATTGCTAAAGTCAGAACTGCTTTCAATCTTCGCCAAAAGTTTTGATTTTGGGTAATTTTTCCCATTTTCAGTTTTAATTAGGGTCTGCTGATAGCGTGGCGTAAGCCATATAAACTTAGAACTGAGGGCGTTGCTGAATCGAGATATGAAATTCCCAAATTGAATCTTTAAAAATCTTACCT
Organism: Dolichospermum sp. LEGE 00240; assembly: GCF_015207875.1. Taxonomy (GTDB): domain Bacteria; phylum Cyanobacteriota; class Cyanobacteriia; order Cyanobacteriales; family Nostocaceae; genus Dolichospermum; species Dolichospermum gracile. The sequence goes on from NZ_JADEVZ010000025.1 coordinate 23,810, forward strand.
TTGCGTCTACTCTTCGAGATCACGAAGCGTGATTGCGCCTTTGCGTGAGACTAAAATTCATACCCTTAATCAGCAACGCCGAACTGAGATATATCAAGAGTTTGAAGGTAAAAAAGGTGAAACAAGTGTCAGGAATAAGCGTTGAAACTACTAAAACCCTATCACTTGACCAAATTCAAGACTATTCTTCTCTTCTTCTAATTCTGACTCCTGACTCCTGACTCCTAGCCCTAACCAAAAGACTTTTTCAGCAAGCCCTAATTATTTGGGCAACCAATTAGCACTTAAAACCACAGTTAAACCCATAAAAACTACTGTTAATGCCCAAGTAACTCGATTTAAAGTATTTTCGGCACTTTTGGTACTACTAAATAATTGTGCTTGTCCACCAATAGCACCTATGCCATCACCTTTAGGACTATGTAACAAAACGAGGATAATCAAACCGAGGGCGGAAAATGCCCAAATGCCTTGAATAATGTTAGTAATTGCCATATTAGTTGTTTATCAGAAGTTATCAATTTTTGAGGTAAATTGGCGGTTAAAAACCGCATCTACACAAGCAAAAACCACTGTCGTGGGTTTCAAAATCTTGATTTTTTTTGAGTCCGCGCAGGCGGACTTTGATTGTGTAGCCGCGACTTCTAGTCGCCCGGACTAATACGATTTTACAAACCTATTTGCACAGGAGTACGAGTTAGTTGTAAATCATATTCTGCGGCTTTCAGTAATGATCGCCCTGTCATTTCTTGTGGTTGGGATATTTGTAAAATATCCAGAATAGTCGGGGCAATATCGGCTAATTTGCCATCATTTCTTAATACCACATTTGTTCCATATCCGGGTATTTTGGCTTTTTCGCCTTCTACCAAAATTAAAGGAACTGGGTTAGTAGTATGGGCTGTCCAAGGATGACCGCCCTCATCTAGCATATACTCAGCGTTGCCGTGATCAGCAGTAATAATTGCTGTCCCACCTGCTTTACCAATAGCATCAATTAGACGACCTAAACATTTATCTACTGCTTCAATGGCCGTGACCGTCGCTGGAATTTGTCCTGTATGCCCTACCATGTCTGGGTTAGCATAGTTCATCACGACTAGGGAATAGATACCCTTTCTGATGGCAGCGATCGCCACATCTGTCACAGCTTGTGCTGACATCGCCGGGGCTTGATCATAGGTCCCCACCATTGGACTACTGACTAATTCCCGGTCTTCTCCCTCACAGGGATCTTCTAGTCCCCCATTAAAGAAATAAGTAACATGAGCGTATTTTTCGGTTTCAGCGGTTCTAAACTGTTTTAACCCGCGATTAGCGATAACTTCACCCAGAATATTACTCAGATTTTGCGGTGCGAAAGCCACAGAAACTGGCAATTCTGGATCATACTGGGTAAAAGTTACAAAAGAAAGTGGTTGAATAGGTTGTCTTTCAAAACCGCTAAAAGTGTGACTCACAAAAGCTTGAGTTAGTTCTCTAGCACGGTCGGGGCGGAAATTGAAAAATATGACCCCATCACCAGATTCTACCGCGCCCGGTTGTAACCGGACTGGGATCACAAACTCATCAGTCACTCCTCCCGCGTAAGCTGCTTGCAATACCTCTACAGCCGTGAGTCCATTGCCACCATTATCTGTTGTCATCACATCGTAAGCGCGTTGGACTCGATCCCAACGGTTATCACGATCCATTGCATAATAGCGACCACTGATGGTAGTGATTTCACCGATGCCAGCATGATTTATATGGTCTTGCAACTGCTGAATGACGTTGATAGCATCTGTCGGTTTAGTGTCACGACCATCAGTAATGGCGTGAATACAAACTTGTGAAAGTTGCTGTTCCTTTGCTAAGTCAAGTAATCCAAATAGATGGGTAATATGGGAATGTACCCCCCCATCAGAACAAAGCCCCACTAGATGCAACTTGCCATTAGCAGCACGGACTTCCTGGCAAATTTTGACAAGGGCTGGGTTTGCGGCTAAAGAACCGTCTTCTACAGCATCTGAGATCCGTACCAATTCTTGGGGTACGACTCGACCAGCGCCAATGTTCAAATGACCAACTTCCGAGTTGCCCATTTGACCTTCTGGCAACCCTACGGCTTTTCCTGATGTGCGAATGAGGGTGTGGGGATAGACTGCCCATAAACTGTCCATAATCGGAGTCTTGGCAGCGGAAATTGCGTTTCCTCGCTCTTCCTCACAGTAGCCCCATCCATCTAGAATGACTAGCACCACAGGAGCAACAGGTGCTTTGGTCATAGTAAAATTGCCCTTTACTTTTTGTAATACCTGAATAATACCATTGCTAACCAATTCTGGAAGTTAAATTCAGTCGGAAAAAATCTTAAATCCCAAATTTTGTTAACCTGATCAAGTAGGGGCGTGGTTTCCCCACCCTCTATTACGTGAGTTCGGAGTTCGGAGTTTCTCCTTCGGAGACGCTACGCGAACGGAGTTATGATTTTTTCAAGGAGAGAATAAGGGCTTGAGATTCCTACGTGGGGTGAGTTTTCCACAAATTATCGTTATGTCGAACTCACGTTCTATTAGATATCTCCAAAAATTAAATATGCGTATCCTAGAACCGTCTTCTGGGTTTTCCGTCTCAGAATGAATTATGAACCTAAGAAGATGTTTTAAAAGTTTTTGAACCCACGTTCGCGTAGCGTTCCGAAGGAATAGGTGGGTTTTGTTTGTGTAGCCGCGTTCCCGGAGTGTGCCGGAGGCATCTTTATAATCGCCTACTTGATTATTTTTGCAGCAGCGCTTTGCGATCGCCCTATTCTGTGAGATCATCAGGTTTCCCACCCTCCATTAGATATCTCCAGAAATTAAATATGTGTATCCTATAACAGTTTAAAACCCTTGCAGAGAAGTTCCATGTAACGTCTCTACTTTGTCTCTATGGTATTAGATCAGGATTAATACCTAAGTTTTTTAGATATGCTGTCAGTTTTTCATTTTGCTGACGTTCTTCAAGTAGTAGCGCCTCAGCTTGTTGTTTAGCGATACGTTCTTGATCAGCCCGTTGTTGTTCCTGATCAGCCCGTTGTTGTTCCTGATCAGCCCGTTGTTGTTCCTGATCAGCCCGTTGTTGTTCCTGATCAGCCCGTTCATTTCCAGACAATAACATCTCACCATCAGCAGTCCACCAGCGCAACCAAGGTATTTCCGTATTTTGTTGGATACCTAACTCTACTCCCATTTCTGGAACTGGATAATGTCCCCTTTCATTTGCTGGCATTTTCTCATATTTCCCATCCACCAAATGATACACTTCAACTGAGGCTTTTTTAACCTCATAAATTGCATAAAAAGGAATACGAATTGCCCGCTCATATACCCAAAATTTACCCGCTTTCTTGGGTTCTCCGGTTTGTTCATCAATATCATTTAATGATGTCGTGTCTCTTTCTTCTGAACCATCACCAGAGACAAATTCTATGGCAATAAACGGGGCGACAATCTCTTTCCACATTACATAAGAACGACGATATTCTCCTGCTAGAAGAGGTTCGACATTGGGAACATAAAACCAATCTGGCGCTTCTGCCCCTTTGATTGGTGGTTCTGTAATTCGCCAATAGATACCGCTATCTTGGCCAATACAATAACGTCCGTCGGGATGTAGTTTTTGTAAAATTGGTTCTATAGAAGTTGTGAGAATTATACTTTGAGGTAATTCTTGAAAATTTTTCACAAATGTTCCATCTGAATCTGGCAGTTGTGTGTGGTCGGGCAGTGTGATTTGATGATTAGTTGGTGGGGCAATTATTGGTTTTGTTAATACCATGACAACTTCATCCCCTTAATTTATTTTTTCTAAGTTTAACACAATCTTTACCGCAGACAAGGATCGCCCTATTCTGTGAGATCATCAGGTTTCCCCACCCTCCATTAGATATCTCCAGAAATTAAATATGTGTATCCTATAACAGTTTAAAACCCTTGTAGAGACGTTCCATATAACGTCTCTACTTCGTCTCTATGGTATTAGATCAGGATTAATACCTAAGTTTTTTAGATATGCTGTCAGTTTTTCATTTTGCTGACGTTCTTCAAGTAGTAGCGCCTCAGCTTGTTGTTTAGCGATACGTTCTTGATCAGCCCGTTGTTGTTCTTGATCAGCCCGTTGTTGTTCCTGATCAGCCCGTTCATTTCCAGACAATAACATCTCACCATCAGCAGTCCACCAGCGCAACCAAGGTATTTCCGTATTTTGTTGGATACCTAGCTCTACTCCCATTTCTGGAATTGGATAATGTCCCCTTTCATTTGCTGGCATTTTCTCATACTTCCCATCTACCAAATGATATACCTCAACACTCGCCTTTTTAACCTCATAAATTGCATAAAAAGGGATACGAATTGCCCGCTCATATACCCAAAATTTACCCGCTTTCTTGGGTTCTCCGGTTTGTTCATCAATATCATTTAATGATGTCGTGTCTCTTTCTTCTGAACCATCACCAGAGACAAATTCTATGGCAATAAACGGGGCGACAATCTCTTTCCACATTACATAAGAACGACGATATTCTCCTGCTAGAAGAGGTTCGACATTGGGAACATAAAACCAATCTGGCGCTTCTGCCCCTTTGATTGGTGGTTCTGTAATTCGCCAATAGATACCGCTATCTTGGCCAATACAATAACGTCCGTCGGGATGTAGTTTTTGTAAAATTGGTTCTATAGAAGTTGTGAGAATTATACTTTGAGGTAATTCTTGAAAATTTTTCACAAATGTTCCATCTGAATCTGGCAGTTGTGTGTGGTCGGGCAGTGTGATTTGATGATTAGTTGGTGGGGCAATTATTGGTTTTGTTAATACCATGACAACTTCATCCCCTTAAATTTATTTTTTCTAAGTTTAACACAATCTTTACCGCAGATTTATACCCTTAGGATATTCCAAACATCATCAGAACCGCTATGGGACTAATATTTAATTTTTCAACTATGCGTATGGTAGGTTAGTAACGCACCATTAGCTTAAAATTTTTCCTCAAAAATAATCAGATTTAAGTCTTCAAGACAAGTCAATTGCGGTATAACAAACAACATCAGGATTAAGTGGTTATTTATAAGGATCATCAATACCCGTAAAACCCTTAATCATTCCGGCACGGGCTTTTGCATATAGTCACTTAATATCACTAGCTTCACAAACAGCTAAAGACGCATTTACATAAACTTCTACAAAAATTTCAGTTATGAGTCATTAAGAAAATATAAAATACCCCAAATATGCACAAAAAGTTTGTACTTTTATAAAGTATAATTAAGAAAAAGATAAATAAATCTAGATAGATAGGCTTATTTGTTCACCTATTGCTCCTAGATCCGGTTAAAGTTTCTTTCTAAACTAAAAAGTACCATTTTCTGGTGCCAACAACTGAGTTAGCATTCAGAATCAAAGCGACGATGTACAATTCCCAGTTGAAGAGGCAAATAAAGGCGTGGGTCAGTATCAATCTGATGAATTAAAGCAGTATAACCCAGAGGCACTGCCCTGGGCAAGCGGAGCGATCGCTCGTTACTTTCGTTACCGTCCTTGGTTAGCCTGGGGACGACTACTGAGAATAATCTGGTCTTTTGCCGGATTTATATTCAGTCTCAAATGGGACGAATGGCAAGACCAGGTGGAGGAAAATCAGGGGAAACGCGCTACCCAGTTGCGAACCCTACTCACCAATCTCGGTCCGACATTTATTAAAGTCGGTCAAGCCCTCTCGACTCGTCCTGACTTAGTCCGCAAAGACTTCTTAGCAGAACTAATCAAGTTACAAGACCAGTTACCACCTTTTGATAATGATCTGGCATATCAGATTATTGAAATAGAATTAAATCGCTCAATTGGCGAAATTTTTCGAGAGCTTTCGCCTCAACCCGTAGCAGCAGCTAGTTTGGGTCAAGTCTACCGGGGTCGCTTACTCAGCGGCGAGGAAGTGGCAGTCAAAGTCCAACGCCCTAATCTCCGCCCGCTACTGATAAAAGACCTGTATCTCATGCGTTGGGTTGCCAGTTGGCTTGCTCCCTGGCTACCACTGAATCTCGGTCACGATTTAACTTTAATTGTGGACGAGTTTGGCACCAAGCTATTTGAGGAAATTGATTACATCAATGAAGGTCGCAATGCGGAAAAATTTGCCCATAACTTCCGTGATGACCCCCAGGTAAAAATTCCCTGTATTTACTGGAATTATACCAGCAATCATGTTTTAACCCTAGAATGGATTAATGGCTTTAAGCTCACAGATACTCAGAATATCGAAGCCATAGGTTTAGACCCAGAAGCCATCATTCAAATAGGTGTAACTACTGGGTTACAACAACTATTAGAGCATGGCTTTTTCCATGCCGATCCTCATCCGGGGAATTTGTTCGCTATGCCCGATGGTCGCATGGCTTACATTGACTTTGGTATGATGGATCAATTGGAGGAAACTACTAAGGAAAGTTTAGTTGATGCTTTAGTCCATTTGGTAAATAAGGATTACGCCGATTTAGCGGAAGATTTTGTTAAACTGGGCTTTTTGGCAGCAAATACTAATATTGCCCCTATTGTTCCTGCCTTAGAAGCAGTATTAGGAAATGCTATTGGTAAAAATGTCCAAGATTTCAACTTCAAAACCATTACCGATGAGTTCTCGGAATTGATGTATGAATATCCTTTCCGTGTGCCGGCAAAGTTTGCTTTGATTATTCGTTCTTTGGTGACACAAGAAGGAATTGCCCTCAGTCTTAACCCTAATTTCAAAATTGTGGAAGTGGGTTATCCCTATATCGCTCGGCGGTTATTAACTGGGGAATCTCCCGCATTACGACGACGGCTCTTGAATGTGTTGTTCAAAGATGGTAAATTTCAGTGGCAAAGGTTAGAAAATCTAATTACGATCGCTCGCACTGATAGCAATTTCGATGTTTTACCAACGGCGAAAATGGGTTTAGAATTCATCCTTTCCGAAGAGGGTAAATTTCTCCGTCGTCAGTTGGTCTTAGCTATCACTGAAGATGACCGTTTGCACACAGAAGAAGTCCAACGTCTGTGGGATTTGGTCAAGGATGATTTACCACCAAATCGTTTACTTAATGTCGCCATTAGCCTGTTGACCGAGTTCTCTAAGGAAGGTGTAGCAGCTATTTTAGCCAAATAATCTGTTACCAAATAAAAACGAATTTTAATAACACTCAGGAGTTTTAATGTACTATTACCCTCTGCAACCACCCTACTTTTTACTATTAGTTGGTTTTTTCACGGCTTTAACTTCTGGGTTAGCTTTATCTGGGACATTAAAGGTAATTGTCCAGCAATGGCCACAAGATAAATCTCCTAAAGAAAAGACTAATACCCGTTCTTTTTATAAACAGTTGTTGGTGCCATTTATTGGTATTACTGGTGGTTCTTGCTTATTTCTTTGTTCCGGTTTTGAGATATTTGGTTTTCCTACGGGAATGGCTTTAAGTATAGGTTTACCAATGAGTTTCCTAACTTGCTTTTTTGTCTGGCGACAGTTGGGAGGTTTGCTGGATTATGTTAAGAGCGAGGGAATGCAATCTTTAGATTTAGATTCTTGGTCTTAGCAATATCATTAAGGGCGCAGACCCTGCGCCCCTACATTAATTAAACATATTGTCTGCATCAGGATGTCCAGGATTTAATGATTAACAGGATGAAAATAGATATCTTATTACTAATGACCAATCACCAATCACCAATGGGAAAAGCTAATGCAAATCATTCGGTTGCCGGTACTTGCTGACAATTATATATTTTTACTGCACGATTCAGTGCGGAATATTGCGGCTGTTGTTGATCCGGCGGAAGCACAACCAGTTTTAGATGAATTGGGAAAAATTAATGCTCAATTAGTGGCAATTTTTAATACCCATCATCATGGTGATCATGTGGGTGGGAATATACAATTAATGAAAGCATTTCCTGATGTGAAAGTTTATGGAGGTGTGGAAGACAGGGGAAGGATTCCGGGACAACAGGTGTTTTTAGAGGAAGGCGATCGCATCCAATTTAGCGATCGCACTGCTAATATATTCTTTGTACCTGGACATACTCGCGCTCATATTGCTTACTATTTCCCTCCAGTAAGTCCAGGAGAGCCTGGAGAATTGTTCTGTGGTGATACATTGTTTGCGGCAGGGTGCGGGCGTTTATTTGAAGGCACACCGGGGCAAATGGTAGATTCTTTAAGTAAACTCCGGGATTTACCTGATCATACTCGCGTCTGGTGCGCCCATGAATACACTTTAAGCAATTTGCGGTTTGCTGTGACGGTGGATGCTGAAAATGCAGATTTACAAAAACGCTATCAAGATGTTAAAGCTCAACGGGATAAATTAGAGCCAACAGTTCCATCAATTTTAGGACTAGAAAAACTCACCAATCCTTTTTTACGTTGGGAAGAACCATCTCTACAAGCAACAGCCAAGAGTGATAATGGCATTCAAACCTTTGCCCGAATTCGCGGCATGAAAGATAATTTTTAGCTTGAACGGTAGAAATCAAAAATATGAACAACACTAGTACCGCAAGGCGGAGGTCAAAAGTCAAAAATAATATGGCATCACCCGAGTTAGGAGTTCGGAGACGCTACGCGAACGGAGTTATGATTTTTTCAAGGAGAGAATAAGGGCTTGAGACTCCTACGTGGGGTGAGTTTTCCACAAATTATCGTTATGTCAAACTCACGTGGCATCAGCTTTTTAGTGATGAAGAATGGTTGTTTTATTTACGCCGTGTTGTACTGGACTGGGGGCGGGCCCTGCGCCCCTACTTCCTAGTTTATTCTTCGACGCGATAACCTAGTTCTGCTAAACGCACCCGTGAATGTCGCCATTTGGGCTGGACTTTGACAAATAATTCTAGATAAACTTTCCCAGCAATTAGCTTTTGAATTTGCTGTCTAGCTTGACTACCAATAGCCTTGAGCATTGTCCCCCCTTTACCAATGAGAATACCTTTTTGAGAATCTCTCTCAACATGAACGGTAGCGAGAACACGGGTAATTTTTGGAGCTTCTTCGACTAAATCAATCCCTATGGCTACGGAGTGGGGAACTTCTTGACGGGTTAATAATAATATTTGTTCTCGAATTAATTCACCCATGATAAACCGTTCTGGCTGGTCTGTGACTAAATCCGGTGGATAATAAAATGGACCTGGTTCGAGATGACTAATTAATAGACCTTGGAGTTGTAATAATTCTGCGCCGGTTTTAGCAGAAAATTTCACACTTTGCCATTGATAGGTATCAGCTAATTGAAGATAACTATCATCTATTTTTTCAGCATCCTCTGGTTGTTGATCAATTTTATTAATTCCCAAAATTACAGGTGTTTGAGTATTAATTAGTAATTCTGCTACATAGCGATCGCCTGGACCACAAGCAACAGTACCATCAACCACAAATAATATCACATCTACCGAGTCAATAGCAATTTTCGCATTTTTTACCAACACTTCCCCTAATTGATGATGAGGTTTATGAATACCGGGGGTATCCACAAAAATCAACTGGGCTGTTTCCGTAGTTAAAATTCCCTTTAAGCGATTGCGAGTAGTTTGGGATACGGGGGAAGTAATAGCTATTTTTTGCCCAACTAATTCATTCATCAGGGTGGATTTACCCACATTAGTCCGGCCGATAATGCCAATAAAACCTGATTTAAATCCATCCGGTGCTTCGGGAATCATGACCCCACCGAAATCAGTAAAAATATTATTATCAATATCAGAGACTTGTGATTCTACTTGCATTTTTTACAGTTATGACTAATAGATTATTTTGATTTTGACGGAAAATCTCTTGAAGAATAGAGATATATTAATTATTGCATATTTATGGAAAGGACTATAGATCCCCGACTTCTGAGAGGATACTGCTGGCGAATAGGGGGTCATACCCCTCAGAAAGTAATAATTAAGTAATTTCAAAAAAGTGTGCTAAAAAAAGCGCACTTTTTTCTTTTTTGAGTATGACAATTTTAGACCAAAGTACAAGAAAGTGTACATGATCAGCAGAATTTTGGGCAAAAAAGGCTTAAGAGACTTCCAATTAAAAAAAATATCCCAAAATCACAGCCGATTCAAATTTCCTTGAGGGCATATTGCCACTTGTTTGTCCCAATCAATAATAAAAGTGCTAATATCAAAACCTGTTTTCATTTTGGCTTGCCAACTAGTATCCACCGCCGCAGGACCTACTAAAGAAACTTGATTGTCATAAACCCACCTCAGAAGATACTCATTTTCAGGTATCTTCTTATTTATTTATCTTCATCTTACTAGTACAACACGGCGTAAATAAACCAACCATTCTAAATCGTTAAAAAGCCTATACTGTCTTCGTTTTGACTTTTGACTTTTGACTTCCGCCCTGCGGTACTAGGGGGTGTGACCCCCTATTCGCCAGCAGTAAGCTGTTGTGCATTTAGTTTGTATAATTCTAGCGGGCAAGATGCCCGCACTACAAAGTTCAAGTAAATTATGGTTATCAAATTTAGCTGCGTAACAGCTTATCCTCTGTGAAGTCGGGGATCTAGGCGATAGTATAGTCATATAAGTAAAAATATAGCGCCAGGTATTTTTGGCTGAATATTGGGTATAAACCAGAAAAATATAGTTTTTTAAACTTGAAGTTAAAGCGGTCAAAATTCCACTTTAACAATCATTTTCCAACTTACCCCACATACAGTTATTACCTGGACGCTGCTTGTTAGACGTTCTTTTTCTGGGTCTCACGCCAAACTTCGGTCATCCTTCCCCAGTTAGTGCTAAATTCATCCAAACCCAAAAAAGTTCCCGGTTTTTCTTCATCCCAAGAGGCGGAAAGAACACCATAGGTAATTCCCAACACACCTAAACCAAACAATCCCATATTCACCAATAAAACGGCGATAGGGGGAAGTTGGATATCAGCCAAGGTAACTAGCAGATAGCTAACTACCAAACTGGCAATACCTAAAAATGTGGGGACACCACAAAACCCAGCCACTCGGCGAATCATGCGTTGACTGACCACTTCAGGAATCGCCATTTCTTGTTTAGAATAACGACGTTGCTGTTGCGGTTTTTCCTGAGTCCCTTCGGTCTTGAGGACGGGCTTAACTTTAGTCTTAGCAGGTTTTGGACGTTTTTTGTTTGGTTCAAAAGGCAAGGGACTACGTTCCGATTCTTCAGCAGCCATAAGAATTAGTTCCTAACCTCGAATACCAAGACGAGTAATTAAAGCTTTATATTTTTCTTGACTACCTGCTTGGATATAAGCTAGAAGACGCTTTCTTTGGCCAATCATCTTCAATAGTCCTCTACGGGAGGAATGGTCTTTTTTATTAGCTTGCAAATGTTGACTGAGCTTGTTAATGCGGTCAGTTAGCATTGCAACTTGAACATCAGCCGAACCTGTGTCGGTTTCATGAACTTGATATCCAGAAATGATTTCTTGTTTGCGCTGTTGCGTCAGAGCCATGATTGGTTAAATTCTTATTTTTCTTAGGTTTGTGTAGCAGTCTCCTATAATATCACACCCATCAATTCCTGTGGCAAATTCCTGAACAGTAAGCAGGGAGAAAGAATTTTCCCATTACCAATGACCAATGACCAATTACTCAGGCGATTTGAGAGCCTGATCTAGAATTTGTCTAGCTTGTTCTGCTTTTCCTCTGGCTTCTTGGTAACGCAAATTAGCTTGAGCAAAATTTTTCAGGACTTTAAAACCTTCTTTAAGATGGGTGATTTCTTCCTCGGTGACGGATTTATCGGAAAATAGGACATCAATAGCTTGACGAATTTCTAGGGCTTCGGTGCGTGATTCTTGGACTTTTAATTTGAGGGAAGCTAAATTACTGAGAATTTGCACTGCTTGGGTAATTTCATCTTCACGACTAGAAGTATCTGTAGTTGGTTCTTTGACCTCAATTAACTGTTGCGGACCAAATCCTTCTTCTAGTTCTGTTGGTAATTCACCCGCGTCCATAAGTTCCATTAGCTGATCCATTGCTTTTTCACGGGCTTTAGCGGAATCTTTACCAGGAACGGTGATGATGATTTCTGGGCTTTGAGCGAGACTGTACTGAACCATAGTTGTATATATAAGTCCTAGCTAATTTGTGAAAAGTATGATTGTAATTAAGAACTGCAAAGAAAAGAAATTTCGCTTCAATTATACTGAATAAAGGTAAACCAAAATATAACAAAAGGGAAGATTTATGACTCCCAATCCCGCTATTATGCGTTCTGTGGAACAACTAGGCTACCGAGTCACGGTTGGTGATGTAGCCACTCAGATAGGATTAAATATAGCTGAAGTCAATCAAAGTTTATTAGCTCTGGCGGCTAATGCTGGGGGACATTTACAAGTTGCAGAATCTGGTGATGTTGTTTATCAATTTCCTCGCAATTTTCGGGATATTTTACGCAATAAATATTTGCAAATACGGTTGCAGGAATGGTGGAAAAAAGTTTGGTCTGTGTTATTTTATCTAATTCGGATTTCTTTTGGCATTCTTTTAGTTGCTTCTATCTTGCTGATTACTGTAACTATTATCATTATTATGACTGCTAGTTCCAATCGTGATGATGATGATCGCAGTAGTTCTAGAGGTAATAATTTCTTCTTTTTCCCAGATTTATTCTGGTATTTTAGCCCCAATTATGGTGATAACCGCCAAGCAAGACGGAGGGAACGGGGCGAAAGTAGTGAAATGAATTTTTTTGAAGCTGTGTTTTCATTTCTGTTTGGTGATGGTGATCCTAATGCCAATTTGGAAGAACGTCGTTGGGAAGAAATTGGGGCTGTAATTAGTAATAATCAAGGTGCTGTAGTGGCAGAACAAGTTGCTCCTTATTTGGATGATATTGGCGAAAAATATCAACAAGAATATGAGGATTATATGTTGCCTGTGCTGGTAAGATTTAATGGAATTCCCCAGGTGAGTGCTGATGGTCAAATAGTATATTATTTCCCAGATTTACAGGTAAGAGCTAGTAAAAAACAGCGGCGTTCTGTCTCTGAATATTTGCATGAATTTTCCTGGAATTTTAGTGCGGCTAGTTCTGGAAAAATTATGCTCAGTGCTGGTTGGGGAGGAGTGAATTTTGTTGGGGTTTTAATTCTAGGAAATTTATTGAGAAATGGTGTAATTACTACTAAATCAGGTGTATTTGGTGTAATTGTAGCTTTTACTCAAAGTATTTATGGATTGTTATTGGCTTATGGTACGGGGTTTCTGGCTATTCCTTTAATCCGGTATTTTTGGATTAAGCGACGCAATGATCAGATTTCTACTCGCAATCTTCAACGCCAAGAACGGGCTAGATTATTAGCAGGTGCGAATGCTTCTTTACAGAAAAAGATCGCTTTTGCTCGTGAATTTGCCACAGAAAAAGTGATTGGTAAGGAAGATTCTGTTTATTCCACAGATACAGATTTACTGGAACAGGAATTTAAGAATAAGCAAATAGGGAATAGGGAATAGGGAACAGGGAACAGGGAACAGGGAACAGGGAACAGGGAACAGAAGAGAAATTTGCTTCTTTCTTCTTTCCTCCTGACTCCTTCTTTATTTCTCCTGACTCCTGACTCCTGACTCCTGACTCCTTCTTCTGCTACTTTGCTTGAATAGGTGTCAGGGCTACTCCTTTGTAGTAGTATCCTAAAATTTGTAGGTGGTTTGCACCACGTTTTGCTAGTTCATAAGCTCCCCATTGGCTCATTCCTACACCGTGTCCAAAACCTAGTCCTTGGAGAACAAAACCGCCATTTGCATCTTTATTAATAATGAAACGGGTACTTTTAATTCTGAGGGCGGTTCTCACTTCTTCACCTTGGAGAATTTTAGTCCCTTTATCACCAATAATTTTTAAGGATTTGACACTTTTAAAAGGTGATAGAGTTTCAATAATCATGTCTTTGACATTACCGACACCGGAAATTCTGGCACTAATTTCTCCGGGAGTAAAGGTTTTTACCCAGTTACATTCTTTGATATTTTGGTCAAAGTCGGGAACAGCCCGTAGGTAGGGTTCTTTGCTAGTCCAAACATCTTCAACGTTTTCGGTGTGTCCACCGGAACAAGCGTGAAAGACGGAAAGAATAATTTGGTTGTTGTAGGTGAGGACTTTGCCGGCGGTGGTGTCTACTGCGCTGTAGGTTTTGGGGGCTTCACTACTGACACCTTTGTAAATTTGCCAACGGTCTGGACTATCTCCTAAGTCGTAAACGGGATTGCTCCGTTGTCTTTCGCGTTCATAGAGGGCATAGGTACGGGCGGCGATCGCTTGGGCTTTGAGGGCTTCGTCTGGCCAGCTAGTATTCATTTCTCCACCGATGACGCTGTAGAGATATTCTTCTAAATCTACCCAGTTAACAGCGGTTAAGCCGTTGGCTGTGGGGACTACTAGGGTTCTACCACGAAACCAGCGATCGCCAATATAAACATATCCTTTTTTGGTGGGTTCTATCCAAAATAACCCGGATTGCCATCTATCTAAAGCTACTCCCCCAGGAACTGCTTGAGCCGCAAAGGCACTCATTCCCGGTAGTTCTCCAAGAGTCTTACCACTACTATCTTTGACAATAGCGGTTGTGGAAGCACCGACTTTTACCTGTTTAACTTCTCTTTCAATTGCCACACGCAGAATTACAGATGCTTGTGCAGGAGCAAGTAATACAAACCAGATCAGGATACCTATCCACCAATGTCTACTTTTCATCTCAGAAAACAAATTGCCTAATAAAAGTTGGAATTTCATGCTAATTGTTTGATCACAAGCGTCTACTATTCTAGTTCAGCAATTCTCTGAACAGACAGACTGAGAACTGGAAACTGAGTAATTTTCTTTGTTCTTTCTTCTTCTAAACTCCTGACTCCTCTTTTCAAGGTGTTAATATTTGGGGATAATCATAAACTTCATTACCAACAATGCCAATTAAATTTAACTTGCTTAAAATTTCTGTAGCTTCCATCAATTTATGGGGAGTAACTTTACCAATCCGTCCTACCATAACAATCCCATTACATAAAGAAGCCACAATTCTGCCATCAACTGTATCTAAAACAGAGGGTGCATCTATTAAGACTAAATCATAATTTTGGGTAAATAAATCCATTAATTCTTGCATTCGCTCGGAACTCAGTAGATTCACCGCATCCTCTGGGATGGGACCAGCCGTTAAAACATCAATAGCTGGGTGGATAGGCTGAATGTAAGTATTAAATGATGTATTGATATCATCAACCAGTAATAAGGATAAACCCCAATCATTGGTCAGTCCTAGAGTTTTATGTAAACTGGGAGAACGCAAATTAGCGTCAATTATTAATACTCTTTGGTGCATTCTAGCCGCACTAGCTCCTAACCCTAAAGCCAAAGTTGTTTTCCCTTCTCCTGGGAGTGCAGAAGTTAACATCAATGATTTTAAAGGTAGAGAATTATTTAACATCTGAATATTCTGGTAAATAATATCCAATGTTTTATGATTCGGCAAATTTTTGATAATTTCTGGATGAGAAATATCTACATTTTTAGATTTATCTCTAACCATAGATTGAAGTTGGTTTTTCCAACTATTTTGACGTTTTCCTAATCTTGGTACTGACCCCAATAACTGAATATTGGTCAAATTTTGTAAATCCTGAGTATAGAAAATTGCATTATTAAATTTTTCCCAAATTAAGGCTGCTGTTAAACCCAATATTGGACCTATTAATATTCCTCCAAAAATTAGTAACCAGCGTAAATTACCTATATGTATTCCTAAAGCGGGTTCTTCTAAAATTTGCCAATTAAAACCTTCTTGAGCAATTTTAATACCTAATGAATTTTGCACCTGCGTCAATTGTTGCAGTGTTTTACGATAGGTTTCTACCTTGGTGACTAACCTCTTGTATTCTGTAATTAAACTTGGATATGTATTCAGCAAAGAACGAATTTCTTGTTCGGATTTTGCCAAATCACGATCACGAGCAATTAGTCCTAATGCGTTCATTTTTAATTGAGTTAAATCATTTTCTACTTTCGGTATTATTTGTGCTGATAATTTTGATTTACTATTGATAGTAATAGCTTTATTTTTTATTTGTTGTTGGAATAGTGTACTAATAATTTGCCGTTTCTGCTTCAGACGTTGGACAATAGGATGTTTTTCCGTATAAATAATACGAGCTTCCATTAATGCTTTTTCTGTTTGATTAACTTCACTAATTAAGGTTTGATATTGGTTAGACTCCAAGGAATTATTAAGATTTATTGTATTTTGATTGGCAGACTCAATTGCTTGTTCTAGGCTGTTATGTCTAGTCTGGACATCTTGCAGTTGAGCGCGAGTTGTTTGCCGCTGTTTCTGAATATCTGCTAAAGACTGTAATAAGATTTGACTTTGTGAAACTGGATCAATTAAATTATTTTGTTGACGAAATTGTTCTAATTTTTTCTCGGCTTTTAATACATCTTTTTGCAGTTGCGGGATATGGTTATTAACAAAAACTAGTCCTTGATTAATCCGCTGATTTTTTTGATCTGTATTATAGTCCTGGTATACTTTCTCTAAAGCTTGTAATACTCTTTTAGTCCTGAGGGGATCTTTGTCTGTAAAAGAGAGTAAAAATACTTGGTTAAAACTTTGATTAGCTCCTGTATCTAATGGTAACGGAGTTAGTGCTAAAGATGAAATTTTATCAATTTTGCTGTTACTATAAATATCTTCTACGGTCATTTTTGGATAATCGGCATGAAGTAAATTTACAGCTTTCTGTATTAATTTACTACTCAGCATTAATTTAACTTGACTACTGTAGTCAATGGATAATAACTGCGGTTTACGTAAGTCTTTTGTTATCTCTTCGATTTTACTATTTGCTAAAGATTTATCTAAATTATAACTTACCAATATTTGCATATAGCTTTGATAAGTTGGTTTAGTAGTGACAGCTATCAGACTTGTTACTGACATGACTGCACAGGAAATCCCTAGTATCAACCAACGGTGGTAAAGTAGAATTGGAATTATTTTTTTGAGATCAATTACGCTACGTGTAGACTTAGTAAGTAATTTTTTCAATGTTATCACATTTGTAGCCACAATCATATTCCTCTCAAATTGCAACAATATATCTGGAAGAAGATGATGATTAGAAAACTTTTAGAGATATTCTTTGATACTCAATGTTTTCTGGTGAATAATCAATACTTGTTCTTCCTATGATTACAGATATACTTAACAGAAAATATTCAGCAAGTAGTTCTTGGTTAATACCTTCCAACAGGTATATGTCTAATCAGTGTGAGGAACATAAATTTTCTGCAAATATTGTGGAAATATTTATAGGACTCACCTGAGTTCGACATAAGATAATTTTTGGAAAACTGTCCTAAATATGAGTCTCAAACCCTGATGATCTCTTTGAAAAAATCATAACTCTGTTCCCGTAGCGTCTCCGAAGGAGAAACTCCTAACACCGAACTCAGGTGGACTCCGGTTTGATTCCTGAATTTTCCTAGTCAAAGGTTTTGGCGTAGCACCTATCACCTCCCCTCACAGACAACTTTTTCAGCAACCCCTATTTATGTCGTGTTTACCAGAGGGAGAATTTTGGGGGATTAATAAATAAAACAAAAAAGCAAGCTGTTAAAGCTTGCTTTCCGTATAACTGGGGCGCTAGGATTCGAACCTAGGGATGGCGGGACCAAAACCCACTGCCTTACCACTTGGCTACGCCCCAACAAATTCACTATAGAGAATATAGCAGTTATATTGAGATAATGTCAAGTGTTTAGGAAAAAAAATTTTTGCTGACTTAGGAAATAGATCCCAAATAGATCCCCGACTTCTTCAAGCGGGGATCTGCCGGGGTGTGGTTAAAATACGCGATGCTGTAGGGATGGCATTTGGCGACGAACTTGTTCTAGTCGGGTGGGTTTGATTTCGGCGATCGCCACTCCCGGTTTTTCCCCGGCATCTGCTAAAATTACACCCCAAGGGTCAATAATCATGGCGTGTCCATGAGTTTGGCGGCGGTCATAATTAGTACCAGTTTGGGCGGGAGCAATAACGTAACAGGTATTTTCTATCGCCCTAGATTGGAGTAATACTTGCCAATGGTCTTTACCAGTAAAAGCTGTAAAGGCTGCGGGAACAAATAAAATATCTGCGCCTTGATTGGATAAATGTCGGTACAGTTCGGGAAAGCGAACATCATAGCAAATAGAAAGGCCGATTTTCCCTAAGTCCGGGGAAGCATAAACGGGAGGTAATTCAAGTCCAGCCATGACGGTGCTGGATTCTTGATAGGTATTACCATCAGGGACATTGACATCAAATAAATGGACTTTTTGGTAACGGGCGAGTTCTTGACCGTTGGCATTGATCAGTAATGCTGTATTATAAACTTTACCGTTACTATTTACAGGGATAGGGAAGCCGCCGCCGAGAATGGTAACTTGAAAGCGTTGTGCCATTTTGTGGAGAAATGTTTCCGTTGCTTGAGCGATCGCATCTCTTTGAGCTAGTTTATCCTTTTCTTCCCCCATAAAAGAGAAATTTTCTGGTAAACCCACCAACTCTGCACCTTGACGCACAGCCAAATCAATTAATTCTTCTGCTTGTGCCAAATTTCTTTGTAAATCAGGCACACTGGTCATTTGAATAGCGGCGGCTAAATAAGACTTCATAGATTCAAGAACAAACGGTAGATTGAGAAAATTATAGATATCTAAATATATCCTCATATCATTCCATTTGTGCATTTAATTGAGTTACATCTATTGTTCAAAATTATCTCAAATACTGGCAAAAAATCAAGAAAGTGTTTATTCCTCACCGACCAACATTGTTAATTTCGCTCACGCTCAATTTTGCTCCTTGCTCAAGCAAGTCACTCAAGCGTCTTCATTATATGCAATTTTTCCCAGGAAATTTACACCATCAACCTATACAGTATAATTACGTAATTAAACAGCAGGATTACGGTTAATCCAAACGCCTCTGATTCCTGCCGATTTAGCCCCATAATAATCGTCTGTTATGCTGTCACCAATGTGCCATGCTGCTTCAGGTGAACATTTATGCTTGTTTAAAGCAATTTTAAATATTTCTGGATCTGGTTTAGCGGCACGAACTTGAGTGGAAATGGTAATAGAAGAAAAATATTCTCTGAGTCCTAAACCTTGCAATACTAAATATAAACGAGAGTCAAAATTAGATAATACTCCTAATTCAACTCCTAAGCGTCGCCAGTTCATTAAAGCTAGAGTGACATCAGGATAAACATACCAAGGTTCAGGAGTCCCAAAGTGGATATAAAGTTCGGTAAAAAAAGCGGTAAAATCGGTAAATTCTTGGAGAACACCGGCACCTTCAAAGGTATTTAAGGCAATTATCCGCCACCAATCATATTCACGCTGGGGAATATCTTTGATATCTGCATCCAGGAATATTGGTGGTGGTGAGGCTTTGAAGCTTTTGACAAAGTTTTGATCTAAAATTTGGGCAGAGACTTCTACACCAAATTCTTGGGCGATTTGTCGGTAAATTTCCCCAACACTACCTTTAATCCCAAACAATGTACCAACAGCATCTACAAAGATAACTTGGGGCTTTCTCATAATAATTAATACTTTAGTTCGCAGTAGTTATTAAATACATAGTAATAATATCTGAATTTGTCTAGTTTACCGTTATAGATCCCCGGCTTTTCCAAGAAGTCGGGGATCTATAATTACTTAGAAATGGCTTCTATTATGGGGCTAACTAACCAATTAAAACCGACTTTCAATTGATGATTTAACGTGGGTAAACGATACAGATAGGCCAGCCGACGGGCTAAATATGCAAAAGAACCATCTAATTGCACACCTAAACCTGTCAGGGTGGCGTTATCTATTCCTAAAGCCATCATTTCTCCTAATGGTTGATAGCGGAAGGGAAGTAAAGGACGATTAGTAATCGTAGCCCAGATATTCCAAGCGGTATAATCAGCTTGTTGAAAGGCGACTTGGGCGGTGGCGGGGACTTGTTTTCCTTCTGCGTCGAGACAGTCGGCTAAATCTCCTAAAGCAAAGATTTCAGGATGTTCTAGCGCCTGTAATTGCGGTGTGGTGGTAATTTGTCCGCGTTGATTTTGCTTGAGGGGTAAGGCTGTGACAACTGGAGAAACTTTTGTTCCCACTGTCCAAATGACTAAATCTACGGGTATGGTATCTACTTGATTTTTATACTCTAGGGAGATGCTATCTTGATTAATTGCTGCTACTTTAGTTTCTAGGTCAATAAATACCCCTTTACTATCTAAGGCTTTTTTGGCGGCTTCACGGTTAAATTCTGGGGAAGTGCGGAGAATTTGGTCGCTGAGTTCAATGAGGCGAAAACGTCCTTTTTCGCCGATTCTGTCTGCTAGTTTACAAGCTAATTCTACGCCGCTGTAACCCGCACCAACTATGGCAACACGGATTTTTTCTGGCTTTGCTGCTTCGAGAGTTCGCAACCGTTCTTCCAATTTGTAGGCATCTGTGATAGTACGGAAGGGGTAAGCATGAGTGACAGCACCGGAAACTAAATCTAGGGGTGTTTCACCACCTAATGCTAAGACTAAGCGGTCATAATTTAGTTCTGATTTATCTTGTAATTGAACTGTTTGCTTGTTAATGTCTATTGTGGAAACAGCGGCTTGGTGGAACTGGATTCCGGTTCCTTGTAGTAGTTCTGAGTATGGTGGGGCGATTTCCCAGGTTTGGAGTTCTCTGGTGAGGAGTTCGTAAAGCAGGGGAGAAAAGACAAAGCGATCGCTCTGATCTACTAAAATAATCTCAGGTTTGGGTGTAGATTCCCAGGGTAATTGGCTTAAACGCAGGGCGGTGTAGAGTCCACCAAAGCCACCACCTAGTATACAAATTTTTGTAGTTGCTTGAGTCATAATTTTTCTAGGCGCTAAATCCCAGTCAGATGTTTATTTTAGTGTAATGTTTTATTACGGTTTCTTGCCATTAATCAACAATCCTGATACTTGCCTTTATGCAAATTAGGCTTTAAGAATCAAGATTTGAACGCAGATAAACGCAAATAAACGCAGATGAATTAATAGATTGAATAATTCTGTGTTAAATGTTTTCCATGACAAACTACATAGTCGCTAATACAAATTCTCCTTCGTTAACAGAGTTATTTATTGATATATCATAAGAGGTTGTTTGAAAAGTATTAGATGAAACCAATAATTTCCAAGAACCTAACCCCCCAGCCCCCTTCCCTACCAGGGAAGGGGTGTTTCAAAGCCTCTCCCCGCGTCGGGGAGAGGTTTGGAGAGGGGTTTATTTATACATTAAAAACTTTTCAAACATCCTCTTATGACTGTATCTCATTCCGCTATATATTACGTAAGTTAAGTTAATAATTACCCTCCTGCGAGGGTTTTCAAGTAATAGCAAAGTTATCCTAACTTTCAGTAGTTGTAGAGGAAACGATAGGAATTTTTATTTCATTTGTAAATGTATCTAATAGTTTAAATGAAAATACCACAATAGCCGTTATTGAAAATAATGTCATCGCTAACCATAAAAGATGGTTACTGTGAAAATACCAACTAGCTATAGCCATAGGTATGAAACCTCCACCAAAGGAAATGAGGGCAGAATTACGTAACGTTCGCCCTTCGGTTAAACCTCCGAAGAATCCTTCCAAGATTACGGTAACTGCAAAAAACCCTTGGAATGGTAACAACCATCTGACATAGTAAGAAATGTTTTCAGTTACTTCAGTGTGGTTGGTTAATAGTCCAAATATAGTTTCTGGAAAAAGAATATATAAGATAGCAATGGGAATTGAAAGTAATAAACTGGTGAGTAAACTAACAGTTAGTAATGGTTGTAGCTGCTGTAATGTACCTTGTCCCTTAAAGTTTCCCGTGAGGCTTTGGGTGGCAAATCCTACTCCTTGAACAACAAACATATTCAAAGCTGCTGCTTGAATAAGAACAGTATTTTCGGCTAATATCTCTGTTCCCATTGCCGAACTGAGTTCAGTAAAAATGGCAAAGGTAGAGACTACGGCCAAACTTCTTATTAACATATCCCTATTTAGTTTGAAGGTAGCTTTAATAGCTGACCAATTCAAGACTTTTGGGATGACACCTGATACAATTGACCAATCAATGTGGAAGCAAACTATAATTAAACCTATGAATAATGCTACATACTGGCTAATGGCTGTAGTTAAACCAGCCCCTGTACTAGCCCAACCCCAGCGAATAATAAATAAGTAGTCCAGCACTACATTAGTTAGGCTTTCTATTACAGATATTAGCACCACAAAAATATTAAGTTCTCGGCCAAAAAACCAACCAACTAGGACAAAGTTGAGTAAAACCGCAGGTGCGCCCCAAATACGAGCCTGAAAATAGTCAAGACCGGCATCTTTTACCTCTGTTGCACCGACTAAAAAGGTAAACCCTACTGTTTGTAAAGGGTACTGAAGAATGAGGATGAGTGTACCTATTCCGAAAGCAATCAGACCATTTCGGAGTAATACTAATAGTATGGCTTCTGGATCATCTGTTCCTACAGCTTGTGCTGTCATGCCGTTGCTAGAAGAACGCAAAAAATTTAAAACTCGATATAAGTAGCTAAAAAGAATTGTGGCTAAAGAAACTCCTGCTAGGTAACGGATATCAGGTAAATGTCCCAAGTAGGCTAGGTCTATTAAACCCGACAATGGCACAACAATACTAGAGAGAATATTTGTAAATGCCAGTCGGTAAAAGCGAGATAGGAAGTTATATTCTTCAGGGATTGTAAAATTCATGTTCTGAATTGTTAATTTCTTGGAAATATTTTCAGTAAATTCTTATCTATCTGGCAACTGCTATATTGACCGGAAATTTTAGATTTTAGATGAAAAATTTGGTACAACCCCAGTCCTTCAGGATAGAAAAATACTCGCTGCGCTGCGTACGCTTCGCTAACGTAAATCCAAAATCCAAAATTTTCGAGCTTCCACACTTGTTTGGTGGAGTCAATCCAAAATCCAAAATCCAAAATCGTAAATCCAAAATTGAGTGACCCTAGCTTCATGTTATAAATGCGCCAATGCCCAGACGTGGTAGGGGAATTCTGGTTCGTTATCTAGGGAATGAGAAAGAGGATCATATTCGACCCATTGAGAGAAATTAGCAATGATACATTGGCGATTTCCCCAAGAACCAGTTTGAATGTTATCTAGAGGAAATCCACATTCATGGAGAAAGTGTTTGAGTCCAGTTTCTGTCCAGCGTGTGCAATCTATTGGGTAGTTATGAATTTTTATTAAAAAAGGGACAGAGATGAGAAAATACCCTCCAGGGGAAAGCATGGAAATAATATTGCGACCGGCTCGATAGGGATATAATAGATGCTCGAAAACTTGTTCTGCAATAATTAAATCAAACTTTTTTGGCAAGGGTGCAGAACAAATATCATATTCTGGATAGTGAATATTTTCATACTCTTGAAACCCAAAAGTTTCCCAATTCTTGCCTGAAACTTCTAATACTCGCCATCTTGAAAACGGTAAATTCTCTAGTAGCTTTGCCGTTTCGCGGTTCATTATGACTCGACTCCAAGTGATACCCATAACTGTATTATTTGTATAAATTGTTGTTAATTTACAGCATTTTTCATGTATTTAGATCACACTCTTGATTCCTCTTTGCGTCTGGAGCGCCTCTGCGTGAGACAAAAAAATGTTGTTCATTTACCCAAGGGTAAATATGCGATCAAGTTCGTCCTCACTCAGAGCTATTAATGGCGTGAGATCAGGATTTGATAAAAAAGCTGGTCTTTCTTTGTTGGGAAGGGCGCTGTTTTCAATACTGCTATAGGTGATGACAAAGTTTCGGCGGTCCCAGGGAGAAATATTGGCAACGGAACCATGTAATGTATCATAGTGTACGAACAAAACCGACCCCGCAAGACCTTTTGGTGCGACTATTCCTTGCACAGATGCAAATTTGGCAATCGTTTCTGGAGCGATCGCTAATGATGAGTTAGTAGTTGAAGCAGAATTTGCCGCTTCGAGTATTCCCTGTTGATGAGAACCAGGTATATAATATACTGGTCCATTGAATTCATTAACTTCATCTAAGAAAAGGATAGCATTTCCTCCTTTTGGTGAGGGAATTCGTTCGTAATACTGTGCAAATGCAGAGTCTTGATGCCATCCCCACATTCCTCCGGTAAACGCTGGCTTCATGACGATTTTACTGCGAAAAACGTACAATTCACTGGCAAAAAGTTGTTGTGCAACTGCCAATAGACGAGGGTGGCGGACTAAATCTCGGAAAATTTTGTTATTGAGATGAACTCCATAGAGAGTGCGTAAGGTTTTTTGATCATCTTCCAAAACACGACCAACTGCTTCATCAGCCATGATCATGGGAAGTTGATCACAAATTACTGAGATTTCCTCACGGCTAAAACACTCTGGAATGAACAAAAATCCTTGTTCTTCATAACTTTTTATTGCTTCTGTTGTCAGTTTCATTTTGCTGTTAATTATAATTTACTTAGTTAATGCAGATAATAAAATTTGTCCTATTGCAAAACATGAGAAATGCTGTTCCTCTGTTTAAATTCTAAAATTTTATCTACTGCTTTTTGCGTGCCACCTGATGTTATCAAAGAATCACTTAATAGATCAACGTTACTACGAATTTTTTCATCTTTGATAATCTGTTCAACAAGCGATCGCAATTTCAATGGAGCAATATTTTTCTGTTTTACCCATACTCCTATATTTAATTCTTCTACACGATTAGCTACTAAGTATTGATCACCTCCTTGGGGAAATACAATCAGTGGTACTTTGTGAATTAATGCCTCCCAAGTGCTATTAGTTCCCCCATGAGTAATAAAAACACTAGCTTGTTGAAGCACTTGCATTTGAGGTACATAGTTACTGACAATAAAATTAGGGGGAATGTTTCCCAATTCAGCAATATCTATAAATTTCCCTACAGACATTACCACCGTATACTCACTATTTGCAAAAGCTTGTAAACATTGTTGATAAAAAAAGGTTTTAGAATTATATAATGTCACCGATCCTAGTGAAATATAAATAATTGGTTTTTCTGCACTCTTTAGTAAAGGAAATTGAGAATCAACTGCTCTCTCACTGTAGCAAGGTCCTGTAAAAATATAATTGGCATCAAAATATGAACGCTGGATCTGAAACATTTCCGATGTATAAACAATATTTAAATCTCCTCGCAAATTCATAGAATTTGGTTGTAGTTGAAATACATCTTTTTTGCTAATCGCCTTTATTGCATACTTTTGGGTTAATTGCTGCCAAAGTCGTTGATGTCGGTAAAATCTTTGTAAATGTTTAACAATATCATTAATCGGGTAGGCTGCTAATAACAATGGTAATGGAGGCAAAAAATGAGGTGGTAGAAGAAAATTTGTATGGAAGCAAACGCTAGATATATTCAGTAAATCCGCACAGATAGCAGCCCATAAGCATTTAGCATGAAAAATAATTAATTTGGGGCGGTTGACTTTTAAATTTTCTAATAAAATTGGTACAGCATCTAAGCAATATTCTATCAACCGCGATTGCAGTGTCGGATCTGAATCTGGAGGTTTCATGCTAGGAAGTGGTTGAAATCTAGCACCTGCTGATTCAATTTTATCTCGAAATTCATCGAAGTAATAATAATCTATTTTTTCTCCTCTATGAGCGAGTTCTTGAATTAAACCTAGAGTTGTATCAATCCGGGTGTAACTAGGAAGATCAAAGAAAGCAATATCAGCCATAATAGTAAATCCTCAGTAATTAAACCCACTTCAAAGCCTGAGAAATAAAGTCAATATGGGGAGCTTTTTGTGCCATTCCTATCCCTACATGAGTTCCATATATACCTTCGTTAACAACTGAATTTATTGACCAATCAATTGTTTCCTCAATCTTTTTATTAGCACCAAAGGCTATTTCTGTCAGATTTAAACCTCTTTCTAAGTTGTAAGTCATATCTAATAATACAGCAGTCTCATCTTTACCATCTATGATCAGATGAGTTATGACATTATCTTCTACTTCTAGATATTTTTCTTGACTTAATTTCACCCTATCTGTAATATATTGCAAAGGCTGCCAATTATAATCTTTTGTTTCTTGAGTTGTAGTTTGGGTTAATATACCATCAAAATAGAAAGTTCCATCTACAGAAAAGCTGGATTTATTTGCTTTTGTATTCACTACTGAACTTTCCCAGAACTCAGCCACAGAGTAAAACCATCCTGACTCCAGTTCCACATCAGCATTAGCTATTTCTATATTCTCACCTAAAGAGCATTTGAGCTTGCTTCCTCTTGAGTCTGATAAATATAACTCACTTTCACTTTCAGCTATTTTATCATATAAAATATCTCGAATTGCTAATGCTTGTTCAATATCACCTGATAATAGCTGATTAAAAGAATATTCAATTACAGGTAAGCTCCCATCAAATTTTACTGCTGGTAAATGTACTATGGTACTTTGAGAATCATGCCAGAGTTGTTTAAGTTTGTAATAGTAGCTATAATCTGAAAAGATTAAAAAGGCTGTTTGTTTACTCTTAAAGTCATAATCATCAAAAAAAATAGTTTTATATCCTTGCTCCTGAGAGTAAGTATGAATTTCATTACTATCAACAATAATTGGCATCTGTCTTTGAAGAAAAGCTTGATAAAACTCTAAGATGTGCATATTTATTTAACGAATTACAAAACTTTATTGTCTTCAAGATATCTTAATTAAGTGTGAAAAATTAATAAGTTTGGACAACAATTCTTAGAATTGTTGTCCAAGTGCTTAGACTAGTCTTAGAACCTGTAAATACTTACATTACTAAGTAATTTTCAGCAAATTCTTACCAGTAAACATTGCCCAGATTGCTGCGGGTTTCTTTGTTAACTTGTTCAAGTTTACGTTTTTGTGTTTTCTTAGCGTTCATTTTAGTTGCTCCTGAAAATTTGCAATTTTAGCTACTAATTTGCGAGTTGTTTTTTTACTCGTTGATATTACCATATCAGCATCAGTTTGATTTAACAAGATCAATGTCCAAAATGTTTACATTTTTTAATAAATAAAGATGGATTAGGTAATTAACGTTTAATTTGCAGTTTTTAAGTCAAAAAAACCCTTTATATCACAGTCCGCTTGCACAATATAACTAGGCCAATGCATATAACTTGTATTATCTCGTTATTCTAACAAGCTCTGCCTTCTCGTGACTAATATTCAGCCTATAAGCATTGACTTTTATGGTTTATTTGCCAATTATCTTCAGCGTTTGGGTATGACTATTACTGGTAAATTATTAATAGAATAAGCTGATGACAAAAAGCGTATTAATCATCATATAAATATCCGGTTTGATTCCTGAAATTACTTGGATATGATCAACTCGTAGCCTGCTATCCTAGCAAAATACCTTTATTAATTTAAAAATATCAATGGCGAATCTAAAAATAACTGCTGGAGAAAACTACAATGATTATGTAGGACCAGCAAAAGAGTACGATTTCATGGGAGCGTCTCAATTTCGCTTGCTTTGTACACTAGGTCTCCGATCTCAGCATAAATTGCTTGATTTTGGCTGTGGTTCGCTCCGTGCAGGTCGGCTGTTTCTACCTTATCTTGATGAAGGTTGTTATTACGGGGTAGAACCCAACAAGTGGTTAATCGAGGATGCTATAAAGTTCCAAGTTGGAGAGGATCTGCTTCGCATCAAAAAACCGTGTTTTAGTTATAACGATCAGTTCTCTTTAGCTGAATTTGAAACCGATTTTGATTTTATCCTCGCACAATCCGTATTAACTCATACTAGGACTAATTTAGTAGATCTTTGTTTTCAGAACTTTGCTAAACATTTGAAACCTGATGGTCTTATCGTTGCTACTTTTATGGAGGGAGATACCGACATGGAAGGAGATGGTTGGGAATACCCTTTGTGTGTAACAATTAGACCAGCCACAATTAAAAAGTTAGCACAAGATGCCGGACTGGTAGGAATCTCTATCCCCTGGTTTCGTCCTAGACAAACTTGGTATGTTTTTGTGAAAAACCAAGACCGTCTTCCAACTCAGGCTATGTTTCCTTATCTTCATGGTGTTGTCCTATTCGATCCAATGTTTGAGAGATCAAAAGCATAAAAATTGACACAACTTTTACTGGATCTGGGTTTCTGGCTTTATTTTCCAATCCGATAGATGTAATCATTGCTTTAAACTAAAACTCTTATATAGCAAGGGTTACATCATTTCATTTAGGGAAAGTAACATAAGATAGTTATAAGTCACATTTGTACGGAGTTATGGGACAGCTTACATAAGATGGCAATTTATCGGCATTAAATAATCTTTATGCTTTGAGAAATAAAATCAATATAAGGAGACTTCTGTGCCATACCTATGCCTATGTGCGTTCCATATACTCCTTGATTCATAATGGAGTTTATCTGCCAATTCAGATTTTTTTCAATATTTTTGTTACAGCCAAAGCCTATCTCAGTAAAACTCAAGTTACGTTCTAAACCATAATCCATTTCCAGTAATATGGAAGTTTCATCCCTACCATCTAAAATGAGATGAGTTATAGTATTATCTTCGATATGAATATATTTTTCTTGACTTGAATTGACCTTCTCAAGTAAATATGTCAAAGCATCCTGGTGACGTTCTCTCACTCGTGGGTTTGCACAAGCGTGAATTATGCCATCAAAAAAGAAAGTTCCATCTAGTGAAAAACTTGATTTATCACTTTTAATATTGACTATTCCGCTTTCTAGCATTTCCGAAATTGAGTAAAACCATCCTGGTTCTAAATCATCTTCAGTATTTATAACTTCTAAATTTTCTGACAATAAGCACGTTAATTTAGTGCCTCTATGATCAGATAAATATAATTCATCTTCCACTTCAGCAATTTGCTCATAAGTTTTAGCTCTTAACTCTAATACTTGTGTTAAATCACAAGAGAGAAGTTGCTCGAATGAATAAGCGATGATTTGAGGATTTGTATCATACCTAACTGCTAGTAGATGGATAATCGTACTTTTGGAGGTATGAGATAGCTGTATAAGTCGATCATGATAACTATAATCCGAAATTACAGCAAATACTAGTTGTTGACTAGCAAAATCGTAATCATCAAATAAAATAGTTTGATATCCTTGCTCCTGAAAATAATAATTAAGATGAGTGCTATCAACAAGGATAGGAATTTTTTTATTAACTAGGGAATGATGAAAACGTATGGCATTCATTAAGAAATTTGTTCCTGTTTTGATTGGTGATAAAAATTACTAAGCTTTATTTTTAAACATCTAGAGTTTCAGATAACCGACTGCTTAGAGAAGTCGGGTATTTTGTTGTTGGGAAATTATTGAAGATTCCCATATCTAACTATTTTAACTACAGTTTACCACAAAATCCTAATTATTGAATCAGTCTTGTCTAACTATCTTGAGAATAAATGTCTAATTTATTTCAGATAAAGTTTTAAATTGTTCCTCACTAATACGTCCTGCTGCATATAAAGTTTCTGTGATTTCAGAAATTGTTAAAACTGCGTGTGCTTGATAACCATTTTCTCGCAATCTGTCTTTTACACCTTGTTCATGATCCATAAATACTACGATATCATTGACATTTAATCCTGCATATTTTAACTTTTCTGCTCCTTCCATTACGCTTTTACCACTGATCAGAATATCGTCAACAACGACAACAACTTCTCCAGGATTAAAATTACCTTCTATTACCTTGCGGGTTCCGTGCGCTTTTACTTCTTTGCGGGGAAAAATCATCGGGGAATTTAGATGTAATGATAATCCAGTAGCAGTAGGTAAAGAACCATAAGGAATACCCGCTATTCTATCATAAGTTAGGTCTTTAAGAATCTCTGCATAAGCAATTACTATCTGATGAAATATTTGGGGATTGGAAATGATTTTGCGGAGGTCTATATAATAGGGAAAGGTAGCTCCAGAAGCTTGGACAAATTCACCAAACATGATACAACCAATGTCATAAAGTTGTAGAATTAAATCTAAAAGCGGGTGTTTATTTAACAAACAAACATCAGGAAACCAGACGGAACAAGTGGAGTTTTCCTGGGAAATTTCAGTTCTGAGATGATTAATTTCCACCCTTAAAGATTGCAGTTGTGTAGATAGATTTTCACTTCCTAACATATCTTGAGAAACGGGAAGAAGTAACCCATCACCATTATAATTTAATCCCGCTGATAGCAAGTTTTTAAGATTACCACCTTCAGACCAGATGCTGCGGGCTAAAATTACTCTTTCTGGTGCTTCTTTGCGAATTTTTGCTAAAATATCTGGCTGAATAGTTCCTACTTCTAAACCTAGTTGTTCAGGTGTTCCCCAGTTTTTTGCTTCTTTAACTACTTGTAAATAAAAAGGGGATTCGGCTGTAGGGTATTGCTGTAAAATTGCCGCACCTGGATTAGAAGTTGTACACAAAATAAAAACGGCTTTATCGGGATAAACTAAAAAGGGGGCTACGTGATCTTGTCCTGCATAAGGACTCAATGTAATCGCATCAATCTGCCATTCTTCAAAAACAGTTTTAGCGAAAATTGTGCTAGTATTAAGATCGCTATGTTTAGCATCTAATATAATCGGAATGTGGGCAGGAATAGCTTTTAAAGTTCGTTGTAGTAATTCCCATCCCGGAATACCTAAAGCTGCGTAAAATCCCAGAGTTGGTTTATAGGCACATACTAAATCAGTGGTTTGGGAGATAGTAAATTCCAACCAATCCCACAGACTATCAATCAAACTATTGGAATGTGATTTCTGGGAATATCGTTCAGGGAGCATTTCTGGATTAGGATCTAGTCCTATAAATAGTAAACTCTGATTTTGGGCGATCGCCCCATTCAATTTATCGTAAAATTTCATTAATGGTAACATGATTATCCGTATATGCGTTAATCTGCGGTTAATGTGATCATTCCTTCCCATCTTACCAACATTTTAGCACTAATTCCTGGTACTTTATCAACATCTTGTAAAGAAGTAAATTTTTGCTGTTGACGGGCTATAATTATTCTTTCGGCTAACTTTTCACCCACACCAGGAAGAGTTTCTAATTCTGCTTGACTTGCTGTATTGAGATTAATTTTAGTGGTAATTGGATTTACGAAAGATGATGGTTGTTTAATTTGAGGACATTTTTTAACTTCTGCATCTATTTTAGATTTAACATTTGCTGGTAGACCAGGTTTTATTTGACCATAAAGGCGATTAAATTCTCTTTGATAATGTGCTGCTACTGTAGGATTTTCAATCACTATTAATGTTTCATCATTGCCATTATTTGCTGCTTCTGACCAATTATGTGAACCTGTAATTACGGTTTGGCTATCAATGACTGCAAATTTATTGTGCAATAAATCACCCTTAGCTAAAATTGGGACTCCGACGGTAGAAATGGGATTTTTCCAAGGACGGTTATCAACTTCATATTTACAGTTATCACTTAAAGCAAATCCCATCATATCTAAAGCTTCACTGTAGGGACGATAGGCAAATTGTGGTGCAATTAAAGCCCGAATTTGGACATTTTGATGATGACGTTCTTCGAGAATATTGGCAAGTTGTTGATCGGAAAATACAAATAATGCTAAATCAACTGTTTTTGAACTTGCAGATAAGGTTTTGGCAATTAACCCATTACTGGAATTACTCCAAGGTTCAGTAGGAGATGTTGGAGAAAAATGAATTGTAATTTTGCTATTCCCCAATGTAATTGTTTGTGGGTTACGAACAGGTTTTGTAACTCCAAATTTACTATCTGGTTTTCCTCCTACTCCGTCACCCCAGATAATATTAAATTCTTCTGTTAATAAAGTTGCTAATTCAGAACTATCAATTTTTAATAAATTATTGGCATTACCCAAACTGCTAGGATTTGTAAAGTCTCCAGAGGTATCACTGAAGGTAAAATTTGCAGAAGTAATAACCACAAAACGATGATCAACAACAACGAACTTATGGTGCATTAAACTACTACCCTTTGAACCATCAGCGGTATCATCTAGCCAAGGAATTTGGGCATTTTGAATAATTGCTAACCCATCCCGTTGACTAATTTCCGCTGGTGTGATTTGATTATCTTGATTGATATCCACAAATTTCCGAAATTCTTGATATCGTTCTTGTTCTCTTTTTCCTAACTTCGCTATTTCTGCGGAAGTGAAACTACTCCAAGGACGAGAATAATTACTTTCTAAAATTAACCTAATCTTTACGCCAGATTTTTGTTTTTGTGCTAATATTTGGGCAACTCTTGGTAAACGCAATTCTTGGACAGCTATATCCACAGTAGATTTAGCTTGGGAAATAGTATCAACAATCTGCTTTTCTAAATCATCTCCTAACCGGGTTTGCTGACGATAGGTTTCTTGATATTCGGAAGATTGGGAATTATTGAAGTAAACTTGAATTAAAGGATCTTGGGGTAATGGTGCTAAACGCTGGTTTGATGATTGGACTTGTTCACAACCAGTCAGAGTGAATAGCAATAAAAAAACATAAGAAAAATAGCGAACTTGTGGGAAAATAAACACAGTAACTTGATAAAAGTAAATTACAGAGATTTTAATGTATTTATATCACATTCTGAATTTCTTTCTTCCTCTGCGCCTTTGCTCCTTTGCGTCTACCCTGCGGGATCTCTAAGAGAGATTGCGCGAAATAAAAACAAGACTATGCAAATATATCTAGATTACAGTGCAACTGCTCCCACTCGTCCAGAAGCGATCGCAATTATCCAAAAAATCTTAACACAACAGTGGGGTAATCCTTCCAGTTTACATGAATGGGGCAACCGCGCCGCCTTGGTTGTGGAAACTGCGCGAATGCAAGTAGCAGGTTTAATTAATGCTGTTCCTGAATCAATTATTTTCACTTCTGGGGGAACGGAAGCAGATAATTTAGCAATTATGGGGGTGGCGCGATGTTACAATACTCCCCAACATATGATCATTTCCAGTGTAGAACATTCCGCCATTTCTGAACCGGCGAAAATGTTAGAAAATTGGGGTTGGGAAGTTACCCGTTTGGGTGTAAATCATCACGGAAGAGTTAACCCCGCAGATTTAACCGCAGCTTTGCGAGATAACACCGTGTTGGTATCTGTGATTTATGGACAAAGCGAAATAGGAACAGTCCAACCAATTGGAGAATTGGGAAAAATCACGAAAACACACGGCGCTTTATTTCACACAGATGCAGTGCAAGTTGCTGGACGTTTACCCATAGATGTGCAGACATTACCTGTAGATTTATTGAGTCTATCTAGTCATAAAATCTATGGTGGTTTGGGTGCAGGGGCGTTATATGTGCGTTCTGGAGTGGCATTAATGCCGCTGCTGGGTGGGGGTGGACAGGAGAACGGACTGCGTTCAGGGACGCAAGCAACACCCGCTATTGCTGGATTTGGAGTAGCTGCGGAGTTAGCAGCACAGGAATTAGAGACGGAAAGAGAGAGATTGATCTTATTGCGCGATCGCCTCTTTGCCATTCTAGCAGATGTTCCGGGTTTAATACCCACAGGTGACAAGATTCATCGTTTACCCCATCATCTCAGCTTTTATTTAGAAGCAGCCGACGGAGAAAAAATCAGCGGTAAAACCTTAGTAAGACAGTTAAATTTAGCCGGAATTGGTATTAGTGCTGGTGCGGCTTGCAATAGTGGCAAATTAAAACCTAGTCCCATTTTGTTAGCTATGGGATATTCTCCCAAAGCAGCTTTGTGTGGAATTAGATTAACTTTAGGAAAACAGACAACAGCAGCCGATATTGATTGGACTGGGATAGTTGTGAAACAGATTTTGCAGAGATTAATCCCCAGTTAACTTTCGGAAATTAGATGTCTTAATTATTCGTATTGATAATATAACGAATAGGTGATAGTAAGCAATTACCAATTACCAATTACCAGTTACCAATTAAACACCTAATAATTTGTAGATAATGTTATTGACAAGAGTAAGCGCAAAAGCACCTAAAATTGCACTCCAAATGCCAAAACGTAACCGAAAACCATCTACTAACCAAGCAGCAATACTAAAACAAGCAACAGCAATCATGAAAGTAAAGATACCAGATAATAAGTCAAAGGTGGCTAAATTTGGTATCACAAACAAAACCTTGAGAACTGGCTTAACTAGCGCTGTAATAATACCTAAAACTGCGGCGGAAAAAATTGCCTTTTCAGGAGAATCAATTTCCACTCCTAAAGGTAATTTACTAATAATCCACAAACTAACAGCCGTTACTAACCAAACAATTAGCAGCGTCGTAATATCCATTACCAGAACCCCTGAAACGTGAATGTTGATATGACGATAAATTACCTGGTTGACTTGGTTTCTTGATCTAAAAATCTTCGTAGCTTAACCAATTATTTATAAATTAGCAGAATTTCTCACTAGAACTGAAATTTATTCTAGATATCTTTAGGTTTACTATAAACCACCAGATCCCCGACTTCTCTAAGAAGTCGGGGATCTGACTTTTGCACGGAATTCTTTGTCTTTTACTTACCACCGTAGAAAAAAGCAACTTCCTTTTCTTTTAAGGGTGCAAAACCAGCTTCAATCAGCTTTTGATCAAGTTCAGCTTGGGGGATATGTTTAGCACCAATCCGAACGATGCGAGAACGCATGGTATTGGAGACACCGCTGCGTTGTCTATTGGCTTCTAACCCCATGACCTGACTGTACAATTCTAACTTGGCTGTGGGAATAGGAGAGCCATCAAAATCAATTCCTTTGGCGATCGCTTGATCAATAGCATCAGCACCAGTAGTCGTTTCAGTAGTCATAGTAACCTATTTTCAAAGATATGGAAATATATTATCAGGGAATGCCTCCTCAAGCACTGTAAATACAAGGACGGGCAAGATGCCCATCCCACATCCCACAAGGTTGGATAGCGAAGGGCTGCTGCAAGCAGTTCATCTTTTTTGTGGAGTTCTCTTAGTAGAATTAATCCAAAATCTAAAATCTAAAATCGGATGATCTTTGACTTTCCTAATACCGCCCTTTCCGTAACTGGATTAACCGACTACCTAAAATTACTCTTAGAACAAGATGAAATTCTCAGACAAGTGTGGGTAACTGGGGAAGTTTCCAGCGCCAATTATCACCAAAGTGGATTATTTTTTACACTAAAAGATACGGATAGTACAGCCTCTATTAAGTGCGTAGCTTGGAAAAGTCAAGTACCAAAATTGGCACAAATGCCTGTGGCTGGCGAACAGTTAATTATTTTAGGCAGTATTCGCATTTATCCACAACGGGGAGAGTATCAATTAACAGTGTGGCAAGCCTTACCTGCGGGTGTAGGTTTACAGGCGTTACGCTATCAACAACTAAAAAATCGCTTACAGGCTGAGGGACTATTTGATATAGAAAGAAAGAAATATATTCCCCCACATCCACAAATTATCGCTGTCGTTACGTCCCCAACAGCAGCGGCTTGGGGTGATATTCAAAAAACCCTCAAACATAGATATCCCGGCTTACACATCTTATTTTCTCCCGCGACAGTGCAAGGTGAACAAGCACCAGCATCTATCGTTAAAGCCATTGAAAGAGTCAAAAAAGATGGTCGTGCGGAAGTATTAATTTTATCCAGAGGTGGTGGTGCTGTTGAAGAACTAGCTTGTTTTAATGATGAAAGAGTCGTTATGGCTGTTGCTAATTGTCCAATACCAATAATAACAGGAATTGGACACCAAAGGGATGAATCCTTAACAGATTTAGTTGCTGATTCATGGGTACATACACCAACAGCCGCAGCGGAAACAGTTGTCCCGTCACTGTCTGATTTACAAATTCAACACCAACAGCGAATTATCGGCTTGTGTACAGCCGTCAATTCATCATTAGCAGCTAGGGAAAAGCAACTTCAAGGATTAAAACATCGGTTGCGTCAATTGCGCCTAGATAGACAAGTAGAACAGGAAAGAGACAAGTTATCTTGGCAACAGCGGCAATTATTACAAGTAACAACGGGAAAATTACAACAAGCCAGCCAACACTTAGAAATGTTACGCCAAAAATTGGCTATTATTGACCCTCAATCTGTATTACAGCGTGGTTACGCGGTAGTGATAACAGAAAATGGTGTAATTCCTCGTTCTGTATCAGAATTAACTATAGGAGAAAATTTAGTGATTCAGTTGGCACAAGGTAAGGTAACAGTTAAAGTTATAGAAGTTACTGAAGGTTAAATTTTGGAAAAGTATA
This sequence comes from Dolichospermum sp. LEGE 00240, assembly GCF_015207875.1. Classification (GTDB taxonomy): domain Bacteria; phylum Cyanobacteriota; class Cyanobacteriia; order Cyanobacteriales; family Nostocaceae; genus Dolichospermum; species Dolichospermum gracile. The sequence goes on from NZ_JADEVZ010000025.1 coordinate 60,138, forward strand.
TTTTCAGACTTCAGACTTTACGCCCAGGATGCTCTACTGTACGATGTAAGCTATGTCCTATCATGATTCTGCCTTACTACAAAAAATTTCTGTCGAGATTTGTCAATCAATTATTGCTATTCAACAACAGCAACCGGAATTATTGATTGCAAAATATCGAACTATTAACTGGCAAATATCTACAAATAAATCGGCTTTGAGTGCAAAATTTAGAGCTATACTCAGCCAAACTCAAAGCTGGGATGAATTATTACAAAAACTGCAATCATCACTTAAAGCAGTGCTTGTTCCCGCAGCTTTTAATTCACAAATAATATCAGATTTAATATCTGATATTGAGCAGTTAAATTCCGAAAATATTGATGTAAATGCTAATCATTTACTCCAACGACAGTCTGTAAATATAACTATTTTACTTTTAGATGCAGAAAACCTACAACTGAACGCGAATACTGAAAAGTTTTTAACTACAATTTGTCATTCTCCTGTACAAGTTAAAATTGCTTTTGCTAATTGGTCAAATCGCGGAAAATTGGATGTAGAATTACATGAACGTGGCTATGATTTAATTCATGTTCCTGCTGGTAGAGATAATGCTGATGGGAAAATGATTGCGGTGGGTTCTTCTATTCATGAACGCTATCCTAATGTTAAGGAAGTGTTTGTTTGTTCCTCAGATAAGGTAATGACCAACTTATGTAATACGTTACAGCAAAATGGGATATTAGTTTATCAAGTTAGTCAACATGGAGAAAATATTAAGGTATTTAATAGTGCAACCAGTGAAACTGTTAATTATTCTCTGAAACCTGTGCCAGAAATACCTTCTATAGAACAGTTTATTTTTCAAATCAAGGGCTTGATTAAATTACAACAAAAGCAAACTGCTAGTTATTGGGTGAAACTTTCGATTCTGTCTAAATTATTTAAAAGCAAACATCAATTAACTATTAGTCAAATTATTGCTCATCATTTTCCTGGCAAAAAAGCCAAAGATGTATTTATTAACTATCCATCTGAGATTGTCATTCATCAAATTGATGAAAAATCTGAATTATATGTCACAATCTTTGAACATCAACAAATCCAGTCGGGAGATGGTCAAGATCATGTACAAGCTACAATATCAAGCGGATTATCTGCTATTAGTTCTGCCGCAGATTTAGAACAAGCAATCAAAAATATTTTGATAGATTTAAGTAAATCAGATAATCGGCGATTTGTGGATATTAGTATTTTGGGTAGTAAGTTTTATCAGCAATATGGTCAACCGATTACGGAACAAATAAAACAATTGCAGATTGGTGGTAGTTTTGTGAAGTTTTTACATTCTTGTAATTCTTTGCAAATTCAGCAGGTAGGTAAAAGATGGGAGGTAGGTGTTAAGAAGTCGGAACTATAGGAATCCGGTTTGATTCTGTGAATTTACTTGTGTGGTAAGGGAACAGGGAACAGGAATGGCAAAGGACAAGGACCAGGAGGACACTTTTTCCGATTTCCGAATTATTGATCACATAAATTTATTGATTAAATGTTGTATTAATCACATAAATCAGTTAATATACTGATGTTTTCATTATTTAACCCTTCTTGCTTCTTTTTTTATTCTCAACTCCTGATATTTTTCCCCGTCTTTGCCTTTTGTGCATTTTTCTATTATTCTTGGGCATAATCTCATAAATAATTATATTCTGGTGTTGTGTACCCTTACTCTAGCCACCGTATTTTGATACTAAAATCTCCATGAAAACAACTACAGAATCTCACTACAACCAACTACCTAATAGTTACTCCCCTTCTGTTCCCCTTTGTGTTTATCGAGAGTTGACAGTGGAGTTACAAGCAGTCCAATCCAAATTGGATGTTATTACCAGTCATAATCAGAAATTAGTCCAGGAAAACCAACAACTGCGTCAAGAAATTACTAAAGTGATTCAGTCTTGCTTAGAACTGCAAAAGCTAGTTAGTACATCATCACCCAGTTCTCCCGCATCATCTCCATCTGATCATGAAGTTAAATATCCGCCTCAACCTCAGCCGACACCTGACCATGATCACGAGGTAAAACACACACATAAGCCAACTGTTACCACATTATCTCCGCGTCTGCAAACAAATCGTCTCCGACCGAAAACAGCAACAAAACCAACCCCTCCTCAAAACCGTCGTCAGGAGTCCGCCGCACCAAGGACGAATATAAACTTGCCAGGATCAGAAACAGTATTTATAGAAGAACAGGAAGTTCGCTACTATCCCCAATCTCAGTCTGAGGGTAAAGGATTAAATGGTTGGTGGCTGATAGTAACTATTATATTCATCATGATAACTGGTTTTGCGGCTGGGTATTTAATTGTGCGCCCTTTATTCCAAAATCACACCCAACCTTCAACAATTAAAAATTGAAAATTCATAGACAATAGGACTTACGCACTGTACAAATTAACCATCATCTGTACGCAGGATATTTGGTCGTTTCAGTGCTATAAAATACCACTTTTCAAACATCCTCTTATCCGCAAATCAAGCCGCTACGGGGAGGAATAGTTAAAGAAACATTGTTATCTTTCCATGTAATTTCCCCATTGCCAAATAAAACTTGATGTGGTTTATTTGGCAAATTACGACAATCTATATTCACTGTGATAGATTCACTTCCCACATTCACAGCAATAATTAATTCTTCACTTTCTAAACTTCGTGCAAATACATAAACTGTTCCTACTGCATAAAGAACTTGATAATTACCAATTCGTAAAGCCGGGTAATTTTGACGAATAGAAATTAATTGTTTGTGAGTATTTAAAATGTCTTGATTCCAATCAGATTTTAGGGGGAAAACACGGCGACAATCTGGATCTATGCCTCCAAGTAAACCAACTTCATCACCATAATAAATACTAGGCGCACCGGGAAAAGTAAATAACAGCAGATTACATAATTCTACACTTGCTTGATCACCATTAGCAATACTAATTAATCTGGCTGTATCATGGCTACTGAGGACGTTTAATTGAGTTAGTTGGATTTCCCAAGGATATAATTCTAAAAGGCGGTGAATTTTGGCTGCATAACCAGCCGCATCTAGGGCAGGATAGGGATAATAACTCTGAGATTCTACTAATTCTAATACGATGCGATCGCCTACTGCAAAGGCAATGGCAGCCTCATTAAATAAATAATTCAATACCCCATCAAATTGCGTTCCATCAAGCCATTCACGGGCATCTGTCCAAACCTCACCGACAATATAAGCATGAGGATTAATACCTTTAACTCGTTGGCGAAATTCCTGCCAAAAACCCGGAGTTTTAATTTCATAAGGCACATCTAACCGCCAACCATCAATGCCAAATTCTAACCAATATTCAGCAATTTCCATAATGTATTCTTTAACATCTGGATGATCATGATTAAAGGTTGGTAAAGAGCGAATCCCCGCCCAAGCATCATAATTAGCGGGTAAACTACCATCATAAGGGGCAAGCGGCCAATCTTGAATTTTAAACCAATTTACCCAAGGGGAATTAGAACCATTTTCTAATACATCATGGAAGAAGAAAAAGCCTCGACTAGAATGATTAAATACGCCATCGAGAACTATTTTCAGATTTCGTGAATGGGCTGCATCTATTAATTCTCGCAAAGCTTGATTTCCCCCCAACATCGGATCAACTTGGTAATAATCATGGGTATGATAACGATGATTACTAGCAGATTGAAAAATGGGTGTAAAGTAAATTGCATTCACCCCTAAACTTTGGATATAGTCTAATTCTTCCAGCACCCCCCATAAATCACCACCTTTGTAACCTTGGAGAGTAGGTGGTGCATCCCAGGCTTCCAAATTGCTATTATTTAAGAAACTGTCACGGGAACGTTGACTTCTGGCAAATCTATCAGGAAAGATTTGATAGAAAACCGCGTGTTTAACCCAATCTGGCGTTTGAATTTCCATAAATACATCTATGAGCAACTTAACATATAGCAATTTTAAACCAGATGTAAACAACCCCCTTGTATTTCCCTCTGTGTCCTCTGTGTCTCTGTGGTTCGTTTAAAATATATTGTCGCCATACATTTAGAGTATGACCAATTAAATACCCAGAACCCACAGCATATCAATTACCAAATTTCCCCTCTTTCCTAGTCACGAAAGGATAAATAATTGGTACACTTGTTTACTTAACCTCTTTTCCAGTTAACCAGTGACTCATGGTATACGTCAAGCGCGTTGAACTTACCAATTTTAAATCCTTCGGTGGGACTACTGCTGTTCCTCTCCTACCGGGGTGTACCGTCATATCTGGCCCAAATGGTTCTGGAAAATCAAATATTCTTGATGCGTTGCTGTTTTGCTTGGGACTGGCTAGTTCTAAGGGTATGCGGGCGGAACGTTTACCGGATTTGGTGAATAATGCCCAAAAACATAAGGGGCGTTCGGCGCTGGAAGCTAGTGTAACTGTGACTTTTGATATTTCGGATGTCTCTCGCAGAGGCGCGGAGGCGCAAAGGGAGGAGGTGGGGGACTGTC